>JBEDHL010000137.1:0-7808 GCA_041174145.1 Pseudomonadota bacterium
AGCCTCCCCCGCATCCCGCCCCAAGCGTCCAAAAACCGCTCTACCGTCTCCGCCCCCGCATTCCAGGGCAGGGAAACGCGGATCGCGCAGGCCGCGTCCGCGCCATAGCCCATCGCCGCCAGCACATGGGATTGCCGCACCTTGCCGGAGGAGCAGGCCGCGCCGGCGGAAACCGCCACCCCCCCCAAATCCAGCGCAATCACCTGGGTTTCCGCGGCCACACCTGGCAGGATCAGGCTGGTGGTATTGGGCAGGCGGGGAGCGCCGCTGCCGGCGATGATCACCTCCGGCGCCAAGGCCTTCACGCTGGCTTCAATGGCATCACGCAAAGCGGCCAAGCCTTCGGGCAAGGGGCAGATGGCAGCGGCGGCGAAGCCAGCAATGGCGGGCAAAGCCTCAGTGCCGCCGCGCCGGCCGGATTCCTGCCCGCCGCCGGTCAAAAGCGGTGCGGGGTCCAGACCGGGGCGGAGCAGTAAGGCGCCCACGCCCTTGGGGCCGCCCATTTTATGCGCGGAAAGCGCCATGGAATCAGCCGCACCCAGGTTAAAAGGCAGGCGCCCGGGCATTTGCACCGCATCCAGATGCAATAGCGCGCCATGGCGCCGGCAGATTTCTGCAATTTCTTCAATGGGATGTAGCACGCCGGTTTCATTATTGGCGGCCATGACTGCCACCAGCGCGGGGCCGCCGGACGCCAAGGCCGTGTCCAAGGCCGCCAAATCCAGGGTCCCATCGCCCAGCACGGGGATCACATCAGCATCCGGTCCGGCAGCAGCCAGCACGGCGGGGTGCTCCGTCGCGCCCAGCAGCACACGCCGCCCCGCGGCCAGGCCACGGATGGCGAGCGCATTGGCCTCTGTCCCGCCTGAGGTGAATACCAAATCCCGCCCGCGCGCCCCGAAGCGCGTCGCAATCGCCTCCCGCGCTTCTTCCAAAACGCGCCGCGCGGCGCGGCCTTCGGCATGGACGGAAGAAGGATTGCCTGGCAGCGCCAATGCCTCCGCCATGGCAGAGATGGCTTCCGGGCGCATCGGCTCGGTTGCATTGGCGTCCAGGTAAAGGCGGGACATAGCGCGCTCAGCCAGCCGGCAGGGGTGCGGCGGCACGGCCCAGCACGCGCCCGGCCAGCACATCGGCCAGCGTTACACCTGCCAGGAAAAGCCGGATTTGCCCGCCCAGTTCCGCCCAAAGATCATGGGTTTCGCAGCGCTGCCCCGCGAGGCAGCCGGGGTTGCCTTCCTCGCACCGTGTGGCCGAGATCGGTTCTTCCACCGCATCTATGATGGCGGCGATGGTAATACGCTCCGGCGCCGGCAGCAGCCGATACCCGCCGCCAGGCCCGCGCGCCGATTCCACCAGCCCCGCCCGGCGCAGCCGGCCAAAAAGCTGTTCCAGATAGGCGGCGGAGAGATGCTGGGCGGCGGCGATTTCAGCGATGGAGGCCGGCTTGGCCTCAAAAGGGTCTGGCCGGGCGGCCTCTCGGCGGGCCATTTCAGCCAGCGCCATGACGGCATAGCGTCCACGGGTTGAGAGCCTCATTTGTCAGGTCGGCCTGACACTTGAGGGGAGGGGCAAAAAAATCGCGGCTCCCGGCATGAAAACATTAGGAATTTCCAGTCTCAATCACTATATTGCGTTTCCTCAGGGGGATGGGAAACCCCTCTGAGATTTCGGGGTGGCAGCTTCGGCGGCGCCTCGACGATCAGGTACCACGGCGCTTCAGTGGCAATAAAGGCTAGGTTTGCCGATCATGGCGGTCAAGATTTCCGCCTTCGGTAAAAATGGTTTGAGCGTGGCTTGGTCGTTGGCTTTTGTTTCCCGGAAATGCGGCGCCGGTGCCGCTGGGTTCTGCATCGCTCATTCCCCCCTTGAGCGATGGGTTTCAGGCCCCGCATCGGCCAAAAATGGAATGGATAGAAGAAGACCATGCCAGAAGTGATGTTCGCCGGGCCTGATGGCCGGCTTGAAGGACGTTATCACCATTCCAAGCGCCCGAATGCCCCCACGGCGCTGTTGTTGCACCCGCACCCTTTGCATGGCGGCACCATGAATAACCGCGTCATTCATGCGCTGTATCAGCGGATGCAGGCTTTGGGCTTTTCCGTGCTGCGCTTCAATATGCGTGGCGTGGGGCGTAGCCAGGGCCGTTACGATGGCGGCATTGGCGAAATATCCGATGCCTGCGCGGGGCTGGATTTCCTGCAAACCGTCAACCCCAATGCTTCATCCCAATGGGTGCTGGGCTATTCCTTCGGCGCTTATGTTGGCATGCAGGTGCTGATGCGCCGTCCGGAAATGGGCGGCTTTGTTTCCATCAGCGCGCCGGCTTCGCATTATGATTTCGGCTTCCTTGCGCCTTGCCCCTGCGGCGGTCTCATTCTGCATGGCGCCGATGATGAGTTGGTGCCGGAAGCTTCCGTGAAGAAGCTGGTGGAAAAGCTGAATACGCAAAAGGGCGTTTCCATTGATTATCGCATCATGGCCGGTGCGGGCCATGTCTTCACGCCGGAACAGACCGAAAAGGTTGTGGATGCGGCGGAAGATCACGTGATGGGCATTCTGAACCGCAACCGCATGGCGCTGGCCGCCGACTAAGGCTTGGCTGCACTGCACCAAAAAGGCCGCCTGGGCATTTGCTCGGCGGCCTTTTTCGTAAGCGCCGCTTGTGCTTTCTTCGCCTGATAACCGGGAGGTCAACATGAAGCTTTCTCGTCGCGCGCTGCTGGCCAGCGCCCTTGCCTCACCCGCCATTGCGCGCGCGCAAGGCGGCTGGCGGCCGGATCGGCAAATCACCATGGTCGTTGCCTACGCAGCGGGTGGTGGTACGGATACCGCCGCACGCACCATTGCGCGCTTCATGGAACAAGATCTCGGCCAACCGGTGGTGGTGCTGAACCGGGCGGGCGCAGGGGGCGAGATTGGCTTCAGTGAATTGGCCCGCGCAAGGCCCGATGGCTATACGATTGGCTTCATCAATACGCCGACCATTGTCACCATCCCGATTGAACGCCGCGCGCGTTTTACGCTCGATGATTTTTCATTGATCGGGAATATCGTGGATGATCCGGGCGGCATGTGGGTGCTGCCCGATAGCCCTTACAAGTCGCTGGCCGATTTACTGGCGGCGGCACGGGCCAATCCGGGCACGATAGGCTATGGCACCACAGGCATTGGGTCCGATGATCATTTGGCGATGCTGGCCCTGGAACGCGCTTCGGGCACCAAATTCCTGCATATCCCCTTCGCGGGATCGTCTCAGGTGAAGCAGAATGTGCTGTCGCGCACCATTCCACTCGCGGTGATGAATGTGGCGGAAGGGCTGAATGACCTGCGCCAGGGGACATTGCGGCCACTGGCGCAAATGGGCGAAACCCGCTGGGACCGCGCGCCTGATGTCCCAACGCTGCGCGAATTGGGCTTTGATGTGGTTGAAGGTTCCATGCGCGGCATGGCAGCGCCCGCCGGCATGCCCGTGGAAATCATCACCCGGCTTGCTGAATCGGTGAAGAAAACCATTGATAACCCGGAATTCCAGCGCCTGGCAGAACAGCAATTCCTGCCACTGCGCTTCCTGGCCCCCGATGCCTATCGCACAGAACTGGTGGGGCTGCGCACACGCTACCAAGCGCTGTGGGATCAGCACCCCTGGAAGGAATAATTATAAAAGAGCCCCGATAATCCGCCCGCCGGTCAGCGGGCGGGGGGCGCCGGTGGTGGTGGGGAAGCTCAGCGACAAGCCGCGCGCAACCCGGGCGGCGAGCACACCAAAGGCCTGGGCTTCCAGCGCATCGCCATCCCAGCCGGCCACCTCCACGGGGCGCACCGGTTCTTCCAAGGCGCCGCCCAGCGCCTTCATCACGGCGGGGTTGCGCCGCCCGCCGCCGGCGACCAGCCATTGCAGCGGTGGTTCCGGGAAATGCCGCGCGGCCGCCGCCACACATACCGCGCAAAAAGCGACCAGAGTCGCCGCACCATCCGCTGCCGAAAGACTGCCTGCGCCCGCTTCGCGCAGCGCTCGGTCAAAATCCAGCCGATCGAGCGATTTCGGCGGTGGTGCCGCCAAATAGGGATGCGCCATCAGCCGCCCCAGCACCGCGCCATCCGCCTGACCGGCGAGCGCAAGCTTGCCCGCTACATCATAATCCTTGCCGGTATGCTGGCGCGCCCAATCATCCAACGGTCCATTGGCCGGGCCAGTATCGAAGGCGAGCATCTCCCCATCCGGTCCCAGCCAGGTGACATTGCCGACCCCGCCCAGGTTCAGAATAGCAAGCGGCTTCGGCAAAGGTGCTGCCAAGGCACGATGAAACACCGGCACCAAAGGCGCGCCCTGCCCGCCGGCCGCGACATCGGCGCTGCGGAAATCATAAGCCACACTCATGCCCGTGCGGCGGGCCAGCATAGCGGCATCACCGATCTGCCAGGTGAAGGGCGTGCCGCTGCGCCCAGGGGCGGCGGGGCGATGAAGGATGGTCTGGCCGTGAAACCCGACCAAATCCGCGGGCAGGCCAATGGCTTCCACCGCTTCCGCATGGCGTTCAGTCAGGCGGCGTGTGGCATCCAGCAATTCGGGGTCGTTGGGGCTGAGGCTTTCGGCGCGGTCCAACAAGCCCCGCAGCGCTCGGCGCAAGGCAGGGTCATAGGGCAGGGTCTGGCGCGGGCCGAAGCGGCCAATCACCTCCCCATCCGTTTCCAGATAGGCAGCATCCACCCCATCAAGGGAGGTACCGCTCATGAGGCCGATGGTTCTCAGCATGATAGGGACGTGCTAGCCCCGCTTCCCTGTCGGCGAAAGCCCCGGCGGGCATGGAATTTCGAGAAACCGGATAGCATCATGAACAGCGCGCGAAGCGATTTCCTGCATGTGGCGCGGGAACGCGGCTATATCCACCAAACCACCGAAGAAGGCGCCTTTCTGGCGCGGCTTCAGGCCGGCCCGCTCGCGGGCTATATCGGCTTTGATGCGACCGCCGATAGCCTGCATGTCGGGTCCCTGGTGCAGATCATGCTGCTGCGCCTGATGCAGCAAACCGGCAATCGGCCCGTGGTGCTGATGGGTGGCGGTACCACGAAAGTGGGTGATCCTTCCTTCCGCGATGAAGCGCGACCTTTGCTGTCCGATGCGCAGATCGAAATCAACAAGGCCGGCATTCGCAAGGTTTTCGATTCCTTCCTGACCTTCGGTAGCGGCCCAACCGATGCCATCATGCTGGATAACGCGGAATGGCTGGATAAGCTGCTCTACATCCCCTTCCTGCGCGATGTCGGGCGGCATTTCAGCGTTAATCGTATGCTGACGATGGAAAGCGTGAAGCAGCGGCTGGAACGCGACCAGCCCTTCAGCTTCCTCGAATTCAACTACATGCTGCTCCAGGCCTATGACTTCCTGGAATTGCGCCGCCGGCATGGTGTTGTGCTGCAAATGGGCGGGTCCGATCAATGGGGCAATATTGTCATGGGCACGGATTTGATCCGGCGCATGGACCAGGCGGAAGCCTTTGGCCTGACCACCCCGCTGATCACCACCGCATCAGGGGCAAAGATGGGCAAGACGGCGCAGGGCGCTGTTTGGCTCAATGCCGATCGCGTTTCGCCTTATGATTACTGGCAATTCTGGCGCAATACGGAAGATGCCGATGTGGCGCGCTTCATGGGCCTGTTTACCGAATTGCCGATGACTGAGATCGCCCGCTACGCCGCGCTGCAAGGCTCGGAAGTGAATGAGGCGAAGAAGGCGCTGGCCACCGCAGCCTGCGCGCTGCTGCATGGCCGAGAAGCGGCGGAAGCGGCCGCCGAGACCGCGCGTAAGGCATTTGAAGAAGGGCTGAATGCGGAAAGCCTGCCGACAATGGTTTCCGTATTGCCCACACCGATCATTGATGTGCTGGTGGAACACAAGCTCGTGCCAAGCAAAGGTGAAGCGCGCCGCCTGATCGCCAATGGCGGCATTTACGCCAATAACCAGCCGGTTGGCGCGGTGGATCGCGTGCTGGATGCTTCAGACTTGCAGGATGGCGTCATCAAGCTTTCCATCGGCAAGAAGCGCCATGTGTTGCTGAAGCCGGCGTAATTTTAGCCGGCCTTCGCCCAAAGTTCCGGCTGCAATTCCTCTGGCCTATTCGGGAATAGCGCGGCGCAGGCGAGGGTGACACAAGCCACCCCGCCCAGCACCAGCATGGAAAGCGCGAGTGACCCGGTGGCTTCATGCAAAAAGCCAATAAGCGGTGAGGCAATGGCCGCGCCCAGAAACCCAACCGTGAAGCGGATGGAATAAAGCTTGGCGCGCAAGGCGGGGGCAACATAACGCGCTGTCATTGTCTCATTCACCGTGACCTGGCCGAAGATGCAGGCCGCGACCAGCCCAGCCACGGGCAATACCGCCCAGCCTTGCAAGAAGGCCAAAGCGAAAAGCCCCGGCACCACCAGCACGGCAAGCGGCATGAAAACGGATTTCAGCGTGCGCCGATCAATCATCCGCCCCACGCTGAATTGCGCGAGGCCGCCGCAAATCGTGGCAAGGAAGGAAAGCAAGCCCACAATCGGCAGCAATTCAGGGCTGCTGGCCAAGCGTTCTTCCATCAGCTTCGGGATCAGCAGCGTATAGGCATTGAACACCAGGCCCGAGACTGTGGCGATGGCGAGCAGAATAATCACCGCGCGGCGGACCAAAGCGGGCGGGATTTCGGGAAAGGGTTTGCCGCCGGCCTGGATGCGTTCCGAATCAAAAGGCGGTTCGCGCCAGTAGAAGAAACCGGCAATGATGCAGGCAATGCCGGGGATGATGAAGGCCCAGCGCCAGCCGGCATCGGCGGCGATGAAGGCAGTCAGCACCGGTGCGGTGGCCACACCCAAATTGCCGAAAACGCCATTGATCCCCATGGCGCGGCCCACTTTGGGGCCTGCCGCTTCCACCAGAATGGCCGTGCCGATTGGGTGATAAATCGCGACAAACGCCCCCATGGCGCCAAGCGTAATGGCCAGCATCAGCGGTGATGGCGCAAAGCCCGCCGCCACCATGAAGGCGCCGGAGCCCATGAAAAACGCAATCATCAGAAAACGCCGCCCGAAGCGATCCGCAAGCCAGCCCATCGGCAGCGCGCAAATCCCGTAAATCACGAACATGGCCGTGCCCAGCGCCAGGATGGGCCCGTAATCACCGCCAAAAATGCCGCTATCCTGCTGCACCATGGCAAGCACGGCAGTTGCCAGGATCAGCAGGCTGTAATGGGTGAAACTATGCGCGGCATTGATCAGAATGGTTTGCCGCTTCGCCGCATCCATGCGCGTTTTCCCCCGAAACTATATGCTCATCATGACGGATTGGCGGGCGCTGCGCTACGGGGGGTGCGGCGGCGCAATTGGCGCAGCACATCACGCGGATGAAAGGCGCCCAAAGCCATGCCGGCCAGGGTGAAGCCAGACATGCCAACGCCAATCAGCAGCGCGGCGCGGAGCATGGCCGCAAGCCCCAAGGGCAGCAGCAGTCCCAGGGCCAAAACCACGGCCGCCATCATGGCCGTTGCCAGCACTAGGCGCGGCAGCACGCGCCGGCAGCGCCGGTCCAGCACCATGTGGCCTCGGCGGATCAGCAGCCAGGCCAGCAGACCCGCATTCACCCAGGCCGCGATGCTGGTCGCCAAGGCAACACCAACATGGCCCAGCAGATTCATGAAGGCCAAATTCAGCGCGAGATTCACCGCGACCGAGGCAATGCCAATGCGCACCGGGGCCGAGGTATCGCCGCGCGCGAAAAAGGCTGGCGCGAAAACCTTCACCAGCACAAAGGCCGGCAGTCCGGCGGCATAGGC
>JBEDHL010000138.1:0-11618 GCA_041174145.1 Pseudomonadota bacterium
CTTCAGCCCGTGGCTGCAATGGCTTTCCCGGCAGCCAGACGAAGAATACGGCTTGGCCGTTCCACGCCGGTCAGGCGGTGTAGAATCAAGATCACGCTGCGCCCTGCGGTGGCTTCATCCAGCGTTTCCATAAAGGAGCGTTCCGTCGCGGCATCCAACCCAGCGGCGGGTTCATCCAAAATCAGCACGGGCGCGGGTGATAGTAGCGCCCGCGCCAGCGCAATCCGTCGTGCCTGACCACCCGAAAACCGCGACCCGGCTTCGCCGCAGGGGGTTTGCAGCCCTTCCGGCAGGGCGCGCACCACATCACCAATGCGCGCCCGGTCCAGCGCGCGCCATAGCGCTGCGTCATCCGCATCGGGTGCGGCCAGGCGCAGATTGGCGGCGATACTGTCATCAAATAGCCGCGCATCCTGTGTGAGCCAGGCAATACGATCACGCACCACCGCAGCGGGCAGGCCCGCAATATCCACACCACCCAACGAGATGCTGCCCTGTTGGGGGGCGGCGAATTTCAGCAATACCGCCGCGAGGGTGGATTTGCCGGTGCCGGATGGCCCGAGCAAGGCAATCCGCGCGCCTTCCGGCACATCCAGATCAAGCCCATCGAAGACGCGGGGCCGATCGGGCGCCCAGGCAAACACCACATCACGCAAGGATAACGCATGGCCCGAAGGCGCTGCTTTGGCGCCCACCGGATCGGGCACGGGTTCTGGCGCATCGGCGGCTTCAAACAGGCGCCGCGCCCCTGCCGCCGCTGCTGCCACCGCGGCCCCGGCGCGCGGCATCAGCCCCAAGGCTTCGGCAGCCGCAATGGCGAGGAATACCGCCAGCACCCCTGCCGCCAATCCGGGCTGGCCGGCAAGCATGGTCCAGCCAAGTGCGGCCAGCAGCGCGATTTGCGTGAGCAAAGCGCCCGCCGCGCCACCCCAAGCGGCCCGCCGCGCCAAGGCGCGTTGCGCCGTGGAGAGCGCCCGGTCTTCTTCCGCCACGCGCGCCAGCGCGCGCGATTCTCCATTGGCCGCCAGCGTGTCTTCAAGCCCGGTCAGCGGGTCAATCGTCGCTGCACGCAGGCCGCCCTGGGCGCGAGAACTCGCCTCTGCGGCCCGCGCCGCGCCAGGGGCCAGCAGCAGGGGCAGCAGCAAGGCCGCGGTCAGCGGCAGCGCAACCCATACGGCAAGCCAGGGCTCTGCCGCGCCCAGAATCAGCGCAATCGCCGCCACCACAGCGATGGAGGCCGCTGCCGGCACCAGGGCGCGTAGATAAAGCCCATCAAGTGCTTCAACATCCGCGACCAGACGCCCGAGCAAATCCCCCGCGCGGCGCAGCCCAAGCCCGGTTGGCAGCCTTTGCGCCAGCCGCCCGAAAAACCACACACGCATATCGGCCAAAGCGCGGAAGGTCGCTTCATGCGTCGCGAGCCGTTCCAGATAGCGCATGATGGGGCGCAGCAGGATCAAGGGGCGCAGCCAAAGCAGCGCAACCACGCCCGCCGCCGCCAGCGCCGCGCTTTCCACCCCGCCAACGGATGCCGCCACCAGCTTGCCGGCAAAGGCCAGCAGCGCCACGCCGGCCAGTGCGGACAGCACGGTCACGATAATTCCCGCCACCAGCCAGCCGGAACGCCCGAGCCAAAGCCTGAGTACGCGGAAAAGATCAGCGGTCATGGCCTAATCATTCCCCGCCATGCGGTTGCCCTGTGTGCGCCCATCGGCGATTTCCAGCCTTTGGCCGAAATAGGATCGTGCGGCCTTGGCATGGGTGGCGATAATGGCGGTGCGGCCCACGCAAAGCCGGCGGAGCGCATCCAGCACCGAAGCCTCAGTGCCCGGATCAAGATGCGCGGTGGGTTCATCCAAAAGGACCAGCGGCGTATCGCGGAGGAAAGCGCGGGCCAAAGCCACGCGCTGGGCCTGGCCACCGGAAAGTCCGAAGCCGCCTTCGCCAATCAGCGTATCCAGCCCGCGCGGCAGATCGCGCACAAAATCCATCACCTGCGCGGCTTCTGCGGCGGCCAGCACGGCGGCATCATCCGCATCGGGCCGCGCAAGGCGAATATTCTCGCGCAACGTCGCGCGGAACAGATGCGCGCGCTGCCCGACATAGGATGACAGGCGGCGCAATTCGGAAGGCTTCAGCAGCATTGCGTCACGGCCATTGATCGCCACGCGGCCGTCATCGGGCCGGGCGAAGCCCATCAGGATACGCAGCGCAGATGTTTTGCCCGCACCCGATGCGCCGGTCAGCAACAGGGTTTCGCCAGCCAAGACGCGGAAGGAAAGCCCATCCAAAGCGGGCGGGCGTGTTGGGTCATAGGATAGCCGCACATCCTGGAAGGTAATGGTCACTTTGGGCGGGATTTCTTCCAGCAGCAGGCCGGTTTCTTCTGGCTGCGCGAGCAAAGGCGCCAGATCAGCGGCGGCCCCACGCGCGCCAAGCTGTTCATGATAAGCGGCGGCAAAGGCGCGCAGCGGCAGGAAGAAAACCGGCACCAGCAGCACCACGAAAAACGCCGTGACCGGCGCTGGATGAGCGCCTGTCAGCACCGCGCCGTGGCGAATGGCAAGGCAGGCCAGTGCTGCGGCCGCGATCAATTCCATGGCGCCCGAGGAAATGAAGGCCACGCGCAATACGCGCATGGTGCGCTGGCGCAATTCTTCCGCCGCTGCGCTCAACCTTCGGGTTTCGGCGTGCTGCTGATTGAACAGCACCAAAACAGGCAGGCCGCGCATCCTATCCAGAAAGCGGCCGGAAAGCCGCTGTAGTGCGGCGAATTGGTGCCGGCTGGCCTGGGCCGCGCCAATGCCGGAGACTGCCTGCGCCACGGGCACCAGCAGGCCGGCCACCAGCAGGATAAGGCCGCTCAGCGGATCAAACAGCGCGGCGATGCCGGCAATCAGCAAAGGCGCCAGCACGGCCAGAATCGCAGCGGGCATCCAGCGTGCGAAATAGCCTTCCATGGCTTCCACACGTTCCACCACCAGCGCGCTTTTCTCGCCAACCGGGCGTTGATCGCCAGGGCCTTGGGCAAGCAGCCGGGCAAAGATGCGCGCGCGCAGGCTGGCCTTGGCTTCTTCCCCGGCAGCGGTCTGGGCGCGTTCCTGCGCGATGCCAAGCGCTGCCATAATCAGTGCCAGCGCGCCCGCACCGATAAGATCGGCCCATTGCGCTTCCGCCGCGCCCAATAAGGCAGCCAGCAGGCGGGCGATCAGCAGCGCCTGCGCCACGGCGGCAAGCGCCAGCGCAAGGCCCAGCAGGACCGGCCCGTAGAGCCTGCCCTTTAGTGCCTTTGCCTCCCGCGCCAGAAGCGCGGCGGCGGCAGCCCCCTCCCGTTTATGCTCCGAAGCCATGACAGTTAGACTAGACCGATTTGATTGACAGATACAGCTAAGCTTTTGCATCCATGGGCAAGCTTGGCGGGTTTGGGCCAATATGGGATTAAGTCACGGATTTTCATGGCGAAAATCGGAAAAAAATCACGCTTGGCCGAATTTCGGCACGGCTACCGGCGTGGTGGAGGGGGCCGGCAGACCATGGGAATTGGGCGAACCAGGCCGGTTGCGCAGCCACCAGGACCAATCTTCCGGCAGCAGCGCGAAAGGGTCCTGATGGGCCAATTCCCGTGCCGCCCATAAGGGCCAATGCGGATTGGCCAAGGCAGGCCGGCCCAGAAAAACCAGATCAACCAATTCCTGCCGGATGACACTATCGGCAATGGCGGGGATGCCGAGGTTCCAACTGACGCCGACAGGAATGCCCACTTCCTGACGAATACGATTGGCGCGCCCCACCATGAAGCCTGGTTCCGTATAGGGCAGGTTCTGGGTTTCATCCGTATTCATGCCAAGGCTGAGATCGGCAAAATCCAAACCGTGGCGTTTCATGGCGGCAACCGCGATGATCGCATCTTCGAATTGTGTGCCGGCTTCATTGAAATCATCGCAGCCAAGCCGCATCGTGAGCGGCAGGCGTTCCGGCCAGACCGCGCGCACCGCATCAATCGCTTCCAGGTGAAAGCGCATGCGGTTTTCCAGACTGCCGCCATAGGCATCGCTGCGTTGATTGGCGAGGGGGGACAGGAAACTCGCGCCCAGATAGCCATGGGCGAAATGCAATTCCAGCCATTCAAACCCGGCAGCCAAGGCGCGGCGCGCAGCATCGGCATAGCTTTGATGCAGCGCCTTGATTTCCGCGATGCTGAGTTCATGCACCGGGTAGATATAGCGCCCGCCATAGGCAATGGCGGAGGGGGCCCGCACCTGCCAACCATCCGGATGATCAGCGGGCAATTGCTGCTTACCATGCCAGGGTTTTTTCTCACTGCCCTTGCGCCCGGTATGGCCAAGCTGCGCTGCCGCAACCGCGCCCATATCCTTGATCATGGCAGTGATGCGCGTGAGGCCTTCGATCTGGTCATCAGCATAAATGCCCGCACAGCTTGTGCCGGTGCGCCCATCTGGCGTGATGGCCAATTGTTCGGGGAAAACCAGACCAAAACCGCCAGCGGCGCGAGAGCCCAGCAGCATCAGATGGAAGTCGCTCATCATCCCGTTTTTCGCCCGGTACATGGTCATGGGCGACATCACGAGCCGATTGCGCAGCGTGACATCCTTGAGCGTGAAGGGTGAAAACAGATCAGGCATGAGGCCGTTTCCTTAAAGACATTGCAGAATAACGACCAAGCCTTGCAGCGGCGAAAGCTGTGCTTTCAGCGCCAGGGTTCCACAAGAATCTTCGCATGGGTTTCGGGGCTCGCGAGGTCCTGGAAGGCTTGCCCGACCTCGGCCAGGCCAATCCGCCCGGTAATCAGGGGCCGCACATCCAGCCGGCCGGCGGCGATATGGCCAAGGGTGGCCGCGAATTCCTGCGCATTATAAGCCAGCACGAACTGTACCGCTAATTGCTTGACGATGCCGAAATAGGGTTCGATCTCATCGGGCTGCATACAAACCCCAACTACCACAATGCGCGCGCCAGTGGGTGCGCCTTCCATCATTGCCGTCATCACGCCAGGGATTCCGACACATTCAAACAAGACGGCAGGGCGGCGTTTGGCGCCAAGGCCGAACAAGGCCGCGTAGCGGCTGGCATCAAAGCCATCCGGCGTGATGGCAGCTTCCAGCGCGCGGTAGGGAGATTCAACGGCAGGATCGATGACGATATCTGCGCCCATTTTCTTGGCGAGCGCACGGCGGCCCGCAGAGAAATCCGCGGCAATGATCGGCGCATGGCCATGCAGCTTGAGCGCGGCAATGGTGGCAAGCCCGATCGGGCCGCAACCAATCACCAGCGGCACTTCGGCATTATTCACGCCGAAATGTTCCACCGCATGAAGGCCAACCGCCATGGGTTCCGTCAGTGCCGCGTGATCCGCCTGCATAGTTTCAGGAATGGGCAGCAGCATGCGTTCCGCAAGCGGCATGTATTCCGCAAAACCGCCCGCCATGTCAGGGTTATATCCAAGGCCGATTACCGTATTGCCGGCGAGGGTGAGCGGCATGGAAGTGACCAATTGGCCAGGTTTGAATTTGCCTTCAGTGCCTGGGCCATTCGCCACAACTTCCCCCACAAATTCATGGCCAAAGACCACATCGCGTTCGGTATCCATGGTCCAGCGCCCGCCAGTGCGGCTCGCGAGGGAGACGAAATCCTTGGTGAAGCGCGCCGCGTGCAAATCCGTGCCGCAAATGCCGCAGGATGTGGTGCGCACCAGCACCTGGCCTGGCTGCAATTCGGGCTTCGGCACTTCGCCCAATACAAAGCTGCCCTGGCGGAAAATCGCAGCGCGCATGGTGTTTCCTTCCCTTATTGCTGGCGGGGTAGGTCCCGCCTTTGGTTCAGGATGGCGCAAGCGCGCCCGGAAAAGCAACGCCTATTCGGCGGCGCTCGCCTGGCGCCAATCGCCGATGGTGGATTTCGCCAGGCCCAGATGGTCGCGCAATGTGGTGCCCGCATATTCCTTGCGGAACAGGCCACGGCGCTGCAATTCCGGCACCACATGCGTCACGAAATCGCGGTAGCCATCGGGCACATAGGTCGCGGCTACCACAAAGCCATCGCAAGCAGGCTTGGTGAACCATTCTTCCATCTTATCGGCGATTTCCTTCGGCCCGCCGACCATATTCATATTGGGCCGGCCGCGGCCGCTGCCGGTGATGAATTCCCGCACGGTTGGGTTCTTCTTGCCGGTATTGCGGACAACGCGGTCACGAATGGCTTGCAGGCCCTGCATGCCGGCCATTTCCTCATCGCTGAAAGCCTCATCCATGCCCTTACTGGCGAAATCGAAGTTCAGCGCTTCTGAAAGCAAGGACAGCGCATCAATCTCCAGCGGCAGGCTCGCGATCAGCGCGGCCTTGTCTTCCGCTTCCGACTTGGTGGCGGCGCAGATGGGGGAAATCAGTGTCGCCACCTTGACATGATCCGGATTGCGCCCGGCTTCCGCGATCATGTGCTTGAATTCGGCATATTCCTTCGCGCCAGAAGCAACATCATGATAGGCGACGAAGACAAGCTCCGCCCAGCGCGCGGAAAAACGCTTGCCGCGCCCGCTGCTGCCAGCCTGGATCACCACCGGGCGGCCTTGCGGGCTGCGCGGCACGGTGAAGGGACCGCGTGATTTCAGGAATTGCCCGCGATAATCAAGCCGTCGCACCTTATCGCCATCCGCGAAGCGGCCAGACGCCTTGTCCACAATCAGCGCATCCGGGTCCCAGGCATCCCAATGGCCCAGCACGATTTCAACGAATTCATCAGCGCGGTCATAGCGCCGGTCATGTTCCATCATCTCATCATGGCCCATATTGGCCGCTTCGCCGTCATTCAGCGAAGTCACCACATTCCAGGCCGCGCGCCCCGCGCTCATCAGATCAAGCGTCTGCATGGTGCGCGCGACATGGAAGGGCTCGTAATAGGTGGTGGAAGCGGTGGAACCGAGGCCGAGGCGTGACGTGACCGCCGCCATCATGGTCAGCGTCACGATGGGGTCCAGCTTCACGCAGCGAATGCCGTGTTCCACCGTGTGGTGATGGTCATTGCCATAGCGATCCGGCATGGAAAGCCGGTCATCAAAAAAGCCGAGGTCGAATTTGCCGGCTTCCAGGATGCGGGCGATTTCCTGGTAGAAATCGGCGGTCAGAAAATCCGTGCGCGAAAGCGGGTGCCGCCAGGAACTGGCGTAATTGGTGCAATTCTGCGCCTGCATGAAGCCGACAAGATGCATTTGCCGCATGGTCTGTTCCCCACCCTTTGAGGAGAACAGTTTTGCACCTTGGCGGGCAGCGTCAACCTATTCTGACAGGGGTCATCACCCCAACGCGGCAACGCCAGGCAATTCCTTGCCTTCCAACCATTCCAGGAAGGCGCCCCCGGCTGTCGAGACATAGCTCATGCGTTCCAGCACACCGGCATGGCGCAAGGCCGCCACCGTATCGCCGCCACCCGCGATGGATTTCAGCGCGCCGGATTGCGTCAGCGCCGCCACGGTCTGCGCCGCCGCCACCGTCGCCGCATCGAAGGGCGCCGTTTCAAAAGCGCCGAGCGGGCCGTTCCATACCAGGGTTGAAGCAGCACGCAGCCGCGCTTCAAGGGCGGCCACGCTTTGCGGGCCGACATCCAGCGCCATCATGCCGGCCGGCACCGCATTCACCGCAACAATGCGCGTTGGCGGATTGGCGCGAAATTCCTCGGCCACTACCAGATCAACCGGCAGCAGGATCTCGCATTTCGCCGCCTTGGCCTGTTCCATGATCTGGCGCGCGGTATCATGCATTTCGGCTTCCTGCAGGGATTTGCCCATGCCATTTCCCTGCGCGGCCAGGAATGTATTGGCCATGGCGCCGCCAATCACCAGCACATCCACCTTGCGGCAGAGATTACCCAGCAATTCAAGCTTGGTCGAAACCTTGGCGCCGCCCACAATCGCCACGACAGGCCGCGCCGGATTACCCAGCGCCGCATCAAGCGCCTTCAATTCCGCTTCCATCAGCCGCCCGGCATAGGCGGGCAGCAGCCGCGCCACCCCTTCCGTGCTGGCATGGGCGCGATGCGCTGCGGAAAACGCGTCATTCACAAAAGCATCGCCGAGCTTGGCGAGGGCCGCTGCCATGGCGGGGTCATTCTTTTCCTCGCCAGCATGAAAGCGCGTGTTTTCCAAAAGCAGCACGCCGCCATCCGCCAGCGCGGCCACGGCGGCTTCCGCTTCCGCGCCGATGCAATCATCACACCAGGCGACGGGCCGGTTCAGCGCCGCTGCCAGCGCTTCCTGCATGGGCTTCAAGGACATTTCCGGCACGCGCTGACCCTTGGGCCGGTCAAAATGGCTCAGCACCACCACGCGCGCACCTTTTTGCGCCAATTCCGCGATGGTGGGGCAAAGGCGTTCGATGCGGGTGCGGTCCGTGATGCGGCCATCCTTGACCGGCACATTCAAATCAGCACGCAGCAATACGCGCTGACCCTTGGCGGGAAGCGCATCAATCGTCTTGAAAGCCATGATGGAACCTCGGGCAGGGGGGCAGCACGTGTCGCGCTGCCCCGCAGAATAAAGTCAGAGGGAACCGAACAGCGCGGCGGTATCGCTCATGCGGTTCGAAAAGCCCCATTCATTGTCATACCAGGACAGCACGCGCACCAGGCCGCCATCCACCACCTGCGTCTGCGTCGCATCAAAGGTGGAGGAAGCCGGGTTGTGGTTGAAATCAATGCTGACCAGCGGTTCGGTATTATAGCCAAGAATGCCCTTCAATTCGCCCTCAGCCGCCGCCTTCATCGCGGCATTCACAGCTTCCTTCGTCACGCCTTCCTTGGCGGGCACGAAATCAAGCGAGACGAGGGAGACATTGGGGGTGGGGATGCGAATGGCCGTGCCATCCAGCTTGCCCTTCAGTTCCGGCATCACCAGGCCCACGGCCTTGGCCGCGCCGGTGGAGGTAGGGATCGCGGAAACGGCCGCCGCGCGCGCACGGTGCAAATCCTTGTGCAGCGTATCAACCGTGTTCTGATCACCCGTATAGGCGTGGATCGTCACCATATAGCCGCGCAGAATGCCGAAATTCTCATGCAGCACCTTGGCCACGGGTGCGAGGCAATTGGTGGTGCAGGACGCGTTGGAAATCACCGTCATGTCTTTCGTCAGCGTCTTGTGATTGACGCCATAGACAATGGTGGCATCCGCGTTATCGCCAGGGGCAGAGATCACCACCTTGCGCGCACCCGCCGTGATCAGCGCGGAAGCCTTTTCCTTGCTGGTGAAAATGCCGGTGCATTCCATGGCGACATCAACACCCTGGAAGGGCACCTTGGTCGGGTCGCGTTCAGCGCTGACGATAATGGGCGCATAGGTGCGGCCATTGGCGGTGATGATGATCTTGTTGCCATCCACCGCGACTTCTCCGGGGAAGCGGCCATGCACGCTGTCATAGCGGAACAGATGCGCATTGGCTTCCACGCTACCCAGATCATTGATCGCAACGCATTCCACATCGCGGCGATTGCTTTCAATCATCGCGCGCAGCACCAGGCGCCCGATGCGCCCGAACCCATTAATGGCAACCTTGACGGCCATGAGATTTTCCTTCCCCAAAAGAACCAAAATCAGACAGCAAGCCGCTTGCGTACGGCTTCAACCACGGCTTCCGGCGTAATGCCGAAATGCTTGAACAGATCATCGGCGGGCGCCGAGGCACCAAAGCCCGCCATGCCAATGAAAACCCCGCCTTCGCCAAGCCAGGCTTCCCAGCCAAAGCCAACCGCTGCTTCAATGCCAAAGCGCGGCGCGCTGCCGAGCACGCTGGCGCGATAGGCATCATCCTGCGCGGCGAAAATCTCCCAGCAGGGCAGTGAGACAACAGCGGTTGGGATGCCCGCGGCTTGCAGGGTCTCGCGCGCTGCCATGGCCAGCGCTACCTCGCTGCCCGTGGCAATCAGCGTCGCGCCGCGCGTGCCATCGGCTTCCGCCAGCACATAGCCGCCACGGGCGCACCGATTCTCGCCCGTATCGGTGCGGAGTGTCGGCAGGTTTTGGCGTGATAGCGCGAGCAGGGATGGGCCATCGGCGCGGCGCAAGGCCAATTCCCAACATTCCGCCGTTTCCATAGCATCCGCCGGGCGGAACACATGCACATTCGGCATGGCGCGGAAGGAAGCGATATGTTCCACCGGCTGATGCGTCGGGCCATCTTCGCCAAGGCCGATGGAATCATGCGTCAGCACGTGAATAACGCGCTGGCGCATGAGTGCCGCCAGCCGCACAGCGGGGCGGAGGTAATCGCTGAAGACCAGGAAGGTGCCGCTATACGGGATGATACCGCCATGCAGCGCCATGCCATTCATCGCGGCCGCCATGCCATGCTCACGCACACCCCAATGGACGAAGCGCCCGCTGAAATTGCCTGGCGCAATCGCGGGCACACCCTTCACATTGGTATTGTTGGACCCTGTGAGGTCCGCCGAACCGCCAACCATTTCCGGCACGGATGGCACCAGCGCTTCCAAGGCCTTCTGGCTGGAAACGCGCGTCGCCAGCTTGGGCTTGTCAGTCGCGATCTGGGCGCGGAGTGCGGACAATGCCTCATTCCAGGCTTCCGGCAGGCGGCCGGCCATGGCGCGTTCGAATTCCGCGCGCTGCGGGTGCTTGGCGATGCGCTTCAGCCAGGAACGCCGTGCGCCGGCGCCGCGTCGCCCAGCATTTTCCCAAAGCGCCTTGATATCGGCAGGCACTTCAAAGGGGGCGGCATTCCAGCCAAGCGCCTGCTTGGCAGCGGCGGCTTCAGCAGCGCCCAAAGGTGCGCCATGGCTACCCGCCGTGCCCGCCTTCGTCGGCGCGCCAAGCCCGATAATGGTGCGGCAGGCAATCAGCGTCGGCTTGCGGTTACGCATGGCCCAGGACATGGCGCCTGCCAATTCACCCGCATCATGCCCATCCACGCGCCGGACCGCCCAGCCATAGGCCTGGAAGCGCTTCAGCACATCTTCCGAGAAGGACAGCGCCGTGTCGCCATCAATCGAGATATGGTTGTCGTCCCAAAGCACCGTCAGCTTGGAAAGCCCGTAATGGCCGGCCAAGGCGGCGGCTTCATGGGCAATGCCTTCCTGCAAATCACCATCGGAAGCGATCACCCAGGTGCGGTGATCCACGAGCGACGCACCAAACCGCGCCGCCATCATGCGTTCCGCCATGGCCATGCCGACCGCGGTGGAAATACCCTGGCCGAGCGGGCCTGTGGTGGTTTCAATCGCCGGATGTTCGCCAAATTCCGGATGGCCGGCGGCGGGCGAATGCAATTGGCGGAAGCGCTTCAGGTCATCCGCGCCCATGCCTTCATGGCCCGTCAGATGCAGCAGGGCGTAAAGCAGCATGGAACCATGGCCGGCGGACAGCACGAAGCGGTCCCGATCCGGCCAGCGCGGGTCGGCCGCGTCATATTTCAGGAAACCGGCAAAAAGCGCGGTCGCGGCATCAGCCATGCCCATGGGCATGCCGGGATGGCCGGATTTGGCTTGCTCAACTGCATCAATGGCCAAGGCGCGGATGGCATTGGCCATGCGGCGGGGGTCATCAAGCGGGCGGGCAAGAATGGCCGCCTGGGCGGCGAGCGCGGGGTTGGGCGCGTCGGGGG
>JBEDHL010000139.1:0-3925 GCA_041174145.1 Pseudomonadota bacterium
GGGCTATTGGACGGAATTGTTGCAGGCTTCCGCCAAGGCCGGGCTGGTGGGCGGGCTTGCGGATTGGTTCGCTGTCACCGCGCTGTTTCGCCGCCCGCTTGGCCTGCCCATTCCCCATACCGCCATCATCCCAAACCAGAAGGATAGGCTGGGCCGCGGCTTGGGGCGCTTCATCGCAGGCCATGTCTTTACCGAAAATGAAGTGCGGCGCGTACTGGCGAAGCTTGATCTGGCGCGCATTCTGGAAGGGTTTTTGCGCGACCCTGAAGCATCACGCCGCGCCGCCACCGCGCTTTCTGCGAGCCTGCCGCGTATTTTGGCGAGCCTGGAAGATGGCCGCGCCCGGCGCCTGCTGGCGCGCTTGCTGCCGAGGATTGTCTCTGGCCCCGCCGGCGCGCGGTTATTGGCGCGGATCCTGCGCGCGGCGGTGGCTTCCGGCCAGCATCAGGAGGTTTTCAGCCTGGCCATCGGGCAATTGAAAGTCCTGCTGGCCGCGCGGGAAGAAACCCTGCGCGTGGCGATTGAAGCGCGTGTGCGCGCCGAGGGTGGTGCGCTGGTCGGCTGGATTGCAGGGGCGGCGATTGCGCGGCGCATCCTCAATGCCATCAATGGCGAATTGGAAAAGATCGGCCCCGATGATTCTGATTTGCGCGCTGCCTTCGCCGAATGGCTGGCGCGTGAGATCGAAAGGCTGGAAACCGATCCCGAACGCGCCGCCGCCATTGGCCGCCTGATGCGCGAAGCCCTTTCCCATCCTTCAGTCGCAGCGTGGCTGATGGATGTTTGGGAAAGGCTGAAGATTGCCTTGGCCACCGATGCCGCACGCCCGGATGGGCGCAGCGTTGCTTTGCTTGCTGGCATCTTCAGCAATGCCGGTGCCCTGCTTGCGGAAGATCAGGGCGCACGTGAGCGGCTCAATCGCGCCGCTGAGGGTGTGTTGATGACGCTTTTGCCCTCAGCCCAGGTGCAGTTGGCGGATTTCATCGCCGGCGTGGTGACGAATTGGGATGCGGCGACCGTCACGGACAAAATCGAACTCCGCGTTGGGCGAGACCTGCAATATGTCCGCATCAACGGCACCCTGGTAGGCTTTATGGCAGGCGGGGTGCTGTTTGCCGTGCTGACCGCGCTATTTGGTCGGGTATCTCACTAGTACGGCACCTTATCCGGCTTGGCCTGCCAAAGCTGGAAGGCTGCCAGCGCTTCCTCCGCCAGAACGCGGCGTAACGGCAAGCGGCGCGCTTCCGGCGGGGCCGCCACTTCGGCGTAAATATCCGCATCATCAAAGCCAATCGCCGCGGCATCCGCGCGGTCATTGCCATAAACCACCAGCCCAATGCGGGACCACCAAATGGCGCCGAGGCACATCGTGCATGGTTCGCAGGAAGAAACAATCACCGCCCCCGACAGATCATGCGTGCCAAGGGCGGCGCAGGCAGCGCGAATGGCGACAATTTCGGCATGGGCGGTCGGGTCTGCATTGGGGACCACGCGGTTCATGCCCTCACCGATAATCTCACCATCCTTTACCACCACAGCGCCGAAGGGCCCGCCGCCGGTCTCCACCCCCTGGCAGGACAGGGCGATGGCGCGGCGCATGAAGCTTTCATGCATGGGCTTTCGTCCTTGGCGCGGTTTGCGCTACCCTTGTTTCCATGTCCGGCTTCATCCTTTCCGTTCTTGATCAATCCTCGGTCGCCTCTGGCCGCAGCCCGGCGGCGGCGGTGCAGGAAACCCTGGCCCTTGCCCGCCATGTGGAGGCTTTGGGTTTCAACCGCTACTGGTGCGCCGAACATCACAATAGCGCATCGCATGCGGGCAGCGCGCCCGAAGTGCTGCTGGCCGCCATCGGCGCCACCACCAGCCGGATCCGCATCGGTTCCGCCGGCATCATGCTGCCGCATTACAGCGCACTGAAAGTGGCCGAACAGTTCCGCATGCTGGAAGCCATTGCCCCTGGCCGAGTTGATCTGGGCGTTGGCCGCGCGCCGGGTTCTGATGGCCGCACCGCCTTCGCGCTGAACCCGGATGCGGCACGGGCGGCGGAACGCTTCCCCAATCAGATCATGGAAATCCTGGGTTGGCATGGCGATGGCCTGCCGGAAGGCCACCCCTTCGCCAGCATTATCGCCCAGCCCGTCACCACCACGCGCCCGCAAATGTGGGTGCTGGGCAGTTCCGATTACGGCGCGCAGGTCGCCGGCTATTTCGGCCTGCCTTATTGCTTCGCGCATTTCTTTTCCGATGGCGGCGGCAGCGAACAGGTGATGGAAATCTACCGCCAAAGCTTCCAGCCCAAGCCGGATATGCCCGCGCGCCTGACTGCCCCTTATCCGGCGCTCGGCGTTTTTTGCCTGGTGGCTGATACGGAAGCCGAAGCGCGGCGCCTGTTCCGTTCCCGCGAATTATGGCGCCTCAAGCGCGACCGCGGCATGTTCCTGCCCTTGCCCAGTGTGGAAGAAGCCGAAGCCTATCCCTATTCCGATCTGGAATTGGCGCGGCTTGAGCAAATCCGCGCCCAGGCCATGGTCGGCACACCGGAACAGGTACGCGCGAAGCTTGAAGCGCTTTCAGCCGCGCATGGCGGTATTTCGGAATTTGCCGTGATCACCCATTGCCATGACGCGCAAGCAAGGCGGCGTTCCTATACGCTGCTGGCGGAAGCCTTCGGCATGAAGGGCGAAGTGGCACCGGCACTGGCGGCGGAATAAGGCGCTAACCGTCCCGCCGATCAAAGCGGGTGATGATGAAAGCGCTCTCCCCCCGTGCGCGGGCCTTGCGCAGCCGCCACCAAAGAATGGTGGCGCCAATGGCCCCCGCCGCAAGCATGATCGGCAGCAGCACACCAATGGCAAGCAGCGCCACGGCCGCCATCAGCAAGCCGCCAGCCGCCAGCGCCACCAGCATGGCAACGCCGCCAAGCCGCGCCAAAACGCGTTGAAACCCGCGCGGCGCCGGGGGCGGCGGTGGGTCGCGAAACTCACCTTCGGGCGTCATGTCAATGATGATGGGCGGTCGCTTATCGCTCATGCCCTGAGACATGGGGCGGCGCCCCACCCAAGGTCAAGTCTTTCACATGCGATGGCGGAAGGCATCCAGCCGCGCGAAGATTTGGCCATGGGGCAGGCTGGTCAGGTCGTGATGCTCCTCGCCGCTCAACGCTTTCCGGGCCGGGCCGGGCAGGTTTTCAACAATGGCATGGGCAACCGGCGCCGGGGCGATGATGGCGATGCTGTCCATCTGCTTTTCGGCCAGCGCGGCAGCCAGATCATCCGCAAGGGCTTCCAGAAAATCACGCTTGGCGTGTTCCTTCGGGCTGTCATCCTTGCCATCAAGTTCAATGCCGCTCCGCCTGACGCTGCCGCCAGCGGCGAAGGCACGGCCGGGCTTGTCTTCCCCCAGTTCAGAATCCTTCATGCGCGCTTCCGGCGCATCCCAGATACGCACCTGATCATAGCCTGAATCCTCAGCGCGCTTCACATAGGCCTGGGCACGGCTGCCATTGGCCAGCAGATACCAGCAACGCAGGGGAATGGGCTTGGCTTGGGGTTGGGGCATCGGCGGTCTCTCCTTCGATGAAGATCCGCGTTTTTGCGCATGGGCGTCAGAGGATTTCTTGCGCCCCATCAAGTGGGGATGCTGCTGCCATCACCTTGGCGTCAGGCCGTACTTATCCCGGCAAATGGATTTCGCCCTTGGCGTAAAGCACCGCATCGCCTGCCATGCGCACGCGGTCTTCGCGCCATTCGCACCATAGCGTGCCACCGCGCGCGCTGGCCTGGCGGCAAACCAAGCTTTTGCGCCCAAGCCGCGCCGCCCAGAAGGGCACCAGTTGCACATGCGCGGTGCCCGTCACGGGGTCTTCCGGCACGCCAACCTTCACCGCGAAAAAGCGTGAGGTGATATCCACCCCATCGCCCCCCGC
>JBEDHL010000140.1:0-10305 GCA_041174145.1 Pseudomonadota bacterium
TCCAGCGCCTGCGCGCGCTTGGTGCGCGGGAGGCTGAGGAAATCGCTGCCCGCTTCCCGGAACAACTCCGCCGCGTCGGTGGCTATAATATCGAAGCCTTGACGCCCGCGGCGCGTGCGGCCGGGCGCGGTAGCCTGGCGCGGCTGCTGGTGGGGTCTGAGGGCACTTTGGCCTTTTCGGCCGCGCTGGATTTGAAACTGTGGCCAATCAAGCCACGCAAGGTTTTGGGCATTTGCCAATTCCCGAGCTTCCGCAAGGCGATGGAAGCATCGAAGCATCTGGTTTCGCTGATGCCGGAAGCGGTGGAATTGGTGGATCGCACCATGATCGATCTGGGGCGTTCCATCCCGATCTATCGCGCCACCATCGACAAAATGCTGATCGGCGAACCGGATAGCCTGCTGATCGTGGAATTCCACGGCCAGGAAGATGGCCCGCTGATGCGCGATTTGGCGCGGCTTGAAGAAATGATGGCGGATCTGGGCCATCCGGGCCAGGTGGTGCGCGCGACCGATGCCGGCTTTCAGGCCGCGATTGCGGAAGTGCGCGAAGCGGGCCTCAATATCATGATGTCCATGAAGGGGGATGGGAAACCGGTTTCCTTCATTGAGGATTGCGCGGTGGGGCTGGATGATCTGGCCGATTATACCGAAAGACTGAATGATGTTTTCGCCAAGCACGGCACCAAGGGCACTTGGTATGCGCATGCTTCGGTCGGCTGCCTGCATGTGCGCCCTGTATTGAACATGAAGGATGGCGCGGAAGTTCAGAAAATGCGCGCCATTGCCGAGGAATGTTTCGCGCTGGTGCGCGAATATAAGGGCAGCCATTCCGGCGAACATGGTGATGGCATTGTGCGGTCTGAATTCCACCGGCCAATGTTCGGCGATAGGATTGTCACCGCGTTTGAGGAAGTGAAGGACGCGTTTGACCCGCGCGGTTTGCTCAACCCCAATCGCATCACGCGCCCGCCGCGCATGGATGATCGTTCGCTGTTTCGCTATGGCCCGGATTACGCCGCCGATGCGGCGATAACGCCTGCGCTGGATTGGTCTGATTATCCGGGCCCGCTTGGCGGCCTGCTGAGCGCGGTTGAGATGTGCAACAACAACGGCACCTGCCGGAAGTTTGATGCCAATGTGATGTGCCCATCCTATCGCGCCACGCGCGATGAGGCGCATTTGACGCGCGGGCGGGCGAATACGCTGCGTCTGGCACTCACTGGCCAATTGGGACCGGATGCGCTGGCGGGGGATGAGGTCGCGGCGGCCATGGCGCTTTGCGTTTCCTGCAAGGGCTGCAAGCGGGAATGCCCAACCGGCGTGGATATGGCGCGCATGAAGATCGAGGCTTTGGCCGCCCGCGCCAAGCGCCATGGCGTACCGCTGCGCGAACGCCTGATTGCGCGCCTGCCACGCATCGCACGCTTCGCTTCCATGGCGCCGATCTTGTTCAATCTGCGTGACATGATCCCTGGCTTGCCGGCGCTGACGCAAAGCATGCTGGGGCTGGCCGCTGACAGACCCTTGCCGCGCTTTCGTGGCGATGCCTTTCATGATTGGGAAGTGCGTGCGCCCGATGGCAGGGCGAATGAGGTGATCCTGCTGCCCGATGCCTTCAACCGCTATTTCGAGCCAGAAAATCTGCGCGCCGCGATCCGTGTTTTGCGCGCTGCCGGTTATGACCCCGCCGTGGCCCGCCCGCCGCGTGGTATGCGCCCCTTGGATGAAGGCCGCACTTTGCTGGCCGCTGGTATGGTGGATGAAGCGCGTGCTGAGGCGCGGCGTGTGATCGCTGCGCTGGCCCCCTTTGCATCGCCGGTGGTCGGCATTGAACCTTCATCGCTGACGACATTGCGCGATGAATTTCTGGTGCTGCTGCCGGGGGAAGAAAGCCGCGCCTTGGCCGCGCGCGCCGTGTTGCTGAGTGAATTGTTGGAACGCGACAAGCCCGCGCTGGCCTTCAAGCCGCTGGAGGCGACCGTGCATATCCATGGCCATTGCCACCAAAAGGCTTTCGGCGCCTTCCCGGCGGCGGTGGCGCTGCTGAAGCGGATCCCCGGGCTGACGGTAAAACCCATAACCTCATCTTGCTGCGGCATGGCCGGCGCCTTTGGCTATCAGGCGGAAAGTCTGCAAGCATCCAAGGCGATGGCGGAACTTTCCCTGTTGCCGGCGGTGCGCGCGGCGGGCGCGGAGGATTTCATCATTGCCGATGGCACTTCCTGCCGACATCAAATCGGTGATCTTGGTGGGCGAGAGGCGATCCATTCCGTGCGGCTGCTGGACCGCGCCTTGGCATGAACGACGCTGAAGCCATTTGCGCCTTCTGGTATGCCGAAGGGCGCGACACCTATCGCCCGATCTGGTTTCAGAAGAATGATGCCTTTGATGCGGAAATCCGCGACCGTTTCGGCGCGCTGATCCGCCCGGCGCGTGAAGGCACTTTTGATGACTGGGCCGAAACACCTGAAGGCACCTTGGCGCTGCTGATCCTGCTGGATCAATTTCCGCGCAATGTGTTTCGCGGCAGCGATGAGGCCTTTGCGAGCGACCCCCATGCCCGCGCCATTGCGCGTGTGGCTGTGCTGGAAAAGCACTTCGATCTTAAGCTTGGCGCTTTCGAAAAGCCGTTTCTGTATCTGCCTTTCGAACATAGTGAAGCGCCGGCGGATCAGGATTTGTCTGTCGCGCTATTCGAAGGCTTGCGCGATATTCCGCATCATGCGCGGGCCAATGGCGCGATTGACTATGCCTGGCGGCATCGTGTGGTGATCCAGGATTTCGGGCGCTTTCCGCATCGTAATGCTGCGCTGGGGCGGGTTTCCTCGCCGGCGGAACAGGCTTGGCTTGATGCGGGCGGGGGCTTCTGATGGCGGCCGCCAAAATTGCCATTCTCGGCGCGGGCCTTGCCGGTATTTCTGCGGCGCGCGCGCTGATCGCGCGGGGCCATGCTGTCACGATCTTTGACAAGGGCCGCGGGCCAGGTGGGCGTTTGGCGACACGACGGATAGAAGCCGAAGGGCGTAAGCTGCAATTCGATCATGGCGCGCAATATCTGCGCGCTGAGGGCGCGGACTTCGCCGCTGCATTGGTGGAAGCCAAAGCCGCACCCTGGCCAGATGCTACGCGCCGCGTTGGTGTGCCTTCCATGTCTGCCGTGCCGCGCGCCTTGCTGGGCACAATTCCTTGCGTGGGTGGGCGCCATGTTGGGCAGATCACGGGCAGCCCAGGCGCCTGGATGCTGCGCCATTGGGATGCGCGGCTTGTGCGCCCAGGCAAGCCCTTGCCTGATGTCGCGCCCGAAGAAGCCGGGCCATTTGATGCGGTGCTGCTGACCATGCCGGCCACCCAGGCGCGCGCGGTTTTGGGCCAACAGGCGCCTTCACTCAGCGAAGCGCTCGGCGCCATTCGCTACGCGCCCTGCTGGACCGTGATGGCTGCCTTTGATGCGCCGCTTGCCTTGCCGGAAACACTCCGCCCCGAAGCGCATGCCATTGGCTGGGCTGCGCGGGATTCCGCCAAGCCGGGGCGCAATGCGGGCCAAGAAAATTGGGTGATCCAGGCCGGCCCGGCATGGACTCGCGCCCATTTGGAATTGCCTGAGGAAGCTATCGCTCAACCCTTGCTGGCGGCGCTGGCCAACTTCAGCGATGCGCCCTTGCCCGCGCCCTTCATGGTGGTGGCGCATCGCTGGCGCTATTCGCTGCTGGAAGTGCCTTTGGGTGAGCCATGCCTCTGGGACGGCGCCGAACGCATCGGCTATGCCAGTGATGGCTGCATTGGCGGGCGCGCTGAAGCCGCCTGGGATAGTGGTGCTGCGCTGGCCGCCCGGGTGCTGGCATGAAGCCTCCTCGGCCTGCCTTCGCGGATGATTTGGCGGCAAGCCTGCAAGAAGCCTTTCGGCTGCTGGCCAATGCCGTGCCGGATCGGCGCAGCCCTTTGCATACGCCAACGGTTGCGAGCCTGGATGAGAGTGGCGCGCCCAGTCTCCGCACCGTTGTGCTGCGCGGTTTTGATGCGGATGCGCGCAGCCTGCGCTTCCATACCGATCGGCGCAGTGACAAGGCGCGCGGCGTTGCGCGGGATGGGCGCGTGATGATGCATTTCTATGACGCGGCACTGCATGTGCAGATGCGCGTCGCGGGCCACGCCATACTGCATTTGGATGATGCGGTGGCGGATGCCGCCTGGTCGGCAAGCCAACGCAGCAGCCGCATGTGCTACGCCGCCCCCGATGCTTCCGGCGCGATTGTAGCCAGCCCCCCTGCCGCGCCGAAGGATAGCGACATTGGCCGGCCACATTTCGCCGCCGTTGTGATTGGTTTTCATCGTCTGGAATGGCTTTGGTTGGCCGCTGCCGGGCATCAACGCGCGCGCTTCATCTGGGATGACGCGGGCAATCTTACCGCCGATTGGATCGCGCCATGAATATTGAAGCCATCACCGCCGCGCTGTTGCACCTGGCCGCTGAACGGGGCCCAGAAAAAAGCCTGTGCCCAACCGATGTTGCCCGCGCTGTCTCCGCCGAGAACTGGCGGCCTTTGCTGGGGGCGGTGCGCAAAGTCGCCGCTGATTTGGCGCGCCAGGGCAAGATTGAAATCCTCCGCAAAGGCAAACCCATCAACCCTGACGACATGCGCGGCGTTATTCGCTTGAGGGCCATATCATGATCTCTGCCCTTTTCTCCCGCGGTGCAGATGGCGTGCCCGCACCAGCGCCGCTTGATTTCGCCACACTGCAATTGCCGGCTTCGCCCAATACCTGCCTGCTGACGCCAAGTGTGTCAGCCGGGCAGGGGCATTTGCAGCGCGACCCTTTGCCTGCAAGCCCTGAAGCGGTCATGGCCGCGCTTGATCGCGTAGCGGCGGGGATGGAGCGTACCTATCCGCTTGCGCGCTTTCCGGCGCGTAACCAGGCGCAATGGGTCGTGCGCAGCGCGCTGATGAATTACCCGGATATTGTTGTGGCGGAAGCGGCAGCAGTTTCGGGCGGCACCGGGCTTTGGATCTATTCACGCAGCCTCATTGGCTATTCGGATCTTGGCGTCAATCGCGCCCGTGTCATGGCGTGGCTCACGGCGCTGGAAGCGGCGCTGCGCGCGGGTTAGGCGCAGGCCATGCGCTGGATTGCCACCTTCATCACTGAAGCCTGGGCGCTGATTGCACCCTTTTGGCGGAGCGAGGAACGCTGGCGCGCGCGCCTGCTGCTCGGCGTGGTCATCGCGCTTAATCTCTCGCTCGTTGGCATGACGGTGCTGCTGACCTATTGGCAACGAGCCTTCTACAATACGCTCGAGAGCAAGGATTGGGATGGCTTTATCGCGTTGCTGTTCAGTTGGCATCGCACGGAAGCCGAAGGACTACTGCCGGGCTTTGTACTGGTGGCGGCGCTTTATATTCTAATCGCAGTGTATCAGCTTTATCTACGCCAAGCCTTGCAAATGCGCTGGCGGCGCTGGCTGACCGATGTTTATCTGGCCGAATGGCTGGCCGATCGCGCCTATTACCGCATGGCGCTGACTGATCCCTATACGGATAATCCAGATCAGCGCATTGCAGATGATGCAAGACTTTTTGTTGAAGACACACTTTCGCTGGGCATTGGTTTACTCAATTCGATTGTCACGCTTGGGTCTTTCATTCTGGTGCTTTGGTCCCTCTCCGGGTCCATCACCGTGCTTGGCGTCGAAATTCCGGGCTATATGGTTTGGGTCGCGCTGGTCTATGCGCTGCTGGGTACTTGGCTTGCGCATCTGATTGGGCGGCCATTGATCATGCTCAATTTCAATCAGCAGCGGCTTGAGGCGGATTTTCGCTATGCCCTGGTGCGTTTTCGTGAAAACACCGAAGGCATCGCGCTTTATGGTGGGGAGGCCGATGAAAAGCGCGGGCTCACGCAGCGCTTTGGCAAGTTGATGCTGAATTGGTGGGACATTATGCGTGCCACCAAGCGCCTGACTTTTTTCACGGCGGGCTATGGGCAAGTGGCGTCCATTTTCCCGATTGTTGTCGCCGCACCCGCCTATTTTGCCGGGCGTATGCCGCTTGGCGGCTTGATTCAAACCAGCAGCGCCTTCGGCCAGGTGCAGGGCGCGCTTTCCTGGTTTGTGGATAATTATGCGCGCCTGACCGAATGGCGCGCGACAGTTGAACGGCTTTCCGGCTTTACCCATGCAGTAGCCAAGGCGCGTGAAGCCGGGGGCGGGCCGCATTCAAGCAAGGGTGAAGCCAACCAGCTTACCTTGCGCGATGTCACGCTCTCACTCCCTGATGGGCGCGTGTTACTGAGCGGCGCTGAGATGAAGGTCGTGCCGGGCGAAGCTGTGCTGATCAATGGTCCATCAGGTTCGGGCAAATCCACGCTGTTCCGCGCCATTGCCGGTATTTGGCCCTTTGGCAGCGGTAGCATTTCCTTGCCCCAGAATGCGCGCGTGCTGTTTCTGCCGCAGCGCCCCTATCTGCCGCTTGGCACGCTGAAGCGCGCGGTTTGCTACCCGGAAGATGAAGCGCGCTTCAGCGATGCTGAAATTCTCGCCGCGCTCAATGAAGCGGGGCTTGGCCATTTGGCTGCACGCCTGGATGAAGCCGATAGCTGGGGCCAGAGGCTTTCAGGCGGGGAACAGCAAAGGCTTTCCTTTGCGCGTGCCTTCTTGCAGCACCCGGATTGGCTGTTTTTGGATGAAGCCACCGCCAGCCTGGATCCGGAAGCGGAAGCGGCCATGTATGAAAAATTGCAGCGCGCCTTGCCTGGGCTGACCATGGTTTCTATCGCGCATCGCCCGGCGGTGGCCCGCTTCCACGACCGTATCTTGCGCGTGGAAGATAGCCGTTTGATTGAAATCGGCCCGCATTAGGGCGTGGCGCTTTACCTTTGCCCTGCGCTGGCGCTGATGACGCGCAGAATATCAGCGCCGTAGCGTTCCACGCGCGAACGCCCCATGCCCGGCACTTCCAGCAATTCTTCCAGGTTTGCCGGGCAGCGCGCAGCAAGGCCGGAGAGCGTCCGGTCATCTGCCACCACATAAGCCGGCACGGCCTGCGCCTGCGCAATGCCACGGCGCCAGGCGCGTAGCGCTTCAAATACCGGATCGTCTGAACCAATGCCCGCTGCTTCGGGCCCCTTGCGCGCCGATGCCGGTTTCTTGCCCGCTTGCAGCACATCTTCGCGCAGCATCACCACATTTTCACCGCGCAGAATGGGGCGTGCGGCTTCGGTGGCGACCAATTCCCCGTGGTTTTCCACCACCACATCAAGCGCGCCACGCCCCACCAATTGCCGCGCCACGCCGCGCCAGGCGGTATCGGGCAAATCCTTCCCCACGCCGAAGGTGGGCAGCTTGTCGTGGGAAAACTGCGCCACCTTATCCGTCAGTCGTCCGCGCAGCACATCCACCACATGCATCACGCCAAAACGCTGACCGGTGCGCAGCACGGCGGAAATCATTTTCTGCGCCGCGATGGTGCCATCGAAAAGCCTGGGCGGGCGCTGGCAAATATCACAATGGCCACAGGCTTCACGTTCCGGTTCTTCGCCAAAGCAGCGCAGCAGCAGCGCGCGTCGGCAGGTGGCGGCTTCGGCAATGCCCACCATGGCTTCAAGCCGCGCGCGTTCCACGCGCTTTTGGTCTTCACCCGCTGGGCTTTCTGCAATGCGATGGCGGGCAAGCGCGATATCGCCTGCGCCGTAAAGCAGCAATGCGCGCGCCGGCAGCCCGTCCCGCCCGGCGCGGCCGATTTCCTGATACCAACTCTCGGGCGAACGCGGCAGATCAAGATGCGCCACCCAGCGCAAATCGGGCCTATCTATGCCCATGCCGAAGGCGATGGTGGCGGTCATCACCATTTGTTCGCCGCGTGAAAAGCGCCGATGCGCTTCGCGTTTGGCGCTGGCTTCCATGCCGGCATGAAAGGAAATCGCTTCCAGCCCATCTTCACGGAGCCAAGCGGCGGTACTTTCCGTCTTGGCGCGGCTGCCGCAATAGATAATGCCGGTGCCGCCCGCTTCACGGATCAGGGCGCGAAGCTGCGCGCGTTCACTCTCCCGCGGGGCGGCTTCTATCAGGATATTGGGGCGATCAAAGGAAGCGCGGAATACGGGCGCATCCTGCAAGCCCAATTGCAGGCGAATATCTTCCACCGTGCGCGGATCAGCCGTGGCGGTCAGCGCAACGCGCGGCACGCCCGGAAAACGCGTGCCCAAAATGCCAAGGCCGCGATATTCGGGGCGGAAATGATGGCCCCATTGGCTGACACAATGCGCCTCATCCACTGCGAAAAGCGCAATATCCAAGCCATCTAGCCGCGCCAGCATGGTCTCAAGCGTCAGCCGTTCCGGGGAGACATAAAGCAGTTGCAGCGTGCCCTGGTGCAAATCGCGCAGCACCGCGCGCGCTTCATCGGGTGGCAGGTCTGAATGCAGCGCGCTGGCGGCGACACCTTGTTGGCGGAGCGCCGCCACCTGGTCTTCCATGAGCGCAATCAGGGGGGAGACAACAATGCCAATACCGGGCCGGCACAGCGCGGGCACTTGGAAACATAGGCTTTTGCCGCCGCCGGTTGGCATCAGCACAAGCCCTGAACCGCCCGCCGCGACATGGCGAATCACTTCTTCCTGCCGGCCACGAAAGGCGCTGTAGCCGAAGACGCGGCGCAGGGTTTCGCGCGGAGCGTCATGCATGGCGTTCACGCGGGCGCGGCATTCAGATGGCGGCGGCGCATCTCAGGAAACTCCGATTCGGCATTTTCCTTTGGTCGCGCGCCCCAGGTGCCGCGTCAACTTCTACCCCGTCACCGCGAACAGGCCGCCCCGCCCAGGACGCAAAACTTGGCGCAATGCGGATGGTTCAGGGCCACGGGGCGGGATGCTTCGGCAAGTGTGGCGCCCAATTCGAATTGCGGGTCGTAGGCCAGTAGGGTGCAGGCCAGCACGGCGGGGCGCGCGGCGCCCTTGCGCTTCACCACCATGCGCGCGGAAGCGCACATCAGGCTATCGGGTGATTTGCCTAAAATGCCCCAACAGGCTTCGGTGATTTCCGGCACATCGGCCTGCGCATTCATCTCAGGAAACAGCATCAGTGCCACGGGATCAGCGGCATCCACGGCAATGCCATGGGCCGCAAAAACTGCGGCAAATTCGGCACGTAGCACGGCTTCCTGCCCTGCGCCGAAAGCAGCCCGCCCGGCGATATGCAGCCGAAAGCCATGGCTTGCCAGAAAACGCAGCCCTTCCAGCGTTCGGTCAAAACTGCCTGCGCCGCGTTCCGCATCATGGATGGCCGGGTCCGGATGATCCAGCGAAACACGAATAGTCAATTGCGCCCCATAGCGTTGGTGCAGCGCAAGCAACCCCTTGGCGTGATTCATCATGGGCTTCATCGCATTGGTCAGCACCAACGCCTTGAAGCCACGCTTGAGCGCATCTTGCAGCATCACCAGGAAATCAGGATTCATGAAGGGCTCACCACCCGTGAACCCCACTTCCTGCAAAGGCAGGCGCGAAGTCTCAGCTTCATTCAGGAATGCAGCCACTTCCGCCGCGCTGATATAGGAAAGCGCATCATTGCGCGGGCTGCTTTCAATATAGCAATTGGCGCAGGTGATATTGCAGAGCGTGCCTGTATTGATCCACAGAGTTTCGAGTGCGCCAAGCGCCACATGCGCGCGCGCTTCACCTTTTGCCGTGATGCGCGGGTCGCGAAATTTCTGCGGATCAATCGGCTTCACGCTCACGGAGTGATGATTCACGGCAACTCCCCCTGCATGGCTAGAATGCCATCGCGCCCTGGCCTGTTTGGCTGAGGGCTGCATTCCAAAAAGGGAATCATATCATGGCAACAACGCTCGCAACAGCACGCGAATCTCTGCGCGATCCGCTGGGTACGCTCCATCGTGAAGTGAATCGCGTTTTCGATGAAGTGTTTCGCGGCTTTCCATCCTTCCGATCCGGCATGGCGGAGCAAGGCTTCGCGCCATCACTTGATGTGCGAGAAAATGAGGCGGAAATCCTGGTGAGCGCCGAATTGCCCGGCATGACGGAAAAGGATGTGGAACTGGCGCTGGATGATGATCTGCTGACGCTTTCCGGCGAAAAGAAATCCGAAAAGACCGAAGAAAAGGAAGGAATGCATCTTTCGGAACGCAGCTATGGCGCGTTTCATCGTTCCTTCCGCCTGCCTTTCGCGCCAGACCCCGCAAAAGTGGTGGCGCGTTTTGACAATGGCGTGCTTTTGGTGACGCTGCCGCGCCCGCCCGGTACCAAGCCCAGCATCAAGCGCATTGCCATTATGGGGGGTAATGGGCGGGGA
>JBEDHL010000141.1:0-6465 GCA_041174145.1 Pseudomonadota bacterium
CAGAACGCCGAGCGACCAGCCAATCAATACCACGCGGTCCGGTGGCAATTGTGTGAGCAAATCAGCAATATCGCGCCCGCGCCGTTCCGGTTCATAGCCTTGCGCGGGAATGGCGCTTTGCCCCTGGCCGCGCGGGTCGAAAGCGATCACGCGGTAATGCCGCTGAAAATAAGCAATCTGCGGCGCGAAGATGCGCGCGGGCATGCACCAGCCTGGCACGAAAACCAAAATAGGCCCCGCGCCATGCTGCGCGTAATGCAGCCTGACCCCATCGCTTGATTGGAAAAACTTGCTGGTTGGCGCGGCGTCTGCGGCGCTGATCGAAAGAAAAGGCGTCGCCAATAATGCGCGGCGCGCCAGCCTCATAAGGGCCGCCTGGCCTTCAGCGCCGCCGCCAGCGTGCCATCATCCAGCACATCCAAGGCGCCACCAATCGGCACGCCTTGCGCGAGGCGTGTGACAGCCACACCCGTGGGCTTCAGCCGATCTGTCACGTAATGCGCAGTGGTCGCACCTTCCACAGTTGCGGGCAGTGCCAGGATCACTTCCGCGATGCCATCCTGTTCAATCCGCGCGAGCAGTGGCTGAATCGCCAAATCCTCAGGCCCCGTGCCGGAAAGCGCAGACAGCATCCCCCCGAGCACATGATAAAGACCAGGATGCGCATGGGCGCGTTCCAAGGCCCAAAGATCAGCCACGCCTTCCACCACGCAAACCAACTTCCTGTCCCGATGCGGGTCGCGACAAATGGCGCAGGGGGAAACCGTGTCCAGATTGCCGCAAGCTTCGCACGGCTTCACCGCGCTGGCGGCATCACGCAAGGCAGCGGCCAGCGGCAGCATCTGGCCTTGCGGGTCCATCAGCATTTTCAACACGGCACGCCGCGCGCTGCGCCGGCCAAGGCCAGGCAGGCGCGAAAGCAGCGCAATCAGATGCTCAATCGGGTCGTTATGCAGCATTAGGCTGCGTTAAGCCTCAGAAGGGCAGCTTCATGCCGGGCGGCAGGTTGATGCCGGCGGTGGCCTTTTGCATCTCAGCCGCCATAGTGGATTCCACCTTTTGCTTGGCATCGGCATGGGCGGCGACCAGCAAATCTTCCAGCACTTCGCGTTCATCCGCATTCATCAGCGAAGGATCAATCGTGACGCGGCGCAAATCACCCTTGCCGGTCAGGCGCACCACCACCATGCCGCCGCCGGATTGGCCTTCCACTTCGGTCGCTTCCAGCTTGGCCTGCATTTCCTGCATGCGCGATTGCATTTGCTGCGCCTGCTTCAACATATTGCCCAGGTTCTTCATGGTGTCTTTCGCCTAAAAATCATCGGGAAGGGTTTCGTCATCGCCGTAAGCGGGTTCGGCATCGGGTGGCGCGAAATCACGCGCATCATCATCGGCCATGGCCGCGCCGCGCGATAAGCCATAAGCGTCGGCGGCGCCATCATGCACCGCTTCAATCGTCGCACCCGGAAAGGCAGCCAAAATCGCCTGCACCAAGGGATGCGCGCGCGCGGTTGCAAGCCGGTCAGCCTCAGCTTCCTTACCCTGTGCCGCGAGCGTCGGCGCGCCGGTTTCCTGGCTGATAATCACGGTCCAGCGCTGGCCGGTGGCTTCGGCCAATAGCGCGGTCAATTGCGCGGCCAAATCGCGTGGCGCATCCGGTTCCGGGTTGATTTCAAGCCGGCCTGGCGCGATGCGCACCGGGCGCACGCCATGGCGAAGCTGCGCATGCAATAGCGGCTTCACCCCGGAAGCCAGCGCGACAATTTCCTGCCAGGTACTGGGCTGCGCCAGCGCGGTAACCGGCGGGCTTGGCGCCACTTCGGCCCGCACCGGCGCACCGCCGGCCACCGCGCGTAATCCACCGCCGCCACCATTCGGTGCCGGGCGCGGCGTGGTGCCAATCTCGCCCGCTTCCGTCAGGCGTTTCACCAAATCGCCCGGTGTTGGCATATCCGCCACATGGGCAATGCGGATCAGCACCATTTCCGCGGCAGCACGGCGATCAGCGCCTTCAAGCTGCAATTCGCCAATGCCCTTCAGCAGCATTTGCCAAGTGCGGCCCAGGACAGGAACTGAAAGCCGCTGCGCCAAAGCCGCGCCGCGCACGCGTTCGGCTTCGGGCAGTGAGCCATCCTGACGCAGCGCGGGAGCCGCGCGAAACCGCGTCAGCAAATGGCAAAGCTCGGCCAAATCCTGCAAAATTACCAAGGGATCAGCGCCCAATTCATGCGCGCGATCCATGATGCTAAGCGCCGAGGCGATGTCCCCGCCCATCAGCGCTTCCATCAAATCAAGGATCATGGCGCGATCGGCCAGGCCCAGCATATCGCGCACCGCATCGGCGCGCACTTCCGCCGCACCGGATTGCCCAATCGCCTGATCCAGCAGCGAAAGCCCATCACGCACGGAACCATCGGCGGCGCGCGCGATCATCGCCAGCGCATCGGCTTCCGCCGTCACCGCTTCCTTTTCACAAATCCGCGCGAAATGCTGCGCCAAGCTATCCTGCGGTACGCGGCGCAGCGCAAAGGTCTGGCAGCGGCTGCGGATGGTGATCGGCACCTTGCGCAATTCCGTTGTTGCCAGAATGAAGGTCACAGCCGAAGGCGGTTCTTCCAAAGTCTTCAGAAAGGCGTTGAAAGCCGCGCCAGACAGCATGTGGCATTCATCCAGGATAAACACCTTCTGCCGCCCCTGGCTCGCGCGGAAGCGGAGCGCTTCGCGCAATTCCCGCACATCATCCACGCTATTATTGGAGGCGGCGTCCAGTTCCACCACATCCGGGTGACGATCCGCGAGAATCGCCTTGCATTCCGGGCAAACGCCGCAGGGGTCCGCCGTGGGTCCGCCCTTGCCATCAACGCCAATGCAATTCAGCGCGCGGGCAATGATGCGCGCCGTGGTGGTTTTGCCGACACCGCGCACCCCAGTCAGCAAAAAGGCGTGATGCACGCGCCCCTGGGCAAAGGCATGGCGCAAGGTACGCACCAGCACATCCTGCCCGATCAGATCATCGAAATTGGTCGGGCGATATTTGCGCGCCAGCACGCGGTAGCCCGGCTGATCGGTGGGCTTCGCCACAGGTGCGGGCGGCGGTGCAGGTGGCGGCGCCGGGTCCCCAAACAACCCCGGGCCTTCCGGCGCCGGCGGTTCAGGCAAGCCTTCCTCTTCCGGCGGTTCGGCGCCAGGCGAAGCAATCGGGGAGCCGAACATATCGGAAGCCATGGCGCGGGCGGTCTCTCGAAAAAGGTGGAAGGCCGACAAGCGACCCGGGCAAGAACCCGTTACGGCTGCTTCCTTCCGGACCTGACCGGGTTGGCGAGGAGCCCGTCCGCCGCCGACCTTCCAAGGGCACCATATCATGTCCCGGCGCCTCAATGCCAATGGGGGGTGCTTGGTTGCCGCGCGACGGCCCGCGTGGCAGGTTCACGCCCATGCTTTCGATCCCCGCCAGCCGACCCAATGCCTATACGGGCAGCCCTCTAGACCGGGCATCCCATCGCCGCGATGACGCCGCCTTCATTGAAGCGGCGCTTGCTGATCCCAACACGGTCTTCGCCCCTGTCTGGCGTGCCCGCAACCTGATGAAGGGTGTGGCCGAGGGCACCCCGCAAGCCGTTTTGCTGACCGGGGAGGCCGCCGGCGCCTTGCGCATGGCAGGCGGGCCCTGGGCCTGGCTCGGCGAATGGGAAGGTCGGCAGGTTTTTGCGGTGGATTGTTCCACTGCGGATGACCCGATTCCCCTGCTGCCCCCGGAAATGGGCAGCTTTGCCGATCTGCGCCAGGTCGCCGGCCTGCTGCCGCCCGGTGAGGCAAGTGTGCTGGCCCATGCGCGCGGCCTGATGCATTGGCGCACAAAACATCGCTTTTGCGGGGTTTGTGGCGGTGTGTGCGAACCACGCAGCGCCGGGCATGTCATGGTTTGCACCGTCTGCAATGCGCAGCATTTTCCGCGCACGGACCCCGCCGTGATCATGCTGGTGGTGCGCGGCGATCATTGTCTGCTCGGCCATTCGCAGCGCTTTCCGAATACCACCATGTATTCGACGCTCGCCGGCTTTGTGGAACCGGGCGAAAGCCTGGAAGAAGCGGTGCGGCGCGAAGTGGAAGAAGAAGCAGGCATCAAAGTTGGCCAGGTGCGCTACCATTCATCGCAGCCCTGGCCCTTTCCTTCTTCCATCATGCTCGGCTTCCATGCCGAAGGCTTGAGCGAGGAAATCACCATTGATCCGGAAGAATTGCGCGATGCGCGCTGGTTCAGCCGGGATGATTTGCGCAACCACCAGCAGCTTGGCTTTTCCCTGCCGCGCGTTGATTCCATCGCGCGCCGGCTGATTGAGGATTGGTTGGCATCATGAAGCATTTGGCAGGCTTGGTCCTGGCGTTCGCGATGATGGGCTGCGCGAACCAACCAAAGGAATCCGTCTTTCCGCCCGATACCAGCGCCGATGCGGCGGCCTGCCGCGAAGAAGCCATGCGCGATCCAGCACTTTCCGCCCTGCGGCACAGTATTTATGTCGAGTATCAGGCGCAGGTGGACCGCTTGAATGCTGAAATCATCGCAACCCAGCGCCGCAGCTATTTTGATTGCATGGCGCAGCGTGGCCATGTCAGGCGCGGCGGGGTTGAACGGATCGGCCGCTGATTTTCAGTTTTCCCGCAATTGCGGATTATCAAAATCCGGCCGGCGGGCGCGGGCCAGGGCGGCACGCAAGGCATCCGCCAATTCGGCCTTTTCCGGCGCGGTCAGATGCCGCCCAATTTCCAAAACGCGACCGCGGCTTTTGATCAGTAATTGCCCACCGCGCGGCGCGGCTTCATCCCAATCCACCTTGGCCCAATAGGCATCAATCTCCTGCCGCACCACGCGCCCGCGATGATCCACATGGCGGATGGAAAGCCCGGCATGGGTCAGCAGCACCATTTCACTCAGCCGGCGGGATGCGCGCGCATGCCACAGCAGTAAGGCCAGCGCCGCGCCCACTTCCAGGCCAATGAAGGGCAGCACCGGCCAGGCACCCAGCGCGAAAAATACACCGGCCGGAATCAGCGCCGCGATAATCAGCAGCCCCGCCAGTACGCGAAAGCCCCGCGCTGAGAAGCTCTGCGGCGGGGTCGAAATCGCTTCGAAAAGAATGCCTTCCTGGGGGGGTGCCATCGCGCCCCAGTCTAGGCCAGAATGGCGCCCGAACGCCATGCCCCAAGCCAAGCCAGATCACGGTTCCGCCCGCGCCCCACGCCGCGCGCGCCTGATGTCGAAAGACCAGGCCGAGGCGTTTTTGCGCGCCCTGGCCCAGGCTAACCCAGCGCCGGAGACCGAGCTTTTCTACACGGATCATTTCAGCCTGCTGGTGGCGGTGGTGCTTTCCGCGCAAACCACGGATGCGGCGGTGAATAAATGCACGCCCGCGTTATTTGATGCTGCCCCCACCCCCGCCGTCATGGCCGCCCTTGGCGCGGAAGGCATCGGCCCCTTCATTCGCCGCATCGGGCTATGGCAGGCCAAGGCGCGCAATGTGGCGGCTTTGGCCGCGCAATTGGTGGAACGCCATGGCGGGCAGGTGCCGGATGATCGCGCCGCGTTGGAAGCCCTGCCCGGCGTTGGGCGGAAAACCGCCAATGTCGTGCTGAATGTGGCCTTTGGGCAGAATACCATGGCGGTGGATACGCATATTTTTCGCCTGGGGAACCGCACCGGCCTGGCGCCGGGCAAGACCACGCGGGCGGTGGAAGAGGGCTTGGTCAAGCGCTGCCCGCCGGAATTGCTGCGCGATGCGCATCACTGGCTGATCCTGCATGGGCGCTACATCTGCAAGGCGCGGGCGCCGGAATGCTGGCGCTGCCCGGCGCGGCCCATGTGCAATTACCGGGATAAGGTGCTGGCGCCGCCTATCTGAATTCGATAGCGCGCTATCTATTTGCATCCTAGGCAATCCGGGGTTAGCCTTCCCGCCATGCCTGATGGGTCAGACCTTTCCCAATCCCGTTGGCGGCTTGGCGTCGCCATTGCGCAAATCGCGCGGCGTTGGCGCGTGCGGCTTGACCAACGCATCCTGCCCTTTGGCCTGACGGAATCTCGCTGGCTGGTGCTGCTCAGCCTTGCCCGGCGCGGTGATGGCGTGACGCAAAAGGATTTGGCCGGGCGGTTGGCGGTGGAAGGCCCCACTATGGTTCGCACGCTGGATTGGCTGGAAGCGCAGGGCTTTGTGGAACGTCGCGCCGCGCCGGGCGATCGCCGCGCCAAGACCATTCATTTGACTGAAGCCGCGCGCCCCGTGCTGCAAAATATCGAGGCCGAGGCGGCGGCAGTGCGCGCCGAAATCCTGGAAGGCATCCCGGAAGAGGATTTGGCCATGTGCCTGGCCGTTCTGGACCGTGTGGCCCAAGGCCTGGCGCGCACCGAAGGGGGTGGCTGATGGATATCGGCCCATCCAAGACATCCCCTGTTGTTGCCCGCCCCAATAG
>JBEDHL010000142.1:0-14317 GCA_041174145.1 Pseudomonadota bacterium
AAATTGACCGCAAGCTGCGCGGGCTTGAGGTAGAGCCCTTTGTCTATCGTGATTTCGGGTCGCTGGTCTCGCTCGGGAAATACTCAACCGTGGGCAGCCTGATGGGCTTTCTGGTCGGGCGTAGCATGTTCATTGAAGGCTATTTCGCCCGGATGATGTATCGCTCACTTTATAAGATGCACCAGACCGCGCTGCATGGTCATGCGCCGGTGCTGTGGCGAACCCTGGTTGGGATGATCGCGGATCGCGGGCAGCCGCAGGTGAAGCTGCATTGAAGCATTTTCAAGCCAAGTGGAATCACTTGGCGGCTCGGAAAATGCGGGCAAATCGGTTTCAGAAAGGGGCGCAACGCCCCCAGCCTTAATCCCCAAACACGAAAAGGGGGCCGAAGCCCCCTTCAAAATCCTCACGCTATCACGCGGGCCGAAGCCCGTGTGGCATTAGCCCTGGCGGGCCTTCAGGCGCGGATTCTTCTTGTTGATCACGTAAACGCGACCGCGGCGGCGTACCACAACGCAGTTCTTGTCACGGGTCTTGGCGGTCTTCAGAGAATTACGGATCTTCATTGGTCAAACCTTTCGAAGGCGCGGCTTCTAAGCGGGGTGGGCGGGCAAGTCAACCCATCCTGGCCCCTATTCCGCCGCGCGGCGTTCTTCTTCCATGATGCGAAGGAAGCCATCTCGCGTCTGCGGCAGTTTCCGGCCCATGATCTGTTCGGCTACCTGGGTGCGCAGCACCTGCGCCGTGCCGCCGGCAATGGCGAACATGCGGGCATCGCGCAAATAGCGTTCCATCGGATTGTCGCGCGAATAGCCCGCCGCGCCCCAAACCTGCAAAGCCTGGTTGGTAACCCTGATCGCCATTTCGCCCGCCAGCACCTTGGCCTGGGCGGCCGCCAGCCGGTCCGGGAAGCCATTGGGCCCGGCGCTTTTCGCCGCGCGCCACACCAGGGCGCGGGCGGCCTCAACTTCAATGGACATATCCGCCAGCATCCAGGCAAGGCCCTGGAATTCCCCAATCGGCCGGCCAAATTGGCGGCGGGTTTGGGCGCGGTCCAAAGCATGTTCATAAGCGCCGGCGGCAAGCCCCAAGGCCACCGTCGCCGCCCCCACGCGCTGGCCATTATAGGCATCAATCAACCGGCCAAAGCCGCGCGCCCAGCCGCCCGGCGGGCGCAGCACCATGTTATCGGGCACTTCCAGCCCGGCGATTTCGGTCTCGGCTTCCGGCATGCCACACAGCCCGAGCGATGGGATGCGCTTGAAGGTAATGCCAGGCGGCGGGCCATCGCCCTGGCGCGCCACCAGAAAGCCGCCAATCCCCTGATCGCGGCCATCTTCAATGACGCGGGCGAAAATCAGATGGAGCCGGGAAACCCCACCCCCGGTGATCCAGGTCTTGCGCCCATTGATCACCCAGGTATCGCCATGGCGCACGGCGCGCGTCGTCATCTCCGTCGCGGCTGAACCCGCTTCCGGTTCCGTGATCAGGATGGCGGGCTTGTCGCCGGCCAGCACCAAATCAGCCGCAATGCGCTTTTGGGCATCTGTGCCATAGGCCATGATGGCGCCAATGGCGCCCATATTGGCTTCCACGGCGATGCGGCCACAAACGGCGCAGGCTTTGGAAAATTCCTCAATCACCAGGGCTGCGTCGAAATAATCGCCACCCGGCCCGCCCCATGCGCGCGGCACGGTCAGGCCGGTGAAGCCAGCTTCCGCCATGCGCCGCACCATGGGCCAGGGATAGGCGCCGGAGCGATCCGTCTCGGCCGCTTGCGCTGCCGCTTCGCGGGCCAATTCCCGTGCCCGGTCGCGCAGCCTTGCCTGTTCTGGGGTCAAGCCATCCATGATTTCAGCCCTATGTGAGTCGTGCTTCGATTGCCGCTGTCGCGGCGCGGTCCAGTTTCAACGCCTTGGCGAATTCATCAAGCCAGGCGCGTTCGGCGGCGGTAACTTCACCAGCGCCCACCACGGCAGCGGCGTAAAGCTGTGCGGCCAGCATCGGGTCGCTCGCCTGCTTGGCAAGCGCTGCGGGGCTTTGCGGCTTGTCGAAATCCGCGAGCACCGCATCGCGCGCCTTGGCGCTCAGGCCCGCGCCATCCAGTTGCGTGGCGATACGGGCGCGTTCTTCGGCATCTATCGCGCCATCGGCCTTGGCGGCGGCGATCATGGCGCGCAGCATCAGCAGGGCTTCAGCGCTTTCGGCGTTGGGTTCCTCATCGGTTTCAGCGGCGACAGGCGCCCAAGGATCGGTGGTCGGCTTGGTGGCACCGGGCGCATCACCCCAAGGGTTTGGGTTGGCCGGCGCATCCTTCAGCCCGCCTTGGCCCGGGGCCTTTTTGATGGGGGCAGCGCCGCCACTTGCCTTTGCCGGCCCGGCCCAATCGAAACCACCCCCTGCCTTGCCTTGAGGTGCCGGCCTTGGCGGCGGCGCGGGTGCTGGTGCGGGCGCTTGGCTGCGCCGCAGTGCTTCAATGGCAAGGCCCGCAAGCCCGGCCAGAGCACGCCCCAATTGCGCATTGCCACTGGGCGCACGCCTGCCATAGCCAGCGGCGCCGCCACGCCTTGGGGCCGCAGCCCCAGACAAGACCGCCCCGATCACTCGCCCAAGATCGAAACCTGCCATCAGCGCCTCTCCTTCAGGGTAGCGTTATAATTCCTGCATCACCGCGGCAATGGCCGGTGCCAAGGCGCGGAATTCCTCAGCCCTTGGGCTGCGGGCGCGCCAGGCAAGCCCGATGCGCCGGCTCATGCCGCCTTCCAAAGGCCGGGTCACCAACCCTGTGCCGGCCAGAACACCACCGGCCACGGCCAAGCGCGGCAAAAGCGTAACGCCAAGCCCACTTGCCGCCATATGCACCAGCGTATGGAGCGATGTGGCAGCGAATTCCTCGGCGGTCAGCGCGCCAGAAAGCCCGCACGCGGCCAGCGCATGATCGCGCAGACAATGGCCATCCTGCAAAAGCAATAGTTTTTCATCCATCAACGCGCGCGGGGCGATGCTGGTGCGCTCGGCCAGGGCATGATCCGCCGGGCAGGCGAGCAGAAACGGGTCTTCGGCAATGCTGAGCGTCTCCGCCCCGCCGCAATCACAGGGCAGAGCGAGCAAAAGCAGATCAACCCGCCCGGATTCGAGCGCTTCGACAAGCCTTTCGGTCAAATCTTCCCGCAGCCAGGGGCGGAGCCGCGGGAAATCAGCCCTGAGCCGCGGCATCAGTCGCGGCAGCAGGAAGGGGCTGATGGTTGGGATCACGCCCAAGCGTATCGGGCCGGAGAGTGGCTCCCGCGCCGCGCTGGCGGTTTCCACACAGCTATTCAGCGCGGCAAGGGCGATGCGCGCGCGCTGGATGAGTTCTGCCCCAAGCGGGGTGAAGACCGGCTTCTTGGCGCCGGTCCGTTCCAAAATGGCAGCGTCCAATTGCCGTTCCAGCGCGATCATACCGGCGGAAAGCGTGGATTGCGTAACCCCGCAGGCCGAAGCGGCGCGGCCGAAATGCTCATATTCGGCCAAGGCCACCAGGTAGCGAAGCTGCTGGGGTGTGGGCAGCGCAATCATCGAATATTCCGATTAAAAGGCGATCAATACTTTTCCCTAATAACTGATTTTTGGCCCTTGGCGAAGCGCCCCGATTTAATAACGCGCGGGGCGATAGGGCGCGGGGTTAATGAAGGGCGCTTCGCCCATCATCATCTCTGCCACCAGCCGCCCGGTGGTTGGCCCCAGGGTGAAGCCTTGATGCGCATGCCCGAAGGCGCACCAGGCGCCGGCTTGGCCCGGCAGGGGGCCAATAATCGGCAGCATATCCGGCGTGCAGGGGCGCACCCCCATCCAGGGTTCTTCTTCTACCGCTTCCGCCAGCGGCAGCAGCCCACGCGCGAGTGGTTCGGCACGCGCCAATTGCACCGGGGTTTTCGGCGCATCATCGGGCGCGAATTCCGCCCCTGTGGTCAGCCTGACGCCAGCGCGCATCGGCACCAGCACAAAGCCGCTATCGGCATCCAGGAAGCCATGATTGAGCACCGCATTGCCCTGCATACGGTAATGGCGGTGATAGCCGCGCTTGCCGAATAGTGGCGGCGCATAGCCGAAGCGTTGCGTAAGTTTTGTGGAGGCTGAACCAAGCGCAATCACCACCTGTTCTGCCTCATGCACGTCGGCACCGCTTTGCACGCGCCAGCCAGCGCCTTGGCGCGCGAGCGACATGGCATCGCCGCGCAGGATTTGGCCGCCAGCATCGGTGAAAAGCCGCGCGTAGAATAGCGTTAGCGCCTGCGGATCACTAACTGAAAGGGGGTCGGTCCAATGAATGGCGCCAAGGCGCTTGACCAGTAAGTGCGGTTCTGCCGCCGCGATGCCGGCTTCATCCAGCAGCGCGTAATTCACGCCGTGTTCGCGCTTCAGCATTTCGGCTTCGGCAATGGCGGCGTTCAATTCTGGCTGTTTGTTGTAAAGCCGCATCCAGCCAATGGGGCGGAGTAGGGAAGCTGCTTCCGTACCGCGCGTGAGTGCCACATGTTCATCAATGCAGGTCACGATCAGCCGCGCATAGGCTTCCGCGATGGGCCGATAGCGTGATGGCGCCGAATGCCACCAATATTTGAACAAAGGCTCCGCCAGCTTGAGCAAGGCCGATGGGTGATAGGAAGCATCCACCGATCTGTTCTGCGCCATGCGCCAAAGGGTTGCGATATCGCGCGGGAAGGGATGCGGATGCACCGCTTCCCGCTGAATCAAACCAGCATTGCCAAAGGACGCCCCTTCGCCCGGCGGCGCGCGGTCCAGCAGCACCACCTGCGCGCCACGGCGCTGCAAATGCAGCGCGATGGAAACGCCCACCATGCCGGCACCCAGCACGATCACAGATCGCGACATTACGATTTTTCCTTTGTCGTGCGGGTCACCCCGCACGGTTCAGACATCCTGCGTTTCGAATTCCGCCGGGCCCGTGATTTCGATCAATTCCAGATCTTCAGAATGCGCGATTTCACGATGCTTCACCAAGGGTGGCTGATAGCAGCTATCGCCAGCGCGGAATTCCTTCACGCCGATATCTTCATATTCAAAGCGCACCCAGCCCTTGAGCACGAAGAACATCTGAAACTTCAGATTATGGTTGTGCCATTGCCCGGTGGCATGCGCCCCCGGAATGGCGCGGATGACATGCGCGCCAAAGGCGCCATCGGTCGCACCCTTGATGCCAAGATCACGATATTCAAAGAAAGGACGCAGCCCGCGGATGAATTCCGAACCTTCGGCATGGCTGGTTGTGGTAGCGGTCATGACTATTCTCCCTCAAGAAAGTGGCAGCGCAACATGGCGGGTGAAGCCTGGGCGCGTCAGCAGGGTATCATAAAGCCGGCGCAGATTGGGCAGGCTGGGCCGTTCAATCGGCATGACATGCCAGCGATGCACCCAGCAGCCAAGCGTAATGTCAGCCAGGGTCAGTTCATCCCCACAAAGGAAGCGCTGACCTTCCAATTTCTTTTCGATAATACCCCAAAGCTTACCGGCTTCATCACGCGCCTTGGCTTCGGCTTTCCAATCCCGTTCCGGTTCCGGCAGGCGCACATGGGTGAAAAAGATTGTCACCATCGGCGCGGTCAAATGGCCAAGGGTCCAATCCATCCAGGTTTCCACCTCGGCGCGCTTGCGCGCATCCTTGGGGTAAAGCCCGCTTTCCGGCGCATAGGTGTTGCACAAATACCGGCAGATCGTGTTGCTTTCCCAAAGCGCCCAGCCATCATCTTCCTGCAGGGTCGGCACCAGGCCCATGGGGTTCATGGCGCGGTATTCGGGTTCCTTGGTGCGGCCAAAGGCGCCGCCGGCATCAATCCTTTCATAGGAAAGGCCGAGTTCTTCCATCGTCCAAAGCACCTTCATCACATTGCTGGAACTGGTGCGGCCCCAAAGCTTGCGCATGGCTGATCTCCCTTGCCTGTGATCAGCCTAAAGGGCGGCGCCCGGCGGGTCCAGTTGCAAGCGGCGCCGTGGCGCGCAATCTCTGGGCTGCATGAAACGCGCTGTCATCATTCTGGCCCTGGCGGCCGCCGCGCCACTATTCGCCCAAGCCAGCGAAACCTGGCTGGGATTGGCGCCATGTGAGCTTTGCCTTTGGCAGCGCTGGCCCTATTGGGCGGCGGCGGGGCTGGCCGCGCTGGCGCTGCTTCTGCCGCGCCAAGGCGGCATATTGCTTATCCTGGCGGGGCTTGCGGCCCTGGCCTCTGGGTTTTTGGGCGGGTTTCATCTGGGCGTGGAGCAAGGCTTCTGGCCATCGCCCTTGGCAGGCTGCAAGGCGGCCACAGCCGGGGGGGCGATGAGCATTGATGATATGCTGAAAAGCCTGGCCCCCATCCCGAATAAGCCTTGCGATGCCCCTGCCTTTCTTATTTCCGGCCTTCCCATTTCAATGGCGGCAATGAATATGATCTATGGTCTGGGCCTGGGGGTGCTGAGCCTCCGCCTCGCCCGGCAAGGAGCCAAAGCATGAACGAGAAAACCGCCGAATACCGCCTGCCCGGTGACCCCACGGCGCGTGAGGTGGTGGAACGCACCATTCGCGTGGATCATGCCGGCGAATATGGCGCCAAACGGATTTATGAGGGCCAATTGGCCGTACTGGGGCGCACCAAATACGGCCCCTTGATCGAACATATGAAGGCGCAGGAACAGGTCCATTTGGACACTTTCTCTCGGCTGATTGGTGAACGCCGCGTGCGCCCAACCGCTTTGCTGCCCTTCTGGCATGTGGCGGGCTTCGCACTTGGGGCGGCAACCGCGCTGCTTGGCCATCGCGGCGCCATGGCCTGCACTGTGGCGGTGGAAGAAGCGATTGATGAGCATTACCGCGCCCAGGAAGCCACGCTTGGCGATGATGAGGCGGAACTGCGCACCGATATCGCCCGCTTCCGTGCCGAGGAATTGGAACATCGCGACACGGGGCTGGAGCATGAGGCAGAACAGGCGCCGGCTTATCGGCTGTTGAGTGCCGCGATCAAAACCGGCTGCAAAATCGCCATCAAGATTAGTGAGCGCGTGTAATGCGCCGCGCGGCGCTGGCCCTGCTGTTGGCCCCATTGGTGTTGGGCTGCGCCGAACAGGCGTTACCGCCTGGGGCCACGCCGGTCAGCCTGGCTCCCGTGCCGGATGTGACCATAACACCCCTTGATCAGCGCGCGGGCCCCGCGCCAGGTGCCATGCAAATGCCGCCGGCGGGGCCATCGGCCGCAACGCAAGCGGTGGCGGCGCGGCTTCCCTTGCGCATAGGCAATTGGGTGCGCGCGGTTGGCCCGCCTGATGATGGCGCCATCGCGCGCAATGGCCTGACCGCGCTTTATGTGCGCTACACTTTGCCCGGCACCGGCACTTGGGCAACCGTTGCGGTGAATGATCATGGCATGGTGCTGCCTGATGGCTTGGCCTCACCGGCCATTGCCGCGGGTTATGATGCGAGCAAGGCCGTGGTGCGCGCCTATGCGCCGGGCAATGTGGCGCGCATGCGTATGGTGTGGATTCCAGATGCGCCTTCGCAGCGCTGCGTGACGGGGCGCAATATGGCGCAGGGGCAGGGCACGGAACATGTGGCCTGTTCCACCGCCGTGGCCGGCCAAGAATTGCGTGTACGTGTTACGGCCAATTATCGCGCGGGCGATTCCGGGCGGCTTTACAGCCTGGAAGGCGATATGGCGTGGCTGATTGCGGAAGTGACCCGCGCAGCAGCGGGCCTAGCCCCCGCCCCAGGTGTGCGTTCCGATGGCCGTGTTTTTATTCCGAGTTTCGGCCCTGAAGCGGTGATGTGATGAGGGCTCAAACACCCCGTTGCATTAGCGCCGCCACATCGCGGTCCTTTGCATCCTGACTGCTGCCCAGGCCTTCAATCACGCCGTGCTTATCCTGTTCCGGCCGATTCTGGCTGAGCTTGCGTTTGCCGATCAGGCTTTCGATTTCGAACCTGAGGCCGACAATGCCCTTGAGTTGCGATGCGATGAAGCTTTCCGGCGCATCTGAAACCGCCCAAGGTTCCGCGCGCGGCGCTTCGTGGTGGTTGGTCAGCCGATCCACCAGCGCATGCAGCCGCGCCGTATCTTCAAAAATTTCAACCGCGCCGATGGCATGCACCGCGACATAATTCCAGGTCGGCACGACCTTTCCGTGTTCCTTTTTGGAGGCATAGAAGGATGGGGAGACATAAGCCTCCGGCCCCAGGAATATCGCGCGCGCCCGCCCTGCGGCGGCAAGGCCGCGCCAATGCGTGTTGGCCTTGGCCAGATGGCCATAAAGCGTCCCATGCGGGCCTTCATCTTGGGCTAATTGCAACGGCAGGTGGGTCGCTTCCGGAACGCCATCCGCACCGGCGCTAACCAGAATGGCAAGGCGCGCTTCCTGAATAATCGCGTGCAGGATTTCCGGGCGTTCTTCGCGGAATAAGGGAGGGTTATACATGGGGGTCTTTTCCTGGCTTGGTTTGCTGCTAGCCTAATCGGACCCTTGAGGAAACCCGTATGTCTGATGATTTAATCCGCTTGAGCGCGACCGAAGCCGCCGCGAAGCTGAAGGCAGGTGAGATCACCCCGCTTGACCTGATTGATGCAGCCGAAGCGCGTATCGCCGCCGTGGATGGCGAAGTGAATGCCCTGCCGACACTTTGCCTGGACCGTGCGCGTGACCATGCCCGCGCCCTGATGGCGGGTAAGCGGCGCGAAGCGGAAGGCGAAGCGGGCTGGCTTGGCGGCATACCTGTGGCGATCAAGGATCTGGCGGAAGTGGCCGGCGTGCGCACCACCTATGGCAGCCCGATTTTTGCCGATTACGTGCCGCGTGAAAGCCACCCGGTGGTTGAACGCATCGAACGCAAGGGCGGCATTGTAATTGCCAAATCCAATACGCCGGAATTCGGTGCGGGTGGTTCCACCTTCAATGAGGTTTTCGGGCGCACGCGCAATCCTTGGAATACATCGCTCACCTGCGGCGGTTCCACGGGCGGCGGTGCGGTGGCGCTGGCAACGGGGCAGGTTTGGCTCGCACATGGGTCTGATCATGGCGGGTCACTGCGCCGCCCCGCGACCTATTGTTCTGTGGTGGGGCTGCGCCCTTCGCCCGGGCGCGTGACGCGTGGCACGGCGGATGATCTCTATTCGCCGCTTTCGGTAAATGGGCCGATGGCGCGCAATATCCCAGACTTGGCGCTGTTCCTGGACGCCATGGCCGGTTGGGATTTGGCTGATCCGCTCACCTGGGAAGCGCCCGCGCGTTCCTATGCCGCGGCGGTGGCAGCAGCCGAGGCTGAGGCGCCGAAGCGCATCGCCTTCACGGCGGGCTTTGGCGGCACCTTGGCGATGGACCGGGAGATGGAGGCGATTTGTGCGCGCGAAGTGCGCCGCTTTGAAGCGCTTGGCGCAGTGGTGGAAGAAGCCCACCCCGAACTTGGCGATTTGAACGAGGCATTTCTGGTGCTGCGCAGCCAGCATTTCGTAGTGGACCGCGAAAAAATGCTGCTGGAGCATCGCGATAAGCTGAAGCCCGACATCATCTGGCAGACCGAACGCGGCTTGAAGGAAACCACATCGCGGCTTGCTTGGGCGGAACATGAACGCCGGCGCTTCTTCATCAGCATGCGCGATTTGTTCAAGCGCTATGATGTGCTGATCACGCCAGGTGCGGCGACACCGGCTTTCGATGTGATGCTGCGCGCGCCGGAAAGCATCGGGGGCAAGAAGCTGGATAATTATATGGGTGGATCGCTGATCAATGCCTTCGCCACCTTGGCGGGCTGCCCCGCTGTCGCGGTGCCTTGCGGCTTTGATCAATATGGCAGGCCCATTGGGCTGCATATCGTGGCGCCCCCGCGCCAGGATGCGCGGGCTTTGCAGGTGGCGGCGTTGTTTGAGAAAATGAGTGGCCTGGACAAGCTTTTACCGATTGCGCCGCGCCCTGGCAGCGTGCCGCCCGCCGAAAGCGCCTGAGGAGAGAAGCGATGCAGCGCCGTTCCTTAATGTTGAGTGCAAGCGCCCTGCTGGCCGCGCCCGTGATCGCCCGCGCGCAGGATTTTCCAGTGCGCCCCATTCGCGTGGTGGTGCCTTATGCGCCGGGTGGGCAATCGGATACCGTGATGCGGCTGCTGATACCGCGCATGTCGGAATTTCTGGGCCAGAATATCATTGTGGAAAATCGTAGCGGCGGCGGTGGCACGATTGGCGCGGGTATTGTCGCCAATGCGCCCGCTGATGGCTATACGCTGTTCTTTGAAAGCTTTGCCTTTGCCGTCGCACCGCTGATCCATCGCGGCCTGCCTTTTGATTACGAAACAGCCTTTGTGCCGATTGGCCAGGCGGTGGCGCTGCCCTATGTGCTGGTGACGAAGCGCGATTATCCGGCGCGTAATGTCGCGGAATTCATCGCCGCCGTGAAGGCAAAGCCGGGCTTCACCTATGGCACGCCGGGCATTGGCACCATTGGCCATTTGGCCGGCGCGTTATTGGAATTGCGTGCGGGCATCAAGATGGAACATGTGGCGTATCGTGGCGGCGCCGAAAGTGCCCGCGATGTCGCCGCTGGCAATATTGATGGTGCCATTGGCACGGCCAATAGCTTCGCGCCCATGATCCAGAATGACCGCGCCCGCGGCATTGCGCTGACCAGCGGGGAGCGTCGCGGCAGCCTGGCGCATTTGCCCACCTTGGCCGAAAGCGGCTTTCCCGATTTTGATCTGACCAGTTGGAACGGGCTTTTTGCGCCCTCTGCCACGCCTGCGCCGGTTCGCTCCCGGCTGGAAGCGGCCTTGCGCCACGCCACCACCGACGAACCCACGCGCCAGCGCCTGGCTGCTTCCGGCAATGATGTGGTGGTGGAAAGTGCGGATGCTTTCGCCGAACGTATCCGAAAGGACCGCGAATTGGTGCGACAATTGATCCGCGAAACGGGCCTCAAGATCGAATAGGCCCGCTTTACCTTTGGCGCGGTTCGGGCCAGCTTTCCCCCCATGTCACTCGCCGCCGCCATCATCCCCGTCACCCCCTTCCAGCAAAACTGTGCCCTGATCTGGGATCAGGAAACCAAGCGTGGTGTGGTCATAGACCCAGGCGGCGATGTCGCGCAGATCGAAGGCGCCATCGCCGAAGCGGGCATCAGCATTGACCGCATCCTGCTGACCCATGGCCATATGGACCATGCCGGCGGCGCGGCGGAACTGGCCGAAGCGCTTGGCAATGTGCCGATTGAAGGCCCGCAGCGTGCCGATGCGTTTCTATTGGAAGGCCTGGTCGCGCAGGGCGCGAAATACGGGCTGGAATGCCGCGCTGTCACGCCCAATCGCTGGCTTGAAGAAGGCGATCAGGTGGATATCGCCGGCATCGCCTTTGATGTGCTGCATTGCCCGGGCCACACACCGGGGCATGTGGTGTTCGTCAATGCCGCGATGGGCATCGCCTTTGTGGGGGATGTGCTGTTCCAGGGTTCCATCGGACGCACTGATTTTCCCTATGGCGACACGAATGCCTTGTTGAACGCCATTCGGACAAAACTGTTCCCGCTGGGCGATCACATTCAATTCCTCTGCGGCCATGGCCCGGCTTCCAGCTTTGGTGCGGAACGCCAGGGCAATCCCTTTGTCGGAGATAACGCATCATGAGCCCGGTGATTGAAACCGCGACACCGCCACTGCCCGTCAGCAAGCCGGAATTGGTCGGTCTGTCGCCCGCGCGGCTTGCGCGCATCCGCCCAGCCATGGAGCGTGAAATTGCGGCTGGTAAGCTGCCCGGCTGCGTTGTCGCCATTGCGCGGGATGGCAAGCTGGTTCATCTGGAAGCGATAGGCTGGCAGGACCCCGAAAGCCGCACACCCATGCAGGCGGATGCGATTTTCTCCATCGCGTCCATGACCAAGCCCGTGGCTGGCGTGACGGCGCTTTCGCTCGTTGAAGAAGGCCGGTTGTTGATCACAGATCCGGTCGGTGCCTGGTTGCCGCAGCTTATGAAAATGCAGGTGGCCAAGCCAACCCCCGCGATGCTGGCCGGTGATGGCCCAATTGAAACCGAAGCCGCGGCACGCCCCATGACGGTGCAGGATGCCATGCGCCACACCACTGGCCTGGTTTATGGCGGGCGTGGTGGTTCGGCGGTGCATGCCATCGCCCCGCCCGGTTCCTTCTGGGTGGCCGAGAATATGGATACGGAAAGCTTCGCGCAGACTCTGGCCGACCTGCCGCTGCGCCATCATCCGGGCACGGTCTGGGAATATGGGCTTTCTACCGATGTGCTGGGTGCCGTTGCGGAACGCGCCGGCGGGGCTTCGCTTGGCACGCTGATGCGGGAACGTATTTTCGCCCCGCTTGGCATGGCGGAAACCGGCTATGTGCTGCCGTGCGAAAAGCTTGCGCGCTTCGCCCGGCCCTTCGCGAAAGATCCAATCACCGGTGACCCGCAAAGCGTGGCCGCACCGCTGACGGCGCCGAAGATGGAAACCGGCGGCGCCGGCTTGGTTTCCACCGCGAGCGATTATTTGCGCTTCGCTGAAATGCTGCGTGCGGGCGGCATTTTGAATGGCGTGCGCGTGCTCGCACCACAAACCGTGGCTTGGATGGCATCTGACCATTTGCGTGGCATTGAAAACCGCGTGGCCGGCATGGATGCTGCGCTGGAAGGCTATGGCTTTGGTCTGACGGTGGCGGTGCGGCTTGCGCGCGGTGGCTCGGGCTTCATGGGCGCGCCGGGTGCTTTTGGCTGGTCCGGCGTTTGGGGCACCTATTTCTGGGCCGATCCGGCGGAACGCCTGAGCGTGGTTTTCATGGCCCATGCGCCCGGCGAATTGCGCCAGCGCTATCGCCGCCTGATCAATATGCTTGCCTATCAGGCGATTGAAGCCTGAACCCAGCGCGGCGTGAGCGCATGTGAGAGCCTGCCATGACCGAAGCCCTACCCAGCAAGACCGCCCTTGTCACCGGTGCCACCGAAGGCATTGGTCAAGCCACCGCCTGGGCTTTGGCCGATGCCGGGCATGATGTGATCGTCACCGATCTTGCCACCGCCAGCCTTGCGGAAACGATTGACGGCATTGCTGCAAGGGGGCGTCGCGCGCTTGGCCTGCCGCTTGATCTGCGAGAGGAAGCAAGCATCACCGCGCTGATGGAGGGCGCGGAGCAAGCCTTTGGCCCCATCGGTGTGCTGGTGAATAATGCGGGCTGCACGCTTGGCAAGGCTGCTGTTGATGTTGCCTGGTCCGAATGGGATCAGGTGATGGATGTGAATCTGAAGGGCGGCTATTTTCTCTCAGCCCGCTTGGCGGCGCGCTGCATGGCGGAAGGCCGCCCCGGCGTCATCATCAGTGTCGCGTCCACCCATGGGCTGGTCGGGATCGCGGATCGCTCAGTGTATAGCATTTCCAAGGGCGGCATTGTGCAAATGACGCGCGCTTTGGCGATTGAATGGGCCAAGGCGGGCATACGCGTGAATGCCGTGGCACCGGGAACCGTTCTGACCCCATCACGCGCGCGCATGCTGGCCGAACCGGCGCGTCGGCAAAGAATGTTGGACCGCATCCCGATCGGGCGCTTCCCGCGCGCCGAGGAAGTCGCGGCTGCCATCGCCTATTTGGCGAGCCCTGCGGCGGCTTCGGTTACCGGCCAAATCCTGCCGGTGGATGGTGGGCTGACGGCTTATTGAAGCGCGGATCAGAGGCTTCGGCTCAGCGCCCGGCCGCCGCCCCAAACAACCATTTGGCCTGGGCAAAAACCAGAAAGCGCGGTGAATCATCGCCAACACCGGCGCCGGCACCGGCGGAAAGGATCGGTCCGGAATCACCCAAGCGATGCCAAATGCCCGCAGTGATCGTATTCTTGTCGTTTTCGCCGCGATCCTGCTGATCAACCGCGTAACTCAATCCAAGCGATGTATTTTGCCCAACGCTTTGGGCAAGGGCCACCGCGGCTTGGTAGCGCCCCGCCCTTTCCCGCGGCTCGGGATTGAATAATTCGGACCAGCCGGCGTTCAGAAGGAACGCCAAGGGCCTGGGCCCTTCGATAATGGTCTTGCTCAGCAGGGCAAGAATTTGGCCATTTTCCGATGGACGGCTGGTTTCCCCGTAAGAGGTCTGTAGCGCCCCGAAAACGCCCAAGGCCGGGCGCCAGCCATCTTCTTCCGTCAACTGCCAGCGCAGGCCCATCTGCGTGTAACCGCCCCACAACCGAGCGGCCTCATCACGCGGATAAGGAGCGGCCGGCCCATATTCCAGATTCTGGGAAAAGCGCAGATCAAGCCCACGTACCAGCCCGGCTTCGGCCTCGACCGAACCATTGTATAAGTCGCGGTTCGTCCTGTGCCGCGAC
>JBEDHL010000143.1:0-14945 GCA_041174145.1 Pseudomonadota bacterium
ATTGATATGCTGGATAAGGTTGGCATCCCATCGGCAGCGCGACGACTGGATGACTACCCGCACCAAATGTCAGGCGGGCAGCGCCAGCGCGTGATGATCGCCATTGCGCTCGCCTGCAACCCAAAGCTGCTGATCGCCGATGAACCGACCACGGCGCTGGATGTGACGATCCAGGCACAAATCCTCGATCTGCTGATGGATTTGCGCGATGAATTCCGCATGGCGATCATGATCATCACCCATAATATGGGCGTGATTGCCGAAACGGCAGATCGCGTTCTGGTGATGTATGCCGGGCGCGTGATTGAAGAAGCGCCGGTAGCGCGGGTTTTTGATCATCCCGTGCATCCCTATACGCGCGGCTTGCTGGAATGCGTGCCATCTATCACGGAAGACCGCGCTAGGCTGATTGCCATTCCCGGCACCTTGCCTGACCCCGCACGCCGCCCGCCAGGCTGCCGTTACAGCGTGCGTTGCCGCTACGCGCAGCCAAGTTGCAGTGAAGCCCTACCGCCCTTGATCCTGGAAGAAGCTGATCATTGGGCCGCCTGCCTGCGCGCCAAGGAATTGGCTGCATCATGACCGAGCCCCTGATCAGCGCCGAGCATCTCGCCAAGCATTTCGATGTGGGGGGTGGCGGTATTTTTCTCCGCGGCAAAACCAGCAAGCTGCGCGCGGTGGATGATGTCGCACTCTCCATCATGGCAGGCGAAACCCTTGGGCTTGTGGGCGAATCTGGCTGTGGCAAATCCACGCTTGGGCGTTTGCTGATCCGCCTGCTTGACCCAAGCGCTGGCAGCATTCGCTTTCAAGGCCAGGAAATCACGGGGCTTGGCCGTGCGGCGATGCGTGAATTTCGCCGCTCAATGCAGATTATTTTCCAAGACCCCTATGGCGCGCTTAATCCGCGCATGACGGTTGAGGATATCATCGCCGAACCCTTGGTGATCCATGGCGCCAAATCCGGCACTGAAACGCGCCAACAGGTCATCGAAATGCTGGAAAAGGTGGGCCTGCCCCGCCGCGCGCTGGATCGCTACCCGCATGAATTTTCCGGCGGCCAGCGCCAACGTATCGGCATTGCGCGCGCGCTCATCTTGAAGCCACGCTTTGTCGTGTGTGATGAAGCTGTCTCGGCGCTTGATGTCTCGGTGCAGGCGCAGATCGTCAATCTGCTGCAGGATTTGCAGCGCGATATGGGGCTGACTTATCTGTTTATTGCGCATGATCTGTCTGTGGTGCGGCATATCTCTGATCGGGTTGCCGTCATGTATCTCGGCAAAATTGTGGAAGTCGCTGAAAAGCGCACAATTTACGCGAACCCCCAGCATCCCTATACCCGCGCGCTGATCGCCGCCGTGCCGGCGCCGCATCCATCCCAGCGTTCCCGTGGCAAGCGGGAGCGTATCGCGGGTGATATCCCAAGCGCACTCAATCCACCTTCCGGCTGTCGCTTTCACACACGCTGCCCGCATGTGATGCCCATTTGCCGAGAGGCAGCGCCATCGCTGATTGAAACGCAACCAGGTCATCAAGTGGCCTGCCATTTGATGACCGAAACCAAAGCCTGAATTGGGGAAAACGCCATGGCTGATACGCCACGCAAATCACGCCTTGTTTCCGAAGTTGATTTCAACAAGGACGGCAAGCAGACAGGCTTCATCCGCCTGTTCCATTCAACCCATGACAGCGCCTATGGCTTCCTGCCCATTCCGATTGTGGTGGTGAAGAATGGCGAAGGCCCGACGGCGCTTTTCACCTCCGGCAATCATGGCGATGAATATGAAGGCCAGGTGGCGCTCACCAATTTGGCGAAATCGCTCGATCCCGCGCGCATCAAGGGGCGCGTGATCATCCTGACCATGGCAAACTATCCAGCAGCCCTTGTTGGGCGGCGCGTGTCGCCCATTGATGATCTCAATATGAACCGAATTTTTCCGGGCGATCCGGATGGAACCGTCACGCGGCAAATCGCCTATTACATTGATAGCGAATTGATCCCGCTCGCGGATTTTGTCATGGATCTGCATTCGGGCGGGTCTTCGCTCAATTACGTGCCTTGCGCCTTGGCCACGCAATCCAACGACCCGGTATTGTTCCAGAAGCAATTGGCAACGCTGCGCGCTTTTGGTGCGCCTTACACGTATATTCAGGGTGGCGCGCAGGGCCAGGGCGGCAATCAAACCCTTGGCAGCGGCGCGGAACGTCGTGGCAAGATTGCGCTGGGCAGCGAATTGGGTGGGTCCGGCACGGTCAACCGGGCCGGGCTTGCCATTGCTGAACGCGGCGTGCGCAATGTGCTTGTGCATCTTGGCATTTTGCCTGCGTCAGACTGGGTAGAACCGCCCGCACCCACCCGCTTTCTGGATGTGCGCGGCCAGGATTACTATGTCTATGCGCCTGAAAACGGCGTTTTCGAACCGCTGGTGGAACTTGGCGATACAGTATCCATCGGCACGCCCGCCGCGCGCATTCACTTCACAGAAACGCCTTGGCTGCCACCGGTGGAAATCACCTTCAAGGCTGCCGGCATTGTCATGTGCAAGCGCATCCCGGCACGCACCAAGCGCGGCGATTGCCTGTTCCATCTGGCGAGTGACCTGACAATTACATGAGGCGCAGCACCACAAAAAAGCCGCAGAAGCGCCATCTAGCGGATGCCGCCATGCTATAATGGCCTGATTATGCTGTTATCGGATAAGGAATAGAAGCATGAGCAACCGTTGGTCCCCGCTATTCTGTGGTGTTTGTACTGCCCTATTGCTTACTTTCGCAGGCTGCGCGCCAGCAACCAATACAACGGTAGATCGCCGTATGCTGGGCGCGCAGGGTACAGTTTATTGGGGGACCATCATTGCCGCGCGCCCGGTCATGGTAAGCGGGACACGTAGCGGCATTGGCCCTGTGGCGGGCGCGGTTGGCGGCGGCCTTTTGGGTAACACGGTCGGCGGTGATTGGCGCGCCCGCACCGTTGGGGGGGTGGTTGGCGCGCTTGCTGGCGGTGTTGTCGGCGGCGCCATTGAGGAAAGCGCCACGCGCGGCGAAGCCTATGAATTCATCATCCGTCCGGATTTTGGCGGCGAGAGGGTGATTACCCAAACCAATGAATTGGGCTTGCAGGTGGGCGAACGAATTATCGTCACGGAAACCGACATGGCCAGGATTTCTCGTGCGCCAGCCGGAACAGCGGCAACGCGTCCATAATATCGCCACTGCCAAAGTCCGAGGTACAGGATTGGCGCCCAAAGCGCTTTTGGCTTTATGATCGAGCCTTGTGCTTTAGCCAGCCGGTTAGCGGAGATTAAAACATGGACCTTGTGATCCGAGGCAGTTGTATCGTCACGCCCTATGCCATCGGCCCCGCCGAAATCGGCATTGCTGGCGAAAAGATCGTCGCTATCGCCGCGCCAGGTAGCCTGCCGATACCCGGCCGCGCGCGCGTAGTGGAAGCGGGCGATAGCATCGTCATGCCAGGCGGCATTGACCCGCATACGCATTGCCTGTGGCCGATTCCTGGGCCGGATGGGAAACTTGATCAAACCCAGGGCGCATCCGTAGTGGGCCGCGCCGCGCTTTTCGGCGGCACCACCAGCATTCTGGATTTCGTGCGCTGGACCCATGGCAAAACCATTGAAGGCGCGATCGCAGAACGCCATGCCGCCTGGAAGGCCGATGGCTGCCCCTGCGATTACGCCTTTCACATCATGGTGGAAGGTGATCTGCCAACCGAACTCCCTGCCCAGCTTGGGGAGGCGATTGAAGCAGGCCACGCCACCACAAAGATTTTCACGACTGACATTACGCCGTCTCGCAAAGGCCGCATGGTGGATTTCGGCGATATCTGGGAAGTGTTTCAGGTGCTGTCCCGCAAGGGTGGGCTTGGCGTGATTCACGCCGAAGACAATGACATTGTCATGCATATGTACGCCAAGCTGTTCCGCGAAAACCGCGCCGGCTTTGAAAATATGGCGGAAGTGCACAATACGCTGTCAGAAGATCTGTCCTTCCGCCGCGTCATGCGCCTGGCCGAACACGTGCCCGGCACCGCGCTTTATATGATGCATGTTTCCGCCGGCAATGGCGTGCGCGCCATTCGTGATGCGCGCGCCAAGGGCCTGCCGATTTATGGTGAGTCGCTCCATCAATACATGCTGTATACAAGCGAAGATTATAAGCGCCCGAATGGGCAAATCTATCACACCTATCCATCGCTGAAATCCCAGGCGGATCAGGATGAGTTGTGGGCCGGCGCGCGGGATGGGTCTATTTCCTGCGTTGCGACCGATGAACTTTGCTGTTCCTTGGCGGTAAAAACGCAAGGCAAGCGCGTGGACGACACGACCGGCGGCAATTCCGGCGTGGAGCCTCGTGTGGCGGTCATGTACACGGAAATGGTTGGCAAGCGCGGCTTTACGCTCAGGCAATTCGTGGATGCGGTTTCCACAAATGCGGCCAAAATCATGGGCATGTATCCGCGCAAGGGCGCCATTGCCGCGGGGGCGGATGCGGATATTTGCATCCTCGACCCCAAGCTGAAGCGCATGGTGCGCGCGGAAGCGCTGCATGAAAGCGATTATACGCCATGGGAAGGGCGCCAAGTGGATGCCTGGCCCGCCATGACCATTCTGCGCGGTAAGATAATGGTGGAAAATGATCGCTGGGTCGGTGATTCCGCAGGCGGACAATGGCTACCACGCCGCATCCCTGAGGAAATCCGCAACGCGCCCGCCGCATGAACCCTCCTGCGCTACGCGCGCTTTTGGCGGATAGTCTGGCGCTATGGGGCGTTACCGGGCGCTCGGATATTACCGATCAGGGTGTCAGGATCACCGCCAATGATTTGGTGCTGCATGTGGTGCCAGCCTCACCAGATGAATCACCAATACGGTGGTGGTTGATTCGAGAGGATCGGCGCCGGCCAGCGGCTTCCATGCTCGGGCTATTGCGCAGCCTGCGCTACGCGCTGAATGCAACAACGGCGGAACCAGCACGCGCGCGGGTTTCGGCAGCGCCGTGATCCCTGTTTCAGTCATCACAGGCTTTCTTGGTAGCGGTAAGACCACGCTGCTTCGTTCTGTGCTGCGTGATCCCGCCTATGCCGGCAGCGCGGTAATAGTGAATGAATGGGGCGATATCGGCCTTGATCATGAATTGCTGGAAACATCGGAAGAAAACCTGCTCGGCCTTGCCAATGGCTGCCTTTGCTGCACCACACGCGGCGATTTGGCGCGCACACTGATAGACCTTGCAGCACGCCGCAGATCAGGCGCCATCACCTATCAGCGCGTACTGATCGAAACATCTGGCCTTGCGGACCCTGCGCCCATTCTGCACACGCTGCTGGTGGACCCCGCGATTGCGGAGGGCCATCGCGTAGAGGCATTGGTGACGGTGGTAGATGCTTTGCTTGGCGCTGAGACCATCGAACGCCACCCGGAAGCGGCGCAGCAAGCCCTTTTGGCGGACCGGTTGCTGCTGAGCAAAACTGATCTCGTGCCGGATACGGCGGCACTTGAAACCCGCCTTCGCGCGCTCAATCCGGGCGCGCCCATTATGCGCGCGGTGCAGGGCGCCATTGCGCCCGATATGCTGTTCAACGCCGCCACCAAGCCGGAAAGCCTGCAAGCCTGGCTTGATGCAGTGGCTGAACCGCGTGCGCGCCATAGCGCGGGGGTGGAGACAATCTCCATCCTGCGCGAAGCCCCCCTGCCCGGCGCGGTGCTACCGCTTTTCCTGGAAGCCTTGGCCGAACATGCGGGCGATAAATTGCTGCGCATGAAGGGCATTATCCACGTTGCGGAAGCGCCGGAAAAACCAGCCGTGCTGCATAGCGTGCGCCATGTGCTGCACCCGATTGAATGGCTGGAAGATTGGCCATCGGAAGAGCGGCGTTCGCGCCTTGTCCTGATTGGCCAAGGCATTCCGCAATGGTGGCCTGCGCGGCTTCTGGAAGCCTTGGAAGAAGAAGCGCGCGGCTAAAGCGTGTTGCGTTCACATGGGTTCACGCAACCCGCTCTAGAGCTTTTTTTTTCGAGCATCTTCACGCGTTCAGATGATTCCATCTGAACGCGATCTGCTCTAACTTGCCGCACGGATCGCCGCCCAAATGCGTTCCGGCGTTGCCGGCATTTCGATATGCGTAATGCAAAGCGGGCGCAGCGCATCCACCACGGCATTGATCAGCACTGGTAGCGCGCCAACCGTACCAGCCTCACCCGCACCCTTCACGCCAAGCGGATTGGTCTTGGTCGGCACCGGGTTGCTCTTCACCACCATATCCGGGAAATCCGCCGCGCGCGGCATCAGGTAATCCATGAAGCTTGCAGTCAGAAGCTGGCCATTCGCGTCATAGCGAATATCCTCACCAAAGACCTGCCCAAGCCCCTGCGCGATGCCGCCATGGATCTGGCCCTTTAACAGCAATGGGTTGATCACCGTTCCGACATCATCGACCACCACATAGGCAACGGTCTGCGCTTCCCCAGTTTCGGGATCTATTTCCACCTCAGCGATATGGCAGCCATTGGGGAAGGTTGCATCGCCAGGGCGCGTGATCAGTAAGGTAGAAAGGCCAAGCTCCTCACCCATTGGCAATTGGCCGGGGATGTAACTCCGCCGCGCCAGTGCTTCTATGCCAATGCCGCGATCCGTTCCAGCAATGCGGAATTGGCCTTCGCTGAATTCGATATCGGCTTCGGCCGCTTCCATGAAATGTGCGGCAATCTTCTTGCCGCGCGCGATGATGCGCTCTGCCGCCCCTACCAGCGCACCACCTGCCGCCATCATGGAACGTGAACCAATGGTGCCGCGGCCATGCGTGACAATATCGGTATCGCCATTGATGAAGCGAATACGCTCTGCGGGAATGCCAAGGCGTTCAGAGGCGATTTGCCTAAACACGGTTTCATGGCCCTGGCCGTGGTTATGGCTACCCATCAGCAGAGTGACATTGCCACCGGAATCAAAGCGGATTTCAGCAGCTTCTTCCAAAGGCCCGCGATGCGGCCCGCCGGCGCTTTCAATGGCATTGGCAATGCCAATACCGCGCAGTTTGCCGCGCGCCTTGGCCTCAGCACGGCGCGCTTCAAAGCCCGCCCAATCGGCGGCCTTCAGCGCCATCGCCATGTTTTGCGGGAAATCACCGCTGTCATAAGTATAATCAAGCCCGGTGCGGAAGGGCATCGCATCCGGCGCGATCAGGTTCTTCTCACGCAGCGCAATGCGGTCAATGCCCATTTCATCCGCGGCAAGGTCAATGATGCGTTCGATGGCATAAATCGCCTCAGGCCGCCCGGCGCCACGATAGGGCGCGGTTGGCTGGGTATGGGTGAAGATGCAGCGGACCTCAGTAAAGATATGCGGCGTGCGATAAACGCCCGCGAGCCCGCCGACATTATTGGTCGCTGAAACTGGCCCCTGCCAGGCCAGATAAGCGCCGACATTGCAAAGTGTATGCACACGAAAGCCCAGAAACGTGCCATCGGCGGCCAGTGCCAATTCCGCGCTTGAGGCATTATCCCGCGCATGGGTATCGGCCAGGAAGCTTTCTGTGCGCGTTGCCGTCCAGCGCACCGGTCGGCCCAAAAGCTTTGCCCCATGCAACGCCAGGACATATTCCTGAAACGGGCTTTCCTTCATACCGAAGCCACCGCCAACATCCGGCGAGATGATGCGCAGCCGATTGGTGGCGATTTTCAGGGCATATTCGGCGATTTCGTTACGCATCACATGCGGCAATTGTGTGCCAGTGGTCAGCGTATAGCGTTCTTCCACAGGGTCATAACTCGCCAACGCATTACGCGGTTCCATGGGGTTGGCGGAAACCCGCGTGATGCGGAAATCAAACCGCGTGACATGCGCCGCGCGCGCGAAGGCCGCATCCACCGCCGCCGCATCGCCCAGGCGAAAAAGCACGCTTTCATTCTCCGGCGCCAAATCTGGCCAGAGTCGCGGCGCTTCAGGCTTGATGGCTTCCGCCACATCCGTCACCGCCGGCAGCGTTTCGTAGTCAACAATGATGGCGTCCACCGCATCCTGTGCCGCCGCGCGTGTTGTGGCGATCACCGCCGCCACCGCGTCACCCACATAACGCACCTGCCCCATGGCCAGCATGCGCCAGGGCGTTTGCGCCAAAGGCGAGCCGTTTCTTTGCAGCCGCGGCGTAATGCAGCGCAAAACGCCAAGGTCTTCGATATCCTCTGGCGTCAGCACCAGCAGCACACCAGGCATGCTGCGCGCCTTGCTCACATCAAGCCGCGTAATACGCGCAGAAGCATGGGGCGAACGCAGCATGACAAGCTGCGCGGTATCAGCACCCGCCAGATCATCCACATAGCGCCCCTGCCCGCGCAAAAAGCGCTTATCCTCAACGCGCCTGACTGGGGCGCCGATGCCCGTTCCTCTCATAGTGGCGGGGATGTCATTCATGGCTAGGCCTCTCATGGAAGCATAAGCTCATAGACCGGGCAGCACTTCGTCAATCCCGCCCGGCCAGCATCCTCACGCGGCAGGCGTCAACCTGGCTGCAAATTGAGCCTTCGAATAATGTTACCCCAATTCTCCACCTCAGCGGCCATGAAGCTTTTCAACGCCTCAGGCGCTATTTTGCGGATTTCCAAACCTTGCACCGCCAATTGCTGGGCAAGCCCTGGTTCGGCAAGCACTTCCTGAAGCGCGGCGTTGACGCGCGAAATCACCTCATCCGGCACGCCGGCCTTGGCGCCCAACATGAACCATACGGAAAGATTAAAGCCGGACAGCGTTTCAGAGAGCGCCGGGATATCGGGTGCCAAGCTTGAACGTGCCGCCGTTGTCACCGCCAAGGCGCGCACACGGCCTTCACGCGCCTGCACCAAAGCCTCACCCAAATCGGCAATAGTATAGGAAATGCGGCCCGCCGCGCATTCATTGGTTGCTTCCGGCTGGCCGCGATAGGCAACCTCCAAAGCCTCAAACCCCGCGATATTGGCCATCAGCGCGCCCACAACATGGCGGCTTGGCGCGCCATGGCCGAAGCTCAATTGCCCCGGCCGCGCCTTGGCATAGGCGAATAATTCCGCGGCACTCCGCACCGGCAGGCGCGGATCGCAAATCAGCAAATAAGGCGCTTCCGCCACCATGCCGATCGGCACCAGATCGCGCAGCGGATCATAAGGCAGATCCTTGATCATATGCGGTGCGCTGGCACCGGTGGAAACGCCAATCATCAGCAGCGTATGGCCATCAGCAGGCGCCCCCAACACGGCGCGAATACCGATCACGCCCTGCCCGCCACCGCGATTATCCACAATCACTGGCTGGCCCAGACGCTGCGCCAAGCCAGGCGCGTAGAGCCTGGTGAGGATATCGGTCTGCGTGCCGGCGGGAAATGTCACCACAATGCGAATAGGCTTATCCGGCCAGGCAGCGCGCGCGGCCGGTGCTGTCAGGATCAGTGGTGCAGCCAGCAAGCCGCGGCGGGCGAGGTTCATGGCGCTTCTTTCCTTGGTCTTGTGAACCTCATCGGATCACGACCAAGGGCAGCGATGCAAGCGCCGGTAGTTTTCAGCCTACCATTTCTTCCAAATCGGCCGATGCGGGAAGATCGGTCGGGCATGGCTGTTATGATGATGATGACGCGGAGGCTCCCAAGCACGGTAGCCATGGCCATAAGGCCTATAGCCATAGCTGCCATAGGGCGCATGGCCATATCCGCTGTAACCATAGCCATAGGATGGTTGGTAATGACCGCCGCCGGCCAGGCAACCGCCCAGCGTCAATAACAGCAGCAGCATGGAAAATGGTAAAACCAGCAGGCGCATCCGACACCCCCTTTGATCCCTTTGGATCAGGAAGATGTAATCACGCCCCCATGTCCGCCGCTGGGCGGGATCAGGGCATTTTCATGATGAGCGCAGGATCAGCGGCGTAGTTCAACCGTGCATTGCCGCGCAAAATCCCGTTCCGTCAGCATCCAATCCTGCGTCCCGGTAAAGCGAGCCACGCCATCGGCCCCCAGGCGTCCTTCATAACGCGCGCGATAGTGAAAGCCGCGCCCGGAAGACCCGCCTTGCAGCAATAGCGCACCATCAGCGGCAACCCGCCCTTCGCCCCGTTCCCAAGCGCCTGTACGGGCGCCGGAAGCGGAAAGCACCGGGCGTTCATATTTCGCAACGGCACCTTCCACGCGCAAAGTGAAAGGCGCGGCGAGCGGTGTTTGCGTAATGCCTTCCACCGCATCGCAGACAAGCCTGCCTTGCCAAACACCCTGAAAACCCTGCGCCGCCAGAGGACCGGCGGCGCAAAGCAAGACGGCAAGGAACAGAAAGCGGATCACTGATCCGCGTAGCAATGGGTTTCCGCCCCGCCACCCGGATGGGTAACGGCACCAAGATAGGCAGGCCCCACAAGTTGCGCGTATTTCCACAGCACGCCGGAATTGTAATCGGTCTTGCGCGGCTTCCATTCAGCGCGGCGCTTGGCCAGTTCCTCATCCGAAAGCGCCACATCAATGGTGCCCTTGCCGGCATCAATGATGATCTTGTCGCCATCACGCAGCAGCGCGATGGGGCCACCCACCGCCGCTTCCGGGCCGACATGGCCGATGCAGAAGCCGCGCGTGGCGCCAGAGAAACGCCCATCGGTGATCAGCGCCACCTTATCGCCCATGCCCTGGCCATAAATGGCCGAAGTGGTGGAAAGCATTTCACGCATGCCAGGCCCACCCTTCGGGCCTTCATAGCGCACGATGATCACATCGCCCGGCTTATAGGCGCGCATTTCGACGGCCTTGAAAGCATCTTCTTCGCAATCGAAGCACAGCGCGGTGCCTTCAAAGCGCAGCTTTTCCATGCCGGCGATTTTCACAATGGCGCCCTCGGGGGCCAGATTGCCATGCAAGGAGACGACGCCACCAATCGGGCTGATCGGATCAGAACAGGGGCGCACCACATCCTGATCCTTCGGCACGATCACGTCGCGGTGATTTTCGGCAATGGTCTTGCCGGTCACGGTCATGCAATCGCCCTTCACATAGCCGCCATCAATCAGCGCCTTGATGATGATGGGCACGCCACCAATGCGATGCACATCGGCGGCGACATAACGCCCACCGGGCTTGAGGTCCGCAATATGCGGGGTCTTGCGCATGATCTCCGCCACATCTTGCAGTGTGAAGCGGATGCCGGCTTCATGCGCCATGGCGGGCAGATGCAGCGCGGCATTGGTGGAGCCACCCGTCGCGCCCACAATCGCTGCCGCATTATGCAATGAATCCAGCGTTACGATATCGCGCGGGCGGATATTACGGCGGATCAGTTCCACCACGGCACGCCCTGATTCAATCGCCCAACGGTCGCGGTCTTCATCAGGTGCCGGGGCGCCAGCCGAAAACGGCAGCGCAAGCCCGATCATTTCGGAAACGCAGGCCATGGTATTCGCCGTGAATTGGCCACCGCAAGCGCCCGCGCCAGGGCAGGCATGGCGCTCAAGCTCATCCAATTCCTCGTCAGACATGCCGCCGGCGGCGTGCTTGCCCACCGCTTCAAACACATCCAACACCGTCACATCACGGCCATGATGCTTGCCCGGCATGATGGACCCGCCATACATGAAGACGGACGGCACATTCAGCCGGATCATGGACATCATAACGCCTGGCAGGGATTTGTCGCAGCCGGCAATGCCGACCAGCGCGTCATAGCAATGCCCGCGCATCGTGAGTTCAATGGAATCCGCGATGGTATCGCGCGACGCGAGCGAGGATTTCATGGATTGATGGCCCATCGCGATGCCATCCGTCACGGTGATGGTGGTGAATTCGCGCGGCGTCGCGCCGGCTTCCTTCACGCCAATCTTGGCCGCCTGCGCCTGACGCGATAGGGCGATATTGCAAGGCGCTGCTTCATTCCAGCAGGAAGCCACACCAACCAACGGCTGCGCGATTTCCTCGGCGGTCAATTCCATCGCGTAGTAATAGGAACGATGCGGCGCGCGTTCCGGCCCCATGGTGGTGTGCCGGCTCGGCAGTTTTGACTTGTCCCATTTTGTCATCGTCAGTTTCCTCCTGCAAAATTGATCCCCGCGATCACCCGATCGCGTATAAAAAACCTACACTGATCGCGAGCCCGATCAGGGCCGCGATGAATTGCGCCACCGCGCGGCTGAGCGGGGCACCACCCAAATTGAGCCGCGCCAAGCCATTCGTCAGCAGCACCGTCACACCCACAAAAAGCGTGATGGCCGCGAATAGATTGAGCGTACCGCCTTCAAACATGGCTCAGCCCGCAATCCGCGCCAATGCGGCATCAAGCCGCGCGATTTCCGCCTGCCAGGACGCCAGCCTTTCGCGGTTTTCTTCCACAATTTCGACCGGAGCGCGGGAGACAAAGGCCTCACTGCCAAGCTTGGCCTCAACCTTCTGCACTTCGCCTTCAATGCGGGCGCGTTCTTTCAACAGGCGTGCGCGCTCGGCTGCTATATCAATCATTCCGCCTAATGGGATCACGAGGGTAACATTCTGCGTAACAACATTCACGCTCTGCCGATAACGCGGATCAGTCCTTAGAACCTCATCGTCGATTATCTTGATGTCCAGGCGCCCCATGCGCGCTTGCTGTGGTCCCCAAACCTGAAGATGCTCAGAATATGGATAAAACCCACGCGCCTCGCTAACCGAAACGTTGGCCGAAATGACGACATTGTTTGGAATGTTGTACACATCCCTTATTCCACGAACTTCCGTGATTTCGCTCATAACCTGCGTAACGCTGTTGTAGCTGACAGGTTCCCAGGGAAAATTGATGGCTTCCGGCCAGGGTGTGCGGATCAGGCTACCCTCGGCGCCATAACCCATGCGGTGCCACAACTCTTCCGTGATGAAGGGCATGACAGGATGCAGCATACGCAGGATCACGCCCAGCACATGCGACGCTGTGGCCTTCACTTCGTCCTTATCCGCGCCATCCGGGCCATTCAGCACGGGCTTGGCAAATTCCAGGAACCAGTCGCAGAAATCATTCCAGGCGAAGCGATAACAGGCCTTGGCGTAATCATCGAAGCGGAAGCCTTCCAGCGCGGCATTCGCCTCGGCCAAGGCCGAATTGGTTGTATCCAAGACCCAGCGGGAAAGCGGCAAGCGCGCCGAGGCAGGATCAAACCCTGCCACCGGCGCAATGCCATTCATTTCGCAGAACCTCGCCGCATTCCAGATTTTCGTGGCGAAAGACCGATAGCCTTCCACACGCTGCCGCCCAAGTTTGATATCCCGCCCCGGCCCCGCCAGGGCGCAGAGTGTGAAGCGCATGGCATCGGCGCCATAGGCATCCACCAATTCCAGCGGGTCCATTACATTGCCGCGCGATTTGGACATTTTCTGCCCTTTTTCATCGCGCACCAGCCCATGGATGCAAACGGTCTTGAACGGCACTTCACCCATGAAGTGAATGCCCATCATCATCATCCGGGCAACCCAGAAGAAGATGATGTCAAAGCCCGTCACCAGCACATCGCCGGGATAGTATTTCGCGAGTTCCGGCGTCTTTTCCGGCCAACCAATGGTGGAAAAGGGCCAAAGCGCGCTGGAAAACCAGGTATCCAGCACATCCTCATCACGCGTCAGCGCAACCGCATGGCCGAACTTCGCCCGCGCCGCGGCTTGTGCTTCTTCTTCGCTATGGGCGACGAAAACCTCACCATCCGGCGCATACCAGGCGGGGATTTGATGGCCCCACCAAAGCTGGCGGGAAATGCACCAGGGCTGGATATCGCGCATCCAGGCGAAGAAGGTGTTTTCCCATTGCTTGGGCGTGAAGACCGTCTGCCCGGTTTCCACCGCGCGAATGGCGGGGGCGGCGAGCGTCTTGGCATCAACATACCATTGCATCGTCAGGCGCGGTTCAATCGGCACGCCGGAACGATCACCATGCGGCACCATATGGGTATGGGGTTCGATCTTCTCGACCAACTCCAATTCCTCAAGCCTCGCAACAATCGCCTTGCGCGCCGCGAAGCGGTCCTGCCCGGCCAGGCCGCGCACAAAATCATGATCCGCAATGCCTTCAGCGGCGGCGAAATGCGCGGTGATTTCTTCCAGCATCACACGGCCTTCGGCATCCAGCACGGATGGCATCGGCAAATCATGGCGCCGCCCAACTTCAAAATCATTGAAGTCATGCGCGGGCGTGATCTTAACGGCGCCCGAGCCCTTTTCCGGATCGGAATATTCATCCGCCACCACCGGAATGGCGCGGCCCAAAAGCGGCAGGATCACGCGCTTGCCGATCAAATCCTTGAAGCGCGCATCTTCGGGATGTACGGCCACGGCAGTATCGCCCAGCATGGTTTCCGGGCGCGTGGTAGCCACCACCAAAAACCGCGCCGGCGCGCCTTCCACCGGATAGCGCAAATGCCAGAGATTGCCCTTCACTTCCTTGCTTTCGACTTCCAGATCGGAAATCGCCGTCAGGAATTTCGGGTCCCAATTCACCAATCGCTTGTCACGATAGATCAAGCCTTGGCGGAACAGCGTCACGAATACTTCGCGCACCGCCGCCGAAAGCCCTTCATCCATCGTGAAGCGTTCACGCGGCCAATCAAGCGACGCACCCAGCCGGCGCAATTGCCGCGTAATGGTGCCGCCCGATTCCGCCTTCCATTCCCATACGCGCTTCAGGAAGGCCTCGCGCCCCATGGAACGGCGGTCCGGTTGCTTCTGTTCCGCCAGCAGGCGTTCCACCACCATTTGTGTCGCAATGCCGGCATGGTCCGTGCCGGGCTGCCACAGCGCATCACGCCCCTGCATGCGCCGCCAGCGGATCAACACATCCTGCAAGGTATTATCCAGCGCATGGCCGATATGCAGGCTGCCCGTAACATTGGGCGGCGGGATCATGATGGTGAAGGGCCGGGCTGGGCTTTCCGGGCGGGCGGAAAAAGCGCCTGACGCTTCCCAGCCTTCATAAAGGCGG
>JBEDHL010000144.1:0-34164 GCA_041174145.1 Pseudomonadota bacterium
CTTGCCCCTGCCGCCCTTCTTCAACGCCGCCGTGGATGGCTGGGCCTTCCGCCATGCCGATTTGACGCCGGGGGCTGAGACCGCCTTGCGCGAGGTTGGCCGCATCGCCGCCGGCCATGCCGCGCCGCGCGCGCTGGCCGCTGGTGAGGCGATGCGCGTTTTCACCGGCGCCCCCATGCCGTCAGGCGCTGATACCGCCGTGATGCAGGAAGATGTGCGCTGTGATGGTGCGGCGATTTTCATCCCCCCCGGCCTGAAGCTTGGGGCCAATGCGCGCCCAGCGGGGGAGGATATCGCTGCCGGTGCGCTGGCTTTGCCTGAGGGCAAAAGGCTCGGCCCGGCGGAGATCGGCCTCGCGGCTGCCTTGGGGCAGGCGCGGCTTGCGGTGCGCCCGCGCCTGAAGGTTGGCGTGTTTTCCACCGGCGATGAATTGGCGAGCCCCGGCAGCCCGCTTGGCCCGGCGCAGAGCTATGACAGCAACCGCTTCACGCTGCTGGCGCTGCTGGCGGCGCTGCCCGTGGAAGCGCATGATCTTGGCATTCTGCCCGATGACCGCGCCGCCACTGAAGCCGCTTTGCGTCAGGCCGCTGCTGGCCATGATCTGCTGCTGACCAGCGGCGGTGTTTCCACCGGGGAGGAAGACCATGTCCGCGCCGCCATCGAAGCCGGCGGGCGGTTGGTGTTTTGGCGGCTGGCGGTGAAGCCGGGGCGGCCTGCGGCGATGGGCCTGGTGGATGGCACGCCGGTTTTGGGCCTGCCGGGCAATCCCGTGGCCGCCGTTGTCACCTTCCTGCATCTGGCGCGGCCCTTGGTGCTGCGCCTGGCCGGCGCCCTGCCGGAAGCCCTGCCGCGCTTCGTGGCGGAGGCGGATTTCAGCTACCGCAAAAAGGCCGGGCGGCGCGAATATGTGCGCGTCAGCCTGCATGCCACGGGCGGCCTGCCGCGCGCGCGGAAGTTTGCGCGAGAAGGGGCGGGGCTGCTGACATCGCTGACGCAATCGGATGCTTTTGTCGAATTGCCGGAAGATATCACGGCGGTCAGCCCGGGGGATCGCGTGACAGTCCTGCCCTTCGGCGCGATATTCTGACATTTCGCGCCTTGACGCATCGCCCCGCTGGTGATGCCTTGCGCATCAGAACAAGGAAGCAGCCGCCATGGACCATAACCCTTTACCCTTCGCCCCCACCGAAGAAACGCGCATGTTGCAAGACCTGGTCGCGCGCTTCGTGGATAAGGAACTGATCCCGCTTGAGCCCACGATTCTGAAGCGCGAAGCCGAAGGCAAGGGCTATAAGCTTTCCGAAGAAGAAGAAACGCGGCTGCTTGCGCGCTGCAAGGAATTGGGCCTTTGGGGGCTTGATGTGCCGGAAGAATTCGGCGGCGCGAATCTCTCCCTCAGCTCGCTCGCGGCGGCGGAAGAAGAATTGGGCCGTGCCTGCGTGCCCTTCGTCATCCCGCCCGATAGCCCCAATCTGCACATGATGCTCTCGGTCGCCAATTCCATGCAGCGGGAGCGTTATCTGGCGCCTTACGCTGAAGGCACGGCGCGTTCCGCCATGGCCATTTCCGAACCCGGCGCGGGCGGTGACCCCGCCGGCATGACGACCCGCGCGGTGAAGGATGGCAATGATTGGGTCATCAATGGCCGCAAGATTTGGGTCAGCAATGTGCCGCGCGCTGATTTCATCATCCTCATGGCGCGCACCGGCGAAGGCAAGCGCCAGGAAGGGGTCACGGCCTTCATCGTGGAAAAGGGCACGCCGGGCTTCATCATTGAACGCGAAATTTCCATGATTGGCGGGCGCAAGACTTACGAATTGGTATTCGAGGATTGCCGCGTGCCGGAATCCCAAGTGCTCGGCGAATTGGGCCGCGGCTATGCGCCGATGCAACTCCGCCTGAATGTGCGCCGCCTGCAAATGGGCGCGCGCTGCGTTGGCATGACACGTCGCGCCTTGGACATGATGGCGGATCAGGCGCGCAACCGCGTGACCTTTGGCGTACGGCTGGCCGACCGCCAGGCCATTCAATGGTGGGTGGCAGAAGCGGCCACGCGCATGCATGCCTGCAAGCTGATGGTGGCTGATCTGGCGGCCAAGCTTGATGCGGGCGCTGATGTGCGCATGGAAGCTTCCATGCTGAAGGTGGAAGGCACGGAGATGGCCCAGGATATTCTGGACCAGGCGATGCAGACCTTCGGCGCCATGGGTGTCACGAAGGAACTTCCATTGCAATTGATGCACCAGCAGGTGCGCCTGATGCGCGTTTATGAAGGCCCTTCAGAGGTGCATCGCAGCGCCATTGGCCGGCGCATTCTGGGCTCCAAGGTCTAAGCCCGGATGGCGGAACCGCATCGCCCGCTGGATGGGATACTCGTTCTCGATCTCGGGCAGATTTATCAGGCGCCTTATTGTTCCTTCCTGATGGCGATGGCGGGCGCCACCGTCATCAAGATTGAACCGCCGGGGGGGGAATCTCTCCGCCGCCGGACGATGGTTTCCGGCGGTTCCGTGCCGCAGGCCATGCTGAATTCCAACAAGCTTGGCATTTCGATTGACTTCAAGAATGAAGCGGGGCGCGAGCTGTTTCTTTCCATGGTGGATCGCGCCGATATTCTGATTGAGAATTTCGCGCCGGGGGCGATGGATAAGCTTGGCCTTGGCTGGGAAGTGCTGCTCAAGCGCAATCCGCGCCTGATCTATGCGGCGGCATCGGGTTATGGCCGTTCCGGGCCGGATCGCGACAAGCTGGCCATGGACCTGACGGTGCAGGCGGCATCCGGCATCATGCACACAACGGGCTTCCCGGATGGCCCGCCCGTGAAATCCGGCCCGGCGGTGGTGGATTTTCTGGGCGGCACGCATCTTTACGCCGCCGCGCTTACCGCGCTGTTTGACCGGGAACGCACCGGGCGCGGGCGCTTCGTGGAAATCGCCATGCAGGATACGGTCTACCCCTGTTTGGCTTCTGCGCTTGGCATGCATTTCGGCGGCAAGCGCGGCACCATCCCGCCGCGCACCGGCAATTCCCATGCGGGCCTGGCGATGGCGCCATACAATGTCTATCCGACCAGTGATGGGTATCTGGCGATCATCGTCGTCAAGGAAGACCATTGGAACCGCCTGCTGCGCGCCATGGGGCGCGAAGATTTGATGGGCGATCCGCGCTTCGCCACCAACCCCGCGCGGGTGCAAAACATGGCCGAAGTGGATGCCATGGTCACCGATTGGCTTTCGGCCATGACGCGCGAAGAAGCCGTGGCGGCGACACGCAAATTCGGCGTGCCGGCAGCGCCCGTGCGCGATTTGGATGAGGTGATCAATGATGCCGGCATGCATGAACGCGGCATGCTGCATTGGGTGGAGCATCCTGAGGTGGGGCGGGTGTGCTTGCCATCCTCACCTTTGCGTTTTGCGGATGCGCCGGCACCGGCACTGAAGCCGAGCCCGTTTCTCAATCAGCATGAGGAAGAAGTGCTGGGGGGCGTGTTTGGCTTTACACCAGAACAACGCGCGGCGCTGCGGGAGGCTGGGGCGATAAGTACGGCGGCGCAGGTGAAGGGGTAATCTACCCCCTATCCCGCATCAACCTTGCCTTATCCCGCTGCCAGTCCCGCGCCGCAATCGCCGCGCGCTTGTCATGCTTCTTCTTCCCCTCAGCCAAGCCCAACAACACCTTCGCCCGCCCGCGTTCATTGAAGTGAATATCCAGCGGCACAAGCGTTGCCCCTTCGCGCGTGATGGCACCAATCAATTCGCGGGCTTGCTTGCTGTGCAAAAGCAGCTTGCGCGGGCGGCGTGGTTCAAACCGCGCCACGAAGGAACCCGCCTGCCATTCCGGGATATGGGCATTGAACAGCCACATCTCCCCATCGCGTTCGCCGGCCCAGGCTTCCGTCAGCGTGGCCCGCCCGGCGCGGAGTGACTTCACCTCAGGCCCCACCAAAGCAAGCCCCGCTTCGATGGTTTCATTGATCTTGTAGTCAAACCGCGCCTTGCGGTTCTGCGCGGCGATCCCGTGGGAAATCATGCCCTTTTTGCGCGGTTCAGCCATATCTCAAGCACCCACCGCGCGGGCGCATCCCTTTCAGTTCAACAGGCCAACCGAAACCATGGCATCGCGCACCCGCGCACGGGTCGCCTCACCCACAGGGGCCAGCGGCAGGCGGCAATGGTCGGTGCTTTTGGTCAGCAGGCTTGCCGCATATTTCACCGGGCCCGGAGAGGTCTCGGCAAACAGCGCATCATGCAAAGGCACCAGGCGGTCCTGGATTTCCATCGCCTCATCCACGCGCCCTGCGCGCCAGGCCTTGTGCATTTCCGCGCAAAGCCGCGGCGCGACATTGGCGGTGACGCTGATGCAGCCATGCCCGCCAGCGGCCATGAAGGAAATGGCGGTATGGTCTTCGCCAGAAAGCTGCGCGAAATCCGCCCCGCAGGCGCGGCGCGTATGCAAAGGCCGCACGAGGTTCGCTGTCGCATCCTTCATGCCAACAATATTCGGATGCTTGGCCAAGCGCGCCGTGGTCTCAACGCTCATGTCAATCACGCTGCGGCCTGGGATATTGTACATCACCATGGGCAGATCCACCGCATCGGCAATCGCCTTGAAATGCAGATAGAGGCCCTCTTGCGTCGGCTTATTGTAATAGGGCGTCACCACCAGGCAGCCATCAGCGCCGGCCTTCTTGGCGTGGCGGGTGAATTCAATCGCCTCCGCCGTGCTGTTGCTGCCGGTGCCGGCAATCACGGGCACGCGCCCGGCGGCGGCTTCCACGCAAAGTTCCACCACGCGCATATGTTCTTCATGCGAAAGCGTGGGGCTTTCGCCGGTGGTGCCAACGGGGATCAAGCCTTCGGTGCCTTCGGCAATCTGCCACTGCACCAATTCCTGGAAGGCTTTTTCGTCCACGGACCCATCCGCGCGCATGGGCGTGATCAGCGCAACCATGGAACCCTTGAACATGCTGGCATCCTCCTGGAATTTGAGACAGCGAAGTTAGGCGCCACGGGGCGCCGCGACAAGGCGGGAAGTGGGGCCTAGCCCGCCGCCCGCGCAATCGCCAGAAAATCCTCGGCAACCAGGCTGGCGCCGCCGACCAGCGCGCCATCCACATGGGGCAGGGCCAGGATGGCTGCGGCATTGCTGGGCTTGACCGAACCGCCATAGAGCAAGCGAAGCCCCGCGCCCTCGGCCGGGAAGCTGGCCGCCAGCTTCCCGCGCATCATGGCATGCATGGCGGCAATATCGGCTTCCGTCGGCGTACGGCCGGTGCCAATCGCCCAAACCGGTTCATAGGCCACCACGCCGCCGGCGGCGCCGAAGCCCTCCGGCAGGCTCTCGGTCATTTGTTCGGCCACCACTTCCTCGGCCCGGCCCAGAAGCCGGTCATCCTCGGGTTCGCCCACGCAAACCACGGGGATCAGCCCCGCCGCCAGCGCCGCTTCGGCCTTGGCACGCACGCGGTGGCTGGTTTCCCGGTAGGCCATGCGGCGTTCCGAATGGCCCAGAATCACGTAAGTGGCGCCGGCATCCTTCAGCATGGCGGCGGCAATATCCCCGGTATGGGCGCCCTTGGCGGCCTCATGGCAATCCTGCCCGCCCAGGGCCAAAGCGCCGGCCAAAGCCTGGGCGAGGGGGGCGATCAGCGTGGCGGGGGGACAGAGCAGCATCTCCGCCTTCAGCCCAGCCGCCCCGGAGGCAACGGCCCGGGCCAGGGCCAGCCCATCGGCGGCCAGCCCATGCATTTTCCAATTGCCGGCGATCAGCGGGCGCACACCGGGGGTCATGCGGGGGTTCCTCCTGGGGCTAGGGTGTTCATTCTTGCGTGATTGGCTAGCCGCCACCCGGGGGCTTGGCAAGCATCGGGCCTTTCGCGCCGGCCCGTGCGGCGGTAATCACTTGTTTCATGATTACCTTCATGCGTCGCCTTGCCTCCACCTGGGTCGCCAGGGCGTTTTTCATCCTGCTCGTCCTCTCCTTCGCCGTCTGGGGCGTTGAGGATGTTGTGCGCAAGATCGGCCGCGATACCGCGGTGGCGAATGTGGGCGGCATGTCCATTGAAGCCGATGAGGCGCAAATGGCCGCGCGGCGCGAAATGTCGCGAATCTCGCGCCAGTTGGGTAATCGCTTTGAACCGAATGAAGCGATCCGCCGCGCGGTTGCCACCGGTGCCTTGGAAAACCTGATCGGTGAACGCGCCATGCTGGCCGAAGCGCAGCGCATGGGCGTGGTGGCGCCGGAAGAAGCAGTGCGGGAGACGATCTTCGCCATCCCCGGCCTGCGCGGTGCCGATGGACGGTTTTCGCGTGAGATTTTTGCCCAGGTGCTGCGCAGCAACGAACTTTCTGAACCGCAATTCCTTTCCCTGATCCGGGGCGATTTGCTGCGCCAGCAATTGCTTGGCGCGGTGCGTTCGGGCGCCGCTGCGTCCGATGCGCAAACCGCGCCGCTGCTGGTGTGGCTGACGGAACGGCGCGTGGCGGATGTTGTGCTGCTGCCATTCTCGGCCGCGCCGGAACCGGAAGCACCCACTGAAGCGCAATTGCAGCGCTATTTGGAAAACAACCCGCAGCGATTCTCCACGCCAGAATATCGGCAAATCAGCATCGCCGTGCTGTCGGCTGAAACGCTGGCGGCTGAAATCGCGGTTTCCGAAGACGATATCAAACAGGCTTTCGAAGCGCGCCACGGCCAATATGACAGGCCAGAGCGTCGGCAAATCCGCCAGGTGGTGCTGGCCGATGAAGCCCGCGCGCGGGAAGTGGCGCAGCTTTGGCAAGCGGGCGCTGATTGGGAAACGGTGGAAGCCGCGGCAACCGCCGCCGGCGGCCAGGCCATGGCTTTGCCCATGGGCGATAAGGCCAGCCTGCCCATCCCGGCCTTGGCCGATGCCGCCTTTGCCGCCGCGCCGCAAAGCGTGACGGATCCCGTGCAAAGCCCCTTTGGCTGGCATGTGATTGGCGTTGAAGCAGTGGAACCCGGCCAGATTTTCACGCTGAATCAATTGCGTGATCAATTGCGGCGTGATGTGGCGAAGGACCGCGCACTCGATCTTGCTTATGAACGTGGCAATAAGGTGGAAGATGCGTTGGCGGGCGGCATGACATTGGCTGAAGCCGCGCCGCGCTTTGGCTTGACGCTGGTGAATGCAACGCTTGATCCTGGTGGCCGGACCCCTGCCAATGAAGCCGTGGCGTTGCCCGTGCCCGCGGATCAACTAAATGCCGTGCTGCGCGCAATTTTTGCGCAGGATCAGGGCGCTGCGCCGCGCTTGCAGGAATTCGGCGATGCCTTTGTGGCGATTGATGTCAGCGCCATTACGCCCCCCCAGCTTCGCCCCTTTGCCGAAGTTGAACAGGATTTGCGCCGGGCCGTGACGGCCGATGCGCGCCGGCGCTTCACGGAAGAACGCGCAGCGGGGCTTTTGGCCGCGCAGCGTGGCGGCAAAACCCTGGTGGAAGCCGCGCAGGAAATGGGCCTGGTTAGCACGCGCACTGCGCCTTTCGGGCGCGATCCTGCGCAGGGCAGCCCCTTGCCGCCAGAATTGCTGCCGCCCTTGTTTGAAGCCAAGCGCGGGGAAGCGACCATGGCGGAAATTCGCGGCGGTTTCGCGGTGGCGGCGGTGGTTGATATCCTGCGGCTTGATCCCGCGGCTGATCCTCTAGGCATGGGCCGCGTGCGGGTTGAAATTGAACAAGCGGTGGCCGAGGATTTGGAACTGCAATACCAGGCGGCATTGCGCGCGCGTGCCAAGGTGCGCATCAATCAAACCGTGCTGGAACAGGTGGTGGGACGATGAGCAGCGGCGGTTTCGCAGCCTTTCGCGCAGCGCTGGAAGCGGGGCAGGGGCAAATTCTGGTCCGTGAACGTGTCGCGGATTTGGAAACGCCCGTCGGCGCTTTCCTGAAACTCACCGGCGGCGCGCAGGCCAATGCGTTTTTGCTGGAAAGCATTGAAGGCGGGGCAGCGCGCGGGCGCTATTCCGCCATTGGCATGGCGCCGGATTTGATCTGGCGCTGCCGCAATGGCAAGGCGGAAATCAATCGCCACGCGCTTTCCGCGCCGCATGGTTTTGTGCCGGTGGCGGGCAATGCGCTGGAAAGCCTGCGCGCCACCATCAATGAATGCCGCATGGCGGTGCCGGCTGGCTTGCCGCCCATTGCCGCCGGGCTATTCGGCTATTTGGGCTATGATCTGGTGCGGCTGATTGAAAAACTGCCCTCCACCAATCCCGATGTGCTGGGCATTCCAGATGCGGTGATGACGCGCCCAACCCTGATGGCCGTGTTTGATCACGTGCGTGATACGCTGATGCTTTGCGCGCCGGTCTGGCCGGGTGCTGATCCGCAAACCGCGTGGGAAGCGGCCAATGCGCGGTTGGATGAAGCGGAAGCCGCGCTTGATCGGCCCGTACCGCGCCCGGCGCCGCCCGCTGATCTGCCCGCGCTGCCCCAACCAGACAGCAATTTCACGGAAGCCAGCTATATCGCGGCGGTGGAACGCGCCAAGGATTACATTCGCGCCGGGGATTGTTTTCAGATTGTGCCGTCGCAGCGTTTTTCCGTGCCCTTCGCTTTGCCCCCGTTTGCGCTGTATCGCGCATTGCGCCGGATCAACCCGGCACCCTTCCTGTTCTTCTGCGATTTCGGCGGCTTCGCGGCGGTGGGTGCCAGCCCGGAAATCCTGGTGCGCGCGCGCGATGGCGCCGTGACTGTGCGCCCCTTGGCCGGCACGCGCCGGCGTGGCGCAACACCGGAAGAAGATCGCGCTTTGGAAGTGGAATTGCTGGCCGATCCGAAGGAACGCGCCGAACACCTGATGTTGCTTGATCTTGGGCGCAATGATGTCGGGCGCGTTTCCGAAATCGGTTCTGTCAAAGTCACCGCGCAATTCCAGGTGGAGCGTTATTCGCAAGTCATGCATATCGGTTCCGAAGTGCAGGGCCGCTTGCGCGCTGGGCTGGATGCGCTGGATGCCTATTGCGCGGGCTTCCCCGCCGGCACACTGACAGGGGCGCCAAAGATTCGCGCCATGGAAATCATCGAGGAATTGGAACCTTCCCGCCGTGGGCTTTATGCCGGCGGCGTTGGCTATTTCGGCGCTGATGGCGGCATGGATACCTGCATCGCGCTCCGCACCGCGCTGGTCAAGGATGGCGTGATGTATGTGCAGGCCGGCGCGGGTGTAGTGGCCGATAGCGACCCCAAGGCGGAATATGAGGAAACGCGCCAAAAGGCGCGTGCCCTGTTCCGTGCCGCTGAAGAAGCGGTGCGCTTCGCGTCAGGCCGACGGTAGAAACCCTCCATGGCGGAAGGCCCCGATATCTCGCCCATCCTCAATCTGCTTGAGGATGCGCGGGATGCCGGGCGCTGCGCGGAAGCCGCGGCGGCCTTGCGGGTGCTGTCCCAACTGCGCCCTGAAAATCTGCAGGTAAAGGCGGCCTTGGCGCGCGCGTTATTTGGCGCTGGGCTTTGGCAGGAAGCCTGGGACGCTTACGAAGTGCGTTTCGATTTGATGCCGGAGGTCTTCACCAAGGTCACGCGCCCCGGCCCGAATGGCCCGGAAGCCATGCCGATCTGGCGTGGCGGCGCGCTGCCGGAATCGCTGCTGGTGATGGGCGAACAAGGGCTTGGCGATACCATCCAATTCGCGCGCTTCCTGCCCATGCTGCGCGCGCGCGGTGTACGCGTGCATGCGGTGCTTGATCCGCGCGTGATGAAACTTCTGGCGCCGGTGCTGGAAGGAATTGATGCACGCCCGGGCGGAGAGGCTGGGCGTATTCATGGCGTGAAAGCCTGGCTACCCTTGCTGAATTTGCCGCGCGCGCTTGGGCTGCGCCCGCAATACTATCAAGGCCGTATCCCTTATCTGGCGGCGGAGCCCGAACGCGTGGCGCGCTGGCGCCAGCGCAATGGTGATCAGGGCTTTAGCATTGGCATTGTCTGGCAGGGCAATCCGAAGGCGCCGGTGGATCGCAACCGTTCTGTCCCGCTTGCGGTTTTCGCGCCCATCGCGGCCTTGCGTGGCGCGCGGCTGTTCGCGCTGCAAAAGGGGCCAGGCGAGGATACCGAAGCCCCCTTCGCGCTCGATCGCCTGGGGCCAGAGATGGATAATGGCCCGGATTGGTTTCTGGATACCGCCGCCGCAATCATGGCGCTTGATCTGGTGGTGACAGTGGATACCGCTGTGCTGCATCTGGCCGGCGCGCTTGGGCGCCCCGCGCTGATGCTGACCCATGGGCGAAATTCAGATTGGCGCTGGCAGTATGGGCGCGAAGACACTGTCTGGTATCCTTCCGTCAAGCTGGTGCGCTGCCCGGATGGCAATGCGGATTGGCAGGGTGCCGCGGCGCGCGCGGCCTTTCTGATCCGCACCGGCAATCTGCCCCCACCCGCATGAGGCACCGCCACCCGCGCCGCCGTGGCTTTGGGTTTTGGGCGAAGCGCCTTGGTATGTTTCTGGCCGCAATCATTCTGCTGATCATCGGCGGTATTGCTGGCGCGCTGTGGTGGAGCCTGCCCGCGCGTAACACTGAACTTGCACTTGCGGGGCTTGCTGCGCCGGTTGCCATCACGCTCGATAGCCACGGCATTCCGCATATCCAGGCCCAATCGGAAGAAGATGCCTGGGCGGCGCTTGGTTTTTTCCATGCGCGCGACCGGATGTTTCAGATGGAAATGATGCGGCGTGGTGCGCGGGGCCAGACCGCGGCCATTGCGGGCGCTGCGGCACTCAGGCTGGATCGCTTCATGCGGCTATTGCGGTTGGAAGAACGCGCGGCGGCGGATTTGGCGGTGCTGGACCCCGCAACCCGCGCGGCTTTGGAAGCCTATGCGCGCGGGGTGAATGGCTGGATCACATCGCGCGGGCGCTTTGCCGCGCCGGAATTCATTGCCCTTGGCGCGCCCGCACCCTGGCAGCCCGTGGATAGCCTGCTTTGGGGCAAGATCATGGGGCTATGGCTCGGTGGCAATTGGCGCATGGAATTGGAACGCGCGCGGCTGGCGGAACTGCTTTCACCGGAACAATTGGGCGATCTGTGGCCTGAGGATCTTTCCCCCGGCAGGCCTGATGAACCCTTGCTGCGTAGCCCAACCAAAGCCAGCGGCGCCTTGCGGGGAGAGGCTGTGAATGCCGATGCGCTCACCTCGCTCGCCGCGCATCTGCCGCGCTTTCCGGAAGATGCGCCTTTGCCGGAAATTGCTTCCAATGCCTGGGTGGTGGGGGCAGGGCGGAGTGCCTCAGATGCGCCATTGCTGGCGGCTGATCCGCATCTTTCCCATAGCGCGCCCATACTTTGGTATCTTGCGCGCATTTCACTGCCAAACGGGCGCCTGCTGATGGGGGCCACTGCGCCCGGCGTGCCGGGTATTGTGATTGGGCGGAATGAAAGCCTGGCTTGGGGTTTCACCACCACCCATGCCGATACGCAGGATATTGTGATCGAAAAACTGGGCGAAGGCGGGCGTTATGAAACGCCCGATGGCCTGCGCGATTTCACCTGGCATGAGGCTGAGATTGCGGTGCGTGGCGCGGCGCCGGTGGTGTTTCGCTTTCGCGAAACCCGCCACGGGCCAGTGCTATCCGATCTTGATCCAGGTTTTCAGGGCACATCCGGCACGGTGTTGTCACTTGCCATGGTGAGCTTGGCGGCAGGCGAGACTTCCGCGCGCGGCTTATTGCGCCTGAATGGCGCGCGCGACATCAAGGAAGCCCGCGCGGCGGCTGAGGATATCACCAGCCCCGTGCAGAACCTGATGCTGGCGGATCGCGCCGGCGGGCTTGCCATGTTGATTGTGGGGCGGGTGCCGCTGCGCCGTGGCGGGGATGGCGCTTTGCCGCGCCCGGGCTGGGATGGCGCGGCTGGCTGGGATGGGTTTCTGCCCTTTGCCGCCAAGCCGCATGTTGAAAACCCGGCAAGCGGTGTGATTGTGAATGCGAATAACCGCGTCGCACCGGCGGAACACCCGGCCTTTCTCAGCCGGGATTGGCATGGCGATTGGCGCTTTCGGCGCATTGGCGCGGGGCTGGCCGCGCAGTCACAACACACACCCGCTGATTTTGCAGCCTTGCAGATGGACCGCTTCAGCCTTTTCGCCGCTGAAACCTTGCCGGCCTTTCGCGCGCTGGCGCCGATGGAAGGTGCCGCTGGCCAAGCGCTGGCGCTGTTGCAAGCCTGGGATGGGGAAATGGCGGCAGCGCGGCCAGAACCGCTGATTTTCCACGCCACGCTCCGCCGCTTTGGCGCCGCGCTGCTGGTGCAGGCGAAGCTGCCGCCAGATGCCTTTGCCCCTTCGCCGGAATTTCTGCGCCCGCTGTTGCGGGGTGGTGATGCGGCTATGCGCTGGTGCGGCGTGGAAGGCTGCGCGCCTTTGCTGGCGGCGGCGCTGAGCGATACGGTAGCGGCTTTGACGCCTGAGCATGGCCCTGATCCCCGCGCATGGCGTTGGGGGGCAGCGCATGTGGCGCAATTTGATCACGCCTTGCTGCGCTTCATCCCCTTCCTGCGGGATTGGCTGGGCTTGCGCGCCGCGCCGGGCGGGGATGGAGAAACCGTGGCACGAGCTGCCTTTCGGGGGGGCGGCTTCGCCGCCGTGCATGGCGCTGGGTTTCGCGGCGTGATGGATTTGGCCGCGCCGGATGGCGCCTTTGCGGTGATCGCGACCGGCCAATCCGGCCACCCCTTCAGCCGGCATTGGGGGGATATGCTGCCCTTCTGGCGCGATGGCGCGCTTGTGCCGCTGGCCGCAGCACGAGGAGTGACGGGGCAGATCGCCCTGAAGCCCGCGCCATGAAGCGCCCTTTTGCAAGGTGGTTGATTCCGGCGCGCGCTGGGGCGAAAATATAAGGGCATGCTGCATCGTCCACCCCGCCGACCGCAATTCTTCTACACGACTGCGCCGCTGCCCTGCCCCTATTTGCCCGGCAGGACAGAACGGAAGATTGTGACCGAGCTTTCAGGCACCGAAGCGGAAACGCTGCATGAACGGCTTTCGCGCGCTGGGTTTCGCCGTAGCCATAACATTGCCTATGCGCCGGTTTGCCCCGGCTGCCAGGCCTGTGTGCCGATCCGCGTGGTGAGTGAGGATTTCACGCCAGACCGCACGCAGCGGCGCATCCTGCGCGCCAATGCGGATTTGAGCATTTCCGAAATGCCGGCCCGCGCCACGGCGGAACAATTCACGCTGTTCCAGCGCTACCAGAAAACCCGCCATGCCGATGGTGATATGGCTGCCATGGGCTATTATGATTACCGCGCCATGATCGAAGATACGCCGATCAGCACGGGCATTCTGGAATTCCGCGATGCGCGTGACAGGCTTGTGGGCGCCTGCCTGACGGATTGGCTTGCCGATGGGCTTTCCGCCGTTTATTCCTTTTTCGATACGGATGAGGATAAGCGTTCACTCGGCACCTTCGCCGTATTGTGGCTGATCGGCCGCGCGCGATCGCTTGGCCTGCCTTATGTCTATTTGGGTTACTGGGTGCCGGAAAGCCGCAAAATGGCCTATAAGGCGCGCTTCAAACCAAGTGAGATTTTAATGAGCGGTGCCTGGCATCGGCTTGGCGATGGCGCGCCTATTCAAGCCGCGCAGCGTGAAGTGGTGCCTGTAGGCTAAGCGCTAAACCGCTTTTGCCAGCACAAGGCTTGGCGGCGCCGCGCGTGGCGGCGGGGCGCTGATATCCTCGGCGCGATAGAAGCAAAGCCCGCCGATTTCACGAATGCTGGCTTGCCCCACCGCCCAGGCGGGCAGATGCGCCGCATCATGCCACAGCGTCGCGCCGCCCGTTGGGTCGGGCAGCAGGCCGGAAGCGGCGCGTTGCGCAATGCGCCGGCAGATCGCAAAAGCCGCATCGCTGGGTGGAATGGCGCGTAGCGAAGCGTGGCGCGGGTCCCGCCTATTCCAGCAGGAAAACAGGAAGGGCGCGCGGCAGATGGCGGCGATATGGCGCGCATTGGGGTCTCGGCCCGCGCTTAGGCGGTTCATCACCAGCGCTGCCAGGGCTTCAATGGCGCGCACGGGTTTATCGGCGGCTTCTGCCCAAAGCGTCATGGCCAGGATTTCAATATCAATCGCGCGCGGCGGGGGGAGTTTGGTCATTCCCGTTCCTCCATCCGGCGCACCGCTTGCGCGGCGGCGATGCCCGCGCGGGAGACATCTTCAAGCTTCTCCTCGATCCGCACCAAATGATCGGAGATTCTGCGGTCCAGATCGCGGATCAGCGAAAGCGGCACATAGGTGCGCGCCACTTCCAGCTTGAATTGCGCCAAATCTTCCCGCGTGCGGGTCAGCGCATCCGAATCACGTTCATCACCGCGTTGAATGCGCGCGTGCAATTCGCGTCGGAGGCCGTGGATCATCCAAAAAAGCGCGGCAACGACGGGCGCCTCTATGGCGGTGAACCACCATTGGGGGTCAATCTGCATAGACATGCTGCTTGGCCTTATGCTGAAAGCTTGAAGAAGCGGCGTGCCCTCCCCAAAACAGGGATGGCGAAACGCCGGAAAGGAAAGCCAGGCCCATGTGGAATGAGCCTTATCTGGAAACCTGCTGCCGTTCGGCTTTGCATCGGCTCACGCTGGTGGGCCCGCATGGCCGGCCCGAGGGGCTGAAGGATGGCCCCTGCCTGCTGCGCCTTTCTGGCATGGCATTGGCGCGGCAACGCGCGGATGGCCGGTTTGAAATCACTGATGCGGGCCGTGCGCGGCATGCCGCCGAAATTCTGAAGCGGCCCGCGGCTTAACCTCCGCGCCAATAGGCCGCGCGTGGTGGCGGGCCGGCACGGGCAAGGCGCACCGGTTCCGCCAAAAGGCAGCCCGCCAGCGCATCCAAAGCATCATCGCGCGCACCACTGACGCCCGGCGCCCATTCTGCCATTTCCGCAGGGAAGCGCGTGCGAAACACGCTTTCATTCGCATGCAGCCGCCGCGCGGCCAGCGCCGGTTCCAAGGCGCCCAGAATACGATCCGCCTTGGCGCGATGATTGTTCTGTTCCACCACCGAACAGGCGGCACCTGCCTTGGCCAATTCGCGCCTGAGCAGCGCGGGCAAAAACCGGCCAATGCCATTGGTTTCCACGCGGATCACGGGCAGCAGCAAATCACGCGCAATGGCGGCCACCTGCTGGCATTGCTGCGTGGCGGGGTCCGCTGCTGCATCCGGGTCATGCGTCAAATAACGCAACCGGTGTAGGAAATGATTGCCTTCGTGATCTGCGTAGCAGGCCGCGAGCACGGAGGAATCGCCGCTGCCGGGGCGGCCATAGGCAGGATCCCAATAACCACCACCAGAAACCAAACGCCGCCCGAGCAGGCTGAGTTCCGCCCGCCCGCCGGCTTCGCGATATTCCGGTTCCTCCGCATAACGAATAAGCGCTGCGGGATCGAGCCGCGCGGCTTCGGCCGGCAGCGCCTTCAACATCATTTGCCGCTCGAAATGCAGCGCGCCAACACGTTGGCGAAGTGCTGCGATGCCTTCCTTCGGGAAGCGTTCCGGCCAGGCGCTGGCGCCTGCGGCGTTCATGATGGGAAGCGTGAGGCGCCGGTAGCTGCGCAGGAAGGCATCCTCATGCTTCGGGTCGCGATAGAGGCTTTCCTCACAATGCGGCGTGCCCACGAATAAAATAGTACCGCCTGGGGTCAGGATGAATTCCAGCTCTGCCAGGCGTTCACGCAAGGCATCGCGCTTGCCGCGAGTGTCGCAATTGCCGGCAACTTCGACATCATCGCAAATGATCACATCGGCCCGCGCGCCGGTGATATTGCCTGAAATGCCCTGTGCCAGCATGGAAGGATCACGCAAGGCGCCAGGGCGCGCGACGGTGAAGCGATCTGCGGCCCAGTTTTCCGGCACATCGGGCAGTAATTCGGCACAAAGCGGGTGCGTTTCCAGAATGCGCCGAACGGTAGCGACCATGCGTGTGGCAAGCGGCGCATCGGCAGCCACCACCAGGATGCGCGTTGATGGATTGCGCAGCAAAAGCCAGGCGCACCAAAGCCCAATGAGCGTGGATTTGCCGCAGCCACGAAAAGCCATCAGCAGCAGGCGGCGATTCCCGGCTTCGCGCCGCGCCATCAGCCAGCGCGCGATGCGCCGATGAATGGCGGGCGTTTCCAAGGCGCTGCGTTGATTCCAAAGCCAGAGGAATTCGAGGAAATCCGGATCATTCCTCATGCACAGCCTCATCCGGCAAGGGTGCTGCGGCCAGCGCCTGGCGCGCTTCGGCCAGCAGGCGTTCGGCTTCGTTCACTTCCTGCGTATCCGCCTGATGCGTGGCGCGTGCCAGCCGCAGCAATGCTTCCAGATGGCCAAGCGCGGCACGGCAGAGCTGGATATGGTTACGATGGGCGCGCATCAGCGCCTCATCTTCCACCAGTGGGTCAAGGCCGAGCACGGCTTCATAGCTGGCACTCACGCGCTTGATCGCATCACGCAAATCAAGCCCGAGGTCGATATTATTCTTACGGCGCCTCATGCCTTGGTTATCCTTGCACGGACGGTGCCGGCGGCGAGATTGATGGCGATGGCGCTGCGGTTCCAGGCGGTGACGGTCACGATATTCGTCGCACCCACCTGTGCCAGCATGACGATGCCGGATGTGGCGAGGCTGAAGGCGGCGGTGGCGAAATCTCCAGGACGGGCACCTTGCAGGGGCACATTGATTTGCGCCGAGGCGCCGGGCGCGATGGAGCCCGGATCCCAGGGCAATTCAGCGGCCAATTCGCGCGCGCCATGCGGCAAATCCGGCAGGCCATACAGTAAGGGTGGCGCAAAAAGTGGGTCACAGGAAAGCCGTAGCGCACGCACTTCGTAATCCCGCGCGATGCGCGCCACACCAATGATGGCGTAGGCAACCTGATCAGCAAGGCGGATCACCTGCGGGCGTGTCAGCGTTGCATCATCCATATCAGCGGCGCTTTGCCACCAACGGCCAGTGGCATTCCACATAAGCGTTTGGCCGGAAGCGCGCACCACGGGTGTGGCGCCTTCGCTGATAAGGTAACGATCCTGATCGAAGCACATGACCACAAGCCGCGCGCCATCCGCATCCGCGGCAAGGGCGAATTCACGGCAATTGCGGCTATCCACCACAAAGCCAAGCCCGCGCCCACCGGTCAGCAGTACGCCGCGATCAGTGAAGTTGAAATCATCCAGCCCAGGAAAGGCGAAATCTTCCAGTCGTGTTGGGGAGAAAGAAACATTGCTGGAAAGACAGGCGAGCTTTTCAAAACCCCATTCGCTGGTGGACCAGCGAAAGCGTGCCGCGCGCAGGCTAGGCACGGCAGCGATTTCGCGTGAGGCGTCGCGGAAGGCAGCCGCCTGGTGAAAGCGCCTGACGCTTGCGCCAATGCGCGTGGCGCTTGAGGTGTAATCCACATCAATATTATAGGCCTGGCTGGCCCAGGCGATTTCATAAAGATGATCCTGCGCGCCTGCGGTATGGCGCGCAACGAAGGGGCTGCAACCTTCCATGCGAAGGGCACGTGCCCAAACGGCGCGGCTATTGACCTGGCAGAGGAAGGGAATGCCGCTGATGGGCCGGTCTTTCGCCTGTAATTCAAAACCGGGAGCATCAAAGATATGGCGATTATGCGCGACATAGGCGCCAGGTGCGGCGGAAAACCGCACGCCGAAGCGATCCTTCGAGGTATGCAGGCTGGAAGCGATGGCGAAATGCCCGCCATAATAGCGCACCGATGTATTCCAGGCGGCGGCGCTGGCGGTGCGGACATCAAGCCCGATGCGGTTATTGACGATGCGCCCCAGCGTCAGCGTGGTATCCTCAAAGCCACGTTCTTCGCCAAGGGTGCGGATGCCGATGGTGAAGCCTTCCACTTGGCGGATTTCCACCTGGCAGGAATCGAAATTACGCAGCACAAGTCCGATATCGGCTTCATTCTCCCAATCAGAGATACTGGCGCGAATAATGCGAATGCCCATATAGAGCTTTGTCGCATTGCGTACCGCGCCGCCATCACCAATGGTAAGTGCGGTTTGCCCGGAAGGCCCGGCATAAAGCACGCTGCCGCGCATGATCAGCCCTGCGGCGCCGCCACCCAACAGCAGCGGTTGGCCGGTGCGGTAGCTGCCTTCGCCAATTTCCAAAAACCTTCCGGAAACAACGGCGGCATTCATGGCGGCTTGCAGCGCGGGACCATCATCGGCAACACCATCGCCAAGCGCGCCGAAATCGCGCACGGAAAGCCGTTCATTCAACTTGTCTTCCACCGCGCGTGGCACGGCACCCGGATAGGGCAGGGTGATTTCCGGCCCGTCACGATCAAAAATCGCGATATCGCCGAGCGAATCAAAGCCCAGTAGCCGATTGCCGCGCGCGGCACGCAAGGGCAGCAGCATATTGCCATCATCAGCGGGATCGGTGCGGATCGCTTGCCTCAGATCGCTTGCCACTTGTTGTAGCGCGGCCATTTGGAAATCCAGCTCATCATTCAAGGCACTGGCACGGAGCAGGCTGTTTTCCTGAAAATCCGTCATGCGCGCCAGGATAAGGCGACGACGCAACATGATACGCGCGCCATTGGGCGGCGCTTCGATGAAGGTGACGATGCCGCCATCTGACTCGCCTGCGCCGGTGATGGAGAAGCCCGTGGCCTGGATCAGACCATCAATGCGGATTTCCAGATCATCATCGGCGAAGATGGCAAAGGCGAAGGTGAAGACGCGCTGCGTGCCATTGGCGATGTAGAGCGCGCGTGGCGACACATCGCCAATGGTGATGTGTTCAGACATGGCGATTCCTTGCGGATGGGGTGGAGAAGGCGGCGCGGATCAATCGAGAAGGTTGCGCGCAATGGCACCGAAGGATTGCGTGGCGCGCACAAAGCCCTGAAAATCGCCATTGGCAGTGAGCAGGGAAGGGCGCCCGGCGGCTAGGCGCGTGCGCAATAATTCAGTGCTTTCCGCCTGATCCTGTGCAGCATCAGCCACCATGCCGGCGGTAAGGGCGGCAGCGGAACCCTCATCAGGGGAAATGCCCCCTGCCGCAAGCCGCGCCCTTGTGGCCGCGATGGTCCGTGCCAGCACTTCCTGCCGGGCGCGTTGCTGGGCTGCGGCTTGTGTTGTGATCACCTGTTGCTGGGCGATTTGGTGTTCACGCGCCGCTTGCTGTTGCACGCGTGTTTCTGCCCTGCGTTGGCGCTGTTGTTGCGCCTGATTATAGGCAGACACACCAGCAATGGCGAGGCCGGCGATGGTCGCGATTTGAGCCATCAGTCATTCATCCTGATTTCGGTTGTGACGGAAAGCAGCGTCAAGGGCTGGGGGGCAGTGCCGATGATGCGCCAAAGCGGGGCCATGCGATCCTTGCGCCAGCCCAGGCCACGCAGCGTTGCATCGCCCGTAAATGGCGTGGGCGGGGCATCAAAGTGATCAATATTGAAGCGACGGAGCGCCAAGGGTTGCGGCCCTTTGCCCAGATCAACCTTCACTGCGGGTGTTTCCAGCAAACGGAAAGTGACTGAAACGAGCCGAGAAGGACCTGTGGCACTACCAGCAGGTGTAATCAGGTCTGCGGGCAGGGGTTCAATCTCATGCGTATAGGCAAGACCCACCGCGATTTGCGTGGCCGGAGAGGCAAGCGTAACGGCGCCGCTGGCGATAATGGCGTTCGGGCGCACTGCGCCATCCGCGAGGATGGTCACCTCTCGACCATTCAAATGGGCAAGGCCGGTCCAGGTTGATTTCGGCGTGATGGAAGTACCGGTGAGTGCGGCATCTTGCATGAGCCCATCTTCAAAGCGTTCAAGCGAAATGCCGGCGGCGCGTTCAACCACGCACCAAAGCGTGCCTTCCACTTCCGCAATGGCGCGAAAGGCGCCGCTGGTTTCCTGCCTTGTCCAGGCCGTGACCTGTTCGGCGCGATAGAGCGTGAGCGTGCCAAGCGCGCCATCTTCCATGACCAGATGCAAAAGCCGTGCGCGTTGATCATAAGCCATGGCCCGCGGTGCCTTGACCAGGTGGCGCGCCAGAATGGCAAGATCATTGGCCTGATAGGCTTGCTGCACCTGGGTATAAGCGAATTCATAGACGCCCTGCCCGGTGCGGGAGACGAAGATGGTTGATCCATCCACATCAATCGGTGGCACAAGCCGATCCACCGGTGAGCCCACACGTGTCTGGCGGTTGATTTGGATATTGGCTGGTGTGAGTGGATCACCTGTCACCATCCATTCAGCGCCGGAGGTGAAAAGCTGCAAATGCTGGCCTGAGAATACGCCGCGAATAGCGTTCACCTGATCCGACAGCAGGCTGAAGGCAATCGCCTCATCATCCAGACCTGTGCCGGGATCAAAGTTGAAAAGATCACCGGTGCGCGATAGCCAGAGCCGATTGGGCAGTTCGCGTGAGCCACCAATGACCAGCCGGTCCTGATGAAAACAGCAGGTGATGGGCCAGCCGCGCGCGGTGCTGAAGGCAGCTTCTTCCCAATCCTTGGTGGCGGCGGTACTGCTGAGCGGTTGTTCAACGCTTGCGACAATAGTGCTTTGCGAATTTACCGCCGATACCAGCACGCGCTTGCCGCCGATACGTAAACGCACACCGATATGTTCAGGTGTGAAGATTGGAGCGCTGGCGGATACCGTAATGGTGCCATTCAACGCGCTTGGCGTCAGCGTGACATCTGATGCGGCGAAGCGGAAAAACGGGTCCTGGGTGAAGGACCAGGCGCTGATGGTCCAGCCCGTATTGGTACGTTGGACCTTCTGGGGCCGCATATCAGGATGCGTCAGCAACAGCGTATCGGCATTCTGGGTGAAGCCGATTTGCGGCAGCATGGTTTCAGTCCAGGGTGCAATCAGCTCGGCAATTTTCAGATCCGCGGTAAAGATGGCAAGCTTTCCGGCGGTCAGCACCATCAGATAGATCTGTTCGGTATTGAATTCGAAGGGCAGCAGCCGTGCCATGCCTGGCAGCATGGCGACATGGCGCAGCCCCGCGCGGCGCGAAACGCCACCTGTTGGCTGGATTACCACATTGCGCAGGCGCCGCGCGCCATTTTCATAGGCGCGCAGGTCGGCGCGGCCAAGCAATTCGGGGGCGAGTTCACCTGCGGTGAAGCTTGTCTTGGTGCGCTTGATGGCGGGCATGGGTCAGCCCCTGACCGAAATCAGCGGAAAGGCGCCAAGCGCGGTGGCGCTGGCCTGCTGGCTATCGGCGCGGCGCGCAACACGCAATTCCGCTTCCGCCAGGCGCGAAAGCAAATCCGCGCGCGTGGTATTTTCCGTGAGTGGCAGGCAGAATTCCGCAGCCAAACGGGCGACCAAAGCCGCCACAAAGAAGGGCGGAAAGGCGCTTTCATCTGGGCGGAAAATATGCGTGAGTGCCACGGTTTCAACATCCGTCAGCAGCTTGCTGCCCTGGATGCGATATAGCAGGCCGGTTGCGCGCCCGGCGGTGCCCGCTGAGATGGCGCGCAGAAAATCCGGCGGCAATTGGAAGGCGTAGCGAAATTCAGCACTTGGGCTTTGCGCCAAGCGTGGCAATGCGGCCTGAGTGGTGGCGAAGGACCAGGGATGCGATGCAAGCAAGGCATCGCGCGTGCCGGGATAAAGGCTATTGGCCACTTCCCCTTCGGCAGTGCCATCTTCGAATGAGGCGATGGGCTGCGCACCAAGCTTGATCAATGCGCGTGCGCATAGCGTAATGGCGGTCAGCGCCATGATGTGCTCTCCGATGTTATGGGGGAAGGGGGCGCGGGCGGCAACCCACCCGCGCCGTTTCGCGCTTATTCCTTTGCGCGCATTCGCAAGATTATTCCTTGGCGCGCATTCGCACGACACCCGTTGGGTCAATCATGGTCGCGCCCTGGGACATCATATTGTTCACAAAATGCGCGGCGCGATCGCCATGCCAGGTGATATCCGTCATCACTTCGCTGGCTACCGCATGGCCAATCGCGGTCTTGTGGTAGAAATAGCAGTAGCGGAGCGTGCCGGATTTGGTCAGGCCGGAATGCGGCATCCAAAGCGCGCCAAGCCAGCGCTTGGCCTGCGTACCCTTCCAGGGCAGCGCGTCATCACCGACATATTCAGTGCTGGCGAATTCCTGAATTTGGAGCAATTCAGACCATTGCTTCCAGCCGACCACGGCGAAACGCTGGCCATCATCCGGCACATCCGCCGCGCCCAGCATTTCAAACGCCATCAGTACTTTTTGCTTGGTCAGGCCATCTGTATCAGCCAGGCCAACACCAGTGCCAACCGCTTCTTGCGTCGCGCCATCCAGCGCGGCGACAATCAGTTCATCAGTCTTGCGCCCAAGCGCATAGGCGCCGGCATTGGCAATGACGCTGCGTTCATCAATATTGCTTTTGATCTCGTCCAGTTTATCAATCCATTCGCCAGCGTAATAATCCTGCAGGAAGCATTCGGCGTTGCTGTAGGTAAGGTTCATCACCGGCACGGCGCCGTTGCGCGCCTTGGCGGCGGCGGTGCCTTTGCCCACGCGCGGGAAGATGGTGGAAGCACCCTTCACACCGGTTTTGCTGCGCACAGTGGGGCGCAGCTTGCTGCCCTGGCGCTGATAGGCTTCAGCGACTTCGGCTTCGAATTGCTTGACAAAGGCTTCTTCAATGGTTCCGGACATGCGTTTGCCTGTCTTTCATCTGGGGTTGCGGGAATATCGCGGCGCCGGTTGACGCAATGGGCCGATGCTTGGCGATGACACGCCGCGCCATTTCTGGTTTTGCGGCGGCAATGGGGTGGGGCGGGTGCGCGTTCAGGGCTTCGCACCCGCCCCCTTCGGTCAGGGCGAGTAAGGTGCCACTCAAGCCGCGCCGGAGGCTGGCTCAGCCACCGACCATGCGGCGGAAACCATCAGTTACGCGCTTGACGAATTCCGGTTCACGCGTGCGCCAGTAGCGCGGGTCGCGCATCATTTCGCGCAGCGCCACCTCATCGGTCGCCGCTGCGGCTTCGGCCTTGCGGGTGATGGCGGGTTCACCCTTTTCCATCATGCGGTAGAGCGCCATGACCCCTTCAGATGTGGTGGATAGCGCTTCAAACACCGCATCAGGTAGGTTGGCGCGACCCCATGCAGAGATTTGTTGCGCAATACGGCGGAAGCGTTCTTCACCGCCGAAATGCTCACGCAGTTTTTCCACCTGCCGATCGGCTTCGAATTGCGCGGCGGCTTCCGCGATCATGGGCAGAAGGCGCTCGGCCGCCAGATCATAGACAAGCTGCGCCTGCGCCGGCGTGAAGCCTGCTTCATGAAGGCGCTGGTTCACCTCGTCATCGGCGCAGCATAGATCATGCTTCGGCGTGATCTGGTATTCATCCGGGCTATCAGGGATGCCAAGTCCGCGGCGAAAGCGCATCACTTCTTCCGCGGGTGCATCGGCAGCCGGCGGAGCCAGGCGCTGCGACAGGCGGCGTTCCAATTCGCGGTAGGATTTCAGCAGTGCGTCCACGCGAAGCTGACCGGCTTCGGAATCCCAGAATTTCTCCGGCACATCTTCCGGGCGGTTTGCGGTGGCGGGTTGATCGGCAATGGCGGTGGCCAAAAGATCCTCGGGCATGGGGTTACTCCTGATGGGGGGATGAGAGCATTTCGGCAGGGGTGCCGAGGGTGCGGGAAAGCCAGCGCGTGGTGGCGGGGATATCGATTTCAGCGACCGCAGCGGGGCCAAGGCCGCGCAAAGCTTCCAGGAACAGCAATGCATTCGCCGCATCTGCGCGGCCCTGCACCTGCGCGAGGGGGCTGCGATAGCGCAGCACCGCTTCGCGCCCATCCAGCAGCAGCGGCGCGATATCGCCACGCCGGCGCAGAATGGAAATGCAGCGCGCAATCAGCGGTGTCAGCAATTCTGCCTGCAAGCGCCCGTAAGTGGCGCCCAAAAGCCGTGATGTTTCGGCAGCGCGTTCCAGCACTTCGGTCGCGGTCATGCGTTGATCACGTTGTGGGCCAAGTCTATCGGCCAGCAACGCCGTGCGGATGCGTGTGCGCAGATCATTCAGCACAAGCTGCGAAACATCGAAGCTGCCGGGCGCGGCCAGCGGTGTCAGGCCGGAAGAACCGGGCGCTTTTGGGATGATGGCACCCGGCACCAACCGCACCGTGGCCGGGTTCAGCACGCCATCATCTTCCGCTTGCCAAATACCAGTGACGGCGATGGAAGCATTGGCAAGGACCAATTCCACCACCTTATTCGCGGTGCGAATATCGGGCAGTGCTTTCGCCACCGGGCCGCGGCCATAGCTTTCGCCAGGTGCCTTCAGCCAACGAAAGGCGATGAATGGATTTTCGGCGAAGCTGCCTTCCGCAAGCAACATGGGCGCATCGCCATCAGCCATAATGGCGGCGAAGCGATAGCCTGCGCGATCAGGCCAAATCGCTTCAATGACGCGGTGCTTTACGTCATCTACGGCTTCCTGTTTCGCGCGTGGCTTCAGGCTGCCCGGAAAGCGCGCCAGCAGCGCCGCTTCTGTCATGCTGATGGCGCGGAACACCGTATCAAGCCTGCCAGATGGACCTTCCTGCAGCACGGCATCCTGCATGGGAATGGCGGTGAAGCGCAGCGCCGAGGCTTCGCCCGGTGCGGCTTCTTCCACCAGCATCAGGCCAGTGCCGGTGATTACCAGGTCAAGAAAGGCTTGGTGCATTTCAAGCGCGAAGTTGGAGCGATCGAAATGGGTTTGCAGCGCCTCGGCTGCTTCTTCCAAAACGGCGGCGGCGTGTTGTGCATCTCCATCCTGCGTTGGGCGGCCGGGGGCAAGGCCAAACCAGCGCGACCAGGGCGGTGTGAGTTCCGCGAGCAATGAAGCGGAAAGCTGTTCGGCTGCATCGGCAGCCGTCGCGTCAAACAGCGTGGCACCGCTGCCGATGGGGGGCAGCACGTGGTTATAGCAATCGCGCCAAATGCCTTCATGGCGTTGCCGCGCGGCCAGTGCGGCTTCGTAGCGGGTGAGGATTTCCTGCGGGGTCATGCGCTTTATTCCCCAAGCAAGGAACGGCGCGTGGTGAAGAAATCCGGCATGCTGCCAAGCAAGCCACGCGCGGAGGTGGCGATGGTGCCGGGCAGGCCGCGTTCGGCGCGGGCGCGGCTTTCAATACGCGTTTCCGAGGCAGCGGCCTCTGCCGCGGGGGAGGGCGGTGGTGCGCTGGCTGCGGATACCGGGGCCGGTGCGACCAAGGCGGGTGCTGGGCTTGGCGGAGGGATGATCTTCGGCTTTGGCGCTTTGAAGAGGCCACCCATGCGCGCTTCTCCTGAAAAGGTTGGCGCCCCGCCAAAAAGCCATGAGCCCGGCGCCTTCTTGTGGAAGAGGCCGGGCCCATGGAAGTTTCGGGAGGAGCGAGAGAGGAAGACCTTCAGGCGCACTTCGCCCGTTGGCGTGAGTTTGATAGCCTAAAGTCAGGCGCGCGTCAAGACATTTTTCCTAAAACATTTTCAGCAGCATTTTGCAACCTGCGATAGAGCCCGTAAGGGGTCACGGCGCGTGGTGCATCAGCGCCCAATAGGGCGCGGCAAAGCGCCACACAGCTTAGGCCGAAGATGGGCGGCAGCAGGCGTGGCGCCGCAGGGCCGGGGGTAAAGGGGCCGGTCACGCGAAGCCCGGCGCGGCGGTAGAAGCCCGGCAGATCAAAGCCTGCATCAACCGGCAAGCGCGCGACCAGAAGCCGGCCCGAAAGCGGATCAAGCACCGTCCAGCCTTCCGCATCGCCAATGGCGGCGAAGCAATGGCGAAAGCCGCGCCTGAGTGGATAAAGCCAGGGCTGATCAGCGCGACCGCCGAAGATGATCCAGACAGATTGCGGCGAATCTTCAAGCCGCGCATGGGAAATGCGTGGCTTCATGCGACAATACCCTTGACGCGGAGCGGCCATTCAAGCCGGTCCAAAGCTTCACGCCACAAGCGCCAATCATGCTTTTCGGAAGGGTAGCGTGCGTCCGGCGCGGCGCCCCTTTCGCCCCAGAGGCGCAGAATGCGCGCATGGGTCAGGTCTATGCGGCGGTGGCGATAAAGCCGGTCCAGGCACTTCACCACATCATCTGGTTCGCAGGGGCGCTGCTTGTCGCCCTTGCCGGCGATAATGCGAGCGCCATCGCGGCGCGCCATCAGCGCGGCCATGGTCCAGAACCAGGCTTCTTCGGCGGAATGGAAGGGTTCGGCCTGGCTGAGCGAGGCAAAGCGGGGGCTGTAATGGGTCTTTTGTGCTGCGATCATGGGGGAAATCTCGCCTTTTGGTTGTGTAATGGGGGCAAAGTAACCGTAAAAATTGCTAGCTGCAAGAGAAAAAAGGAAAACAGACCTATTGAATTTTGACACAAGACCTAGGATATATTGCACATGAATCGGGGCCATATCTGGAATCGACACCCCGCGCCCTGCGGGTGAATGAGGAAGTTGCCCATGCGGCATGATGATGTTTGGCGCGCCTTGGATGCGCTGGCGGCGGAATACGGGCTTTCGGCTTCGGGCCTTGCGAAAAAGGCCGGGCTTGACCCGACAGCCTTCAACCCTTCGAAGCGCATGGGCGTGGATGGGCGTGCCCGGTGGCCTTCCACGGAAAGCATCGCCAAGGTTTTGGATGCGGTCGGCGCGCGGATGGAAGATTTCGCCGCCCTTGTCACCGGCGCGGCCGCGATTTCGCGTGGCGGGCGCACCGTGGTCAATCGCCGGATACCGCTGATTGGCCTGGCTCAGGCCGGTGGTGAGGGGTATTTCGATGATGGCGGCTATCCGGTGGGTGGCAGTTGGGATGAAATCTCTCTGCCCGAAATTGGTGATGCCAATGCCTATGCGCTGGAGATTTCCGGCGATTCCATGGAACCGGTGTTTCGTGATGGGGATGTGGTTATCGTCTCCCCCGCTGCGCCGGTGCGCCGCGGGGATCGTGTGGTGGTGCGCACGCGCAAGGGCGAAGTGATGGCCAAGGAATTGCGCCGGCATTCAGCCAAGCGGATTGATGTGGCCAGCCTTAATCCTGCGCATCCCAGCTATAGTTTCGAATTGCCGGAAATTGCCTGGGTGCATCGGATTGTCTGGGCCAGCCAATAGTAGCTGCGTTAAGCGACAGTCTTGATCGCCAGCCCAAAGGCGCCTTGCGCGAAGCGGCGCATATTGGCGCGGCGATCAGCACTGCCGGTTTCAAGCGTAATCACACGTTCAACGCCCGGCCCAACCACGGCGATGCAGCTATGCCCGGCAGCATCGCCGTAACGATTGCCGGTGGGGCCTGCCGCGCCGGTTTCGGCCAATCCCCAATCGGCGCCAAGCTTTTCGCGCACGCGCCGCGCCAGCAAAAGCGCATAGGGTTCACTTGCCGAACGCATACCCGCCATATCGGCCGGCGTAATGCCAAGCAGTGCTTCGCGCGCTTGCGCGGTATAGATCACGCCGCCGCCGAGGAAATAGGCGGATGCGCCGGGCTCGGCGAGCAGCGCGGCAGAGATCAGCCCGCCGGTCGAGGATTCCGCCACCGCAATACGTTGGCGCTTGGCCTTCAAGGCTGCGCCCAGCGCCGCCGCTGAAATATGCAAGGCTTCCATGCCGAATTTCCTTCACCCGCCTGAGATGTGTTTCCAATAGCGATGCGTCACCGCCAGCGCCACCAGCCCGCAGGCTGCCATCAGCGCGGTGGCAATGGGCGCGCCCAGCAATTCGGCAGCAATGCCAAGGCCAACAAAACCAATCGGCCCCATGCCGATGCAAACTGAAAGCAGGCCAAGCACGCGGCTACGCAATTCCACCGGTGTTGCCAGATAAATCAGCGTGGGCTGCATAATGCCAAAGCCCGAACCGCCAATGCCAACAAGAATAAGCGCAAGCCCCGCAAGCCAGGGATTGGGGATCATGGCGAAGGCAATCACCATCACCATGTAGAGCGTGACACCGCCCAGATAGCAGCGCCGATAAAGTGCGGGTCCGATGAAAAGCGTGATCAGCACCGCGCCCAATAGCGCGCCCACGCCATCCATGCTGGCCAGAATACCAACACCTTCCGGCCCCAAGGACAATTGATCCTTGCCAATCACTGGGATCATACTGGTGAAGGGCCAGCCGAACAGATTATAGATCAGCGTTATCATCAAGGTCCCACTCAAGCGCTTATCGGCGCGCACGGCGGCAAGGCCCTCGGCGATGCGGGCCAGCACGGGGGCGGGTTTGCTGGCAACTGCGCGCGGTGTTGGTGGCAGCAGGATCGCGGCGATCAACGCTGGCAAATAGAGCAATGTCGCCAGCACAAAAGTGCCATCCAACCCAAGCAGCGCCAGCAGCACGCCGCCCAGTGTTGGCCCCAGCATGCGGCTGGCATTGCTGGTCCCGACATCAATGGACATGGCGGCCCCCATGCGCGCCGGCCCCACCACGGCGCCAATCATGGCGCGGCGCACGGGATTATCCGCAGCCCATCCCACGCCGTTGATGAAGGCCGCCACCGCCAAATGCCAAACGGCGATCAGCCCAAGCAAGGCAAGTAGCGCAATCACGGTGGATGCCAGGATTTGCATGACCAGGATCAGGATCTGCACGCGGCGCAGATCCATCCGCTCCGCCGCCGCGCCCAGAAAGGCGCCAAACAACCCCATCGGCAAAAGCCGGAGCATGGTCAGCATGGCAACAATAAAGGCGGAACCCGTGGCGTTATAGGCGAAAACCCCCACCGCCAGCATTTCCAGCCAGCGCACCACAAAAATGGAAAGCCCAACCGTCCAGAGCCGACGAAAATCGCGCTCCTGAAACAGGCTTCGCCAATGGGTTTCGGTCAGCGCCACGGCGCTTTGCCTATCTGGTGCAATCGGCCGGGATGAACCCGGCCGATCCCAAAATCACAAACCCGCCTGAGAGACGAATTTGGTGTTGAGGTAGGCTTCAATCGCCTCAAGCCCACCTTCCGAGCCATAGCCGGAATCCTTGATGCCGCCGAATGGCACTTCCGGCAAAGCAAGACCCAGATGATTGATGGTCATCATGCCGCTTTCCACACGCGCCGCCACCGCATTGGCGGTTTTCGCGGAACGGGTGAAGGCGTAGGATGCCAGGCCATAGGGTAGGCGGTTTGCTTCATCCACCACCTCATCCAAATCCTTGAAGCGGGAGATCATCGCCATGGGGCCGAAGGGTTCTTCATTCATGGCGCGGGCATCTTTCGGCACATCGGTCATGACGGTGGGCTCATAGAAATAGCCCTTATTGCCGATGCGCTTGCCGCCGGTATGCACCTTGCCACCTTTGGATTGTGCATCCTGCACCATCATCTCAACCCAAGGCACGCGGCGATCATGCGCGAGCGGACCCATGGTGGTATCCGCCGCCATGCCATCGCCCACCTTCAAGGTTTTGGCGAAGGCCACGAATTTTTCGACGAAGCCATCATAAAGTTCTTCCTGCACCAGGAAGCGCGTGGGGCTCACGCAAACCTGGCCCGCATTGCGGAATTTGGCGAAGGCAAGAGTCTTTGCTGCCAGATCAAGATCGGCATCATTGAAGACAATCGCCGGCGCATGGCCGCCCAATTCCATCGTCACGCGCTTCATATGCTGGCCGGCCAGGGCTGATAGTTGCTTGCCGACCGGGGTGGACCCGGTGAAGGTCACTTTGCGGATGATCGGATGCGCGATCAGATAGGATGAAATCTCCGCCGGCACGCCATAGACAAGATTGGCCACGCCAGCCGGAAGCCCGGCATCAATGAAGGCGCGGATCAATTCAGCCGGCGATGCCGGGGTTTCTTCCGGGGCCTTCACAATGATGGAACAGCCCGTGGCAACCGCGGCAGATAGTTTCCGCACCACTTGATTGATCGGGAAATTCCAGGGCGTGAAGGCAGCGACGGGGCCGACCGGTTCCTTGACCACAAGCTGGTAAATCCCCTCGGCGCGCGCGGGCACCACGCGGCCATAGGCGCGGCGGGCTTCTTCCGCGAACCAATCAATGATGTCGGCGGCGGACATCACTTCCACCTTCGCCTCACCCAAAGGCTTGCCCTGTTCCAGCGTCATCAGCCGCGCAATCTCATCAGCGCGGGCGCGCACCAGATCGGCGGCCTTGCGCATCAGCTTTGAGCGATCATAGGCCGAGACCTTCTTCCACACCGCAAAACCTTTTTCGGCGGCGGCGAGTGCTTCATCCAGATCGGCCTTTTCGGCATGGGCGACGGTGCCGATCACTTCCTCATTGGCCGGGTTCAGCACATTGATCGTTTTGCCACTGCGCGCGGCGCGCCATTCGCCATTCACGTGCAATTGGACATTGGGGTAGGTCATGCGGGCTTCCTCCGGCGGTTTGTTGCTTGGGGAGAATACCCTAATCGGCCTTGGCGCGCGGGGCCAGATGGACGGGGCGGGCAGGGGTGCTAGAAAGACACCAAGAATCAATTTTCTGGGAGAAACCTCATGCGCCTTTCGCGCCGCACCATTCTCGCTTCTGGCGCCATGCTTGCCGCCCCCGCCAGCCTGCGCGCGCAGCCGGCCTTCCCGAACCGGCCTGTGACCGTGGTGGTGCCGAACCCGCCGGGGGGCGGCACGGATTTCGCCGCGCGGTTGTTTCAGGAAGCGATGAGCCAGGGTTTGGGCCAGCCGGTGGTGGTGGAAAACCGCCCCGGCGCCAATGGCAATTTGGCGATCAATGCGGTGGCGCGGTCGGCACCCGATGGGCATACGGTCCTGCTGCAATATAATGGCTATCACGCCGGCAATCCGGCGATGATGAAGAACCTGACCTGGGACCCGATCAAGGATCTGACCATGGTTGGCATGGGCACCATGGCGCCGCATGCGATCATTGTGGCGCCCGGCGTGCCCGCCAATAATTTGCAGGAATTCATTGCCTATGCGCGGGCCAATCCGGGGAAGCTGAATTACGCATCTTCCGGCAATGGTTCTATCCAGCATGTGGGTGGCGTGTTGTTCAGCCGCGCCATTGGGGCCGAGATGGTGCATGTGCCCTATCGCGGTGCCGCACCCGCGTTGCAGGATGTGGCCGGTGGCCGGGTGGAGTTGTTCATCACCACGCCGTCTTCCGCGATTGCCCTGGTGCAGGGCGGGCGCGTGAAGGCGCTTGCGATTGCAAGCGCGCAGCGCGCCGCTGGCCTGCCGGATGTGCCAACCACGGCGGAAGCTGGGCTGCCTGGCTTTACGCTTGATGCTTGGTTCGGCTTTGCCGTGCCGGCCGCCACGCCCCGCGCCATTCAGGAAAAGCTGAATGCGGTGATCAATGCCGCGGCCGAACAGGCTTCCGTGCGGGAAAGGGCGCTGGCCGGGGGGGCGACTACCAAAGCCATGAACCTGACGGAACTGGATACCCTGGCGCGGCGTGAGGTGGAGGAATTGGGCGCCGTGATCCGCGCGGCCGGGATTACGCTGGAATAAGGCGCCTCAGGGCCAATCTGGCGGTCTTCTGATCACCTGGGCCCTTGGTTTGGCAGGGGTGAAGGTTTAGGTAGCAAGCATGGCATCCATCTTCCCCCCCCGCCGCCTTTGGCTGCTTGCCGCCGCGCTGCTTTCCGCCTGTGCTGCGGGGGAAGGGGTGGAACGCCCCGCCTTGCGCGGCGCCGCGCCGGAAGTGACCGGTGCTTTCGGTTCCTATCTGGCCGGGCGTTACGCCACCAATGAAGCGGATACGAAATACGCCGCCGATAGCCTGTTGCAGGCGCTCAGGCGTGATCCGAATGAGCCGGAAGTGGTGCAGCGCGCCTTTATCGCGACGCTGCTGGATGCCCGTTCGGAAGCGGCAAGGCTTGCGCGGGTTATTCCGAATGAACCCTTGGCCGCCATGCTGCTCGCCGGGCAGGATGCGCAGGCCGGGCGCTATGAACGTGCTGAGCAGCGTTTCCGCAGCCTGCCCAATCAGGGGCTCTCCGCGCTCTTGAAGCCGCTTTTGGTGGCTTGGGCGCAGCAGGGCAGGGGGCAGACGGATGCGGCACTCGCGACCCTTCGCCCATTGACGGAAAGCGGCCGGCAGCGCGGGATTTACGCGCTGCATGGCGCGATGATTGCGGATATTGCCGACCGCCCGAGGGACGCGGAACGCCTGGTGCGCATAGCGCTGGCCGATAGCGCCACGCCCAATTTGGGCCTGACGCGTACCATGGCCGGCATATTAATGCGCGCCGGGCAGACCGCTGAAGCGGAGGCCCTGCTGGATCGGCTGGGCCGCGGCCAGGATGATGCCGGGCTTTTCGCCGATACTGGCGGGCGCGAAGCCTTGGCAACGCGCCGCGTGGTGGCTTCCGCGACTGAAGGCATTGCCGAAGCCTATCTGGCTTTGGCGACAGCCTTGCGCGGTCCGCAGGCCGGCGAGTTTTCGCTGGCACTGGTCAGGCTCGCCCTGCAATTGCGCCCACGCTACGGGCCGGCGCTTTTGGCCGGTGCCGAGGCCTTGGGGGATGAAAGCCAATATGAAGCGGCGCTGGCGCTGCTGGAACGGGCTGACCCTGCTGATCCCCTCGCGCCGGTTTTGGCGCTGCGGCGTGCTGGCTTGCTTGATCGGCTGGACAAGTTGCCTGAGGCAGAAGGGGAGTTGCGCCGCTTGGCCGTGCAATATCCGCGTGCATTCCAGCCCGTAGCGCGGCTTGGGGATCTTTATCGCAGCCGTCAGAATTGGGAGGCGGCGATCCCGGCCTATGATGCCGCGATCGGGCGGCTTGGGGTGCCTTCGGTGACGCATTGGCCGATATTCTACGCGCGCGGCATCGCCCTGGAACGCGCCAAGCGTTGGCCAGAAGCGGAAGCTGATTTCCAGCGCGCGCTGAGCCTCAGCCCGGAACAGCCGCTGGTGTTGAACTACCTTGCCTATAGCTGGGTGGAGCTTGGCCAGAACCTGCCCGAAGCGCGGCGCATGTTGGAACGCGCGGTGGAACTTCGCCCGAATGACGGCAATATCGCCGATAGCCTGGGCTGGGCGTTGTTCAAGCTAGGCGATATCCCCGGCGCGGTGCGCTGGCTGGAAAAGGCAGTGGAATTGGAATCGCAAAGCAGCGTGATCAATGACCATTTGGGCGATGCCTATTGGGCGCAGGGCCGGCGCCGCGAAGCGCTGTTCCAATGGCGCCGCGCCCTGGTACTGGGACCGGAAGGCGATGAAGGGCCGAAGATTGAAGGCAAGATCGCGAATGGCCTTGCCGGCCAACCCGTAGCGGAGACGCGGCGCTGAAAATTTTTGAAGCGGCCCCGGCCAAGGTCAATCTGTTCCTGCATGTCACGGGGCGCCGGGCGGATGGCTACCATCTGCTGGATAGCCTTGTGGTGTTTGCCGATATGGGGGACAGCGTCAGCGCCTGTTCCGGCGAAATCCTGTCACTCGCGATTGAAGGCGCGGAAGGCGCGGCCCTGGCCGCCGAGCCCGATAACCTGGTGCTGCGCGCGGCACGGGCCCTGGCCGCCGAGGCTGGGCTGGAAGGCCAGGCGCTACTGCATCTACTGAAGCGCCTGCCGGTGGCTAGCGGCATTGGCGGCGGCAGCGCCGATGCGGCGGCCAGCCTGCGCGCGCTTAATCGGCTTTGGGGGCTTGGGTGGCCGGATGAACGCTTGGCCGCGCTTGGCGTGAAGCTTGGCGCGGATGTGCCGGTTTGTATCGCTTCTCGCCCCGCCCGTATGGAAGGGGTGGGGGAGGTGCTGGGCCCCGCGCCCAGCCTGCCGCGCTTCGGCCTGCTGCTGGCGAATCCGCGTGAGGCTTTGGCGACGCCTGCGGTGTTCCGCGCCCGTCAGGGCGGCTTTTCACCGCGCGCAACCCTGCCGGTGGGCTGGGGCAATGCCTCGGCCATGGCGGCGGATTTGGCACGAATGAGCAATGATTTGGAGGCGCCCGCAATCAGCCTTTGCCCCGCAATTCCCAAGGTTTTGGCGGCGATTTCCGCAAGCCCCGGCTGCCTTTTGGCGCGCATGAGCGGTTCCGGCGCGACCTGTTTTGGCATCTTCCCGAATGCTGCGGCGGCGGCTGCGGCAGCCGCCGCACTACCCGCCGGCTGGTGGTGTTGGGGAGGGGGGCTTCACGGCGCCGCACTTTGAGGGCTATTAGGCGCCGTCGTTTGGGGCGTCGCCAAGCGGTAAGGCAGCGGTTTTTGGTACCGCCATTCCCAGGTTCGAATCCTGGCGCCCCAACCACGCTAAGCCGTTGATATTCAAGAATTTTACCTTCGGAATGGGCCCTCGCGGAAAGGCCCAGAATGCCGCGGCCTTGCGCGGATGCCGTTATCG
>JBEDHL010000145.1:0-11604 GCA_041174145.1 Pseudomonadota bacterium
ATCAGCCCCCAAAGCCCGGCGGAAGGCACGCCTACCGCGGCAAAAACCAGCGCAATCAGACTCACCTGAGGCAGCAAATCCGCCCCCGGCCGCGTGAAGGCCGGGATGGCAGCCAGGATGATCATCCAGGCGTTTGGGTTCACCCATTGGAACAGCACCGCGCCCAAAAAGCCTAATGGCGGGCGCGCTGGCCCTTCCCCCGGCGCGCCGGCGCGGGCGATTTTCCAGGCGAGCCAAGCAAGCCAGGCCGCGCCAGCCCATTTCACCACCTCATGCAACAGCGGGCTCGCCATCAGTGGCAGAGCAAGGCCAAGCCCGGCCAGCCAGATCATGGCGGCAAAGCCAAAGGCAATGCCCAGCACGTGTGGGAACACCGCGCGCAGCCCGTGATTGGCAGCAGATGCCGCCACCATCAGCGTATTCGGCCCCGGCGTGGCCGAAGTGGCGATGGCGAAGCCAAGCAAGGGCAGCAGCGTTTCCATGGCACGATATTGGGTCAGTATTTCTGACCTGTCACGCCCTGCGCCAAAAACCTGACTTGACCCCAAGGCAGCCCGGCGCGCATGAGGATGCCATGCGTTTTTCCACCCCGCCCAGCCCTGAAGACATGATCGAATTGGCCGAAGATGCGCTCGCCGCCATCCCGAAGCCTTTGCGCGACCTACTGAAAGGCATCGCCATATTGGTTGAGGATATGGCCGATGAGGAGTTGCTGCGGGAATTGGATATCGAAAATCCCTATGAATTGACCGGTCTTTACCTTGGCGTCCCGCTTACCGACAAAAGCCACGCCATGGCGCCACAGGAACCGGACCGCATCCTGCTATTCCGGGAACCCATTCTACTGGAATGGATCGAAACCGGGGAGGATTTGTTCCGCCTGGTGCGCAACGTGCTGATCCACGAAATCGGCCATCATTTCGGCTTTTCGGATGAGGACATCGCCCGGCTGGAGGGGGATGAGTAGCCTCACCCCAAACGGAAGCGCCGATAAAGCGGCAGCAGCAAAAACGGCGTCAGAAACAGCGGGAATTGGCCAAGCGCGAAGAACAGCAAAATGCGCTGATCGGTCGCCGCTGGCAGCACCGCCAGGAATAGCGCCATATTGCGATTGCCGCCGAGCAAACCCGCCGTCAGCGCCAGCTTCTGGCCCTTTGGCGCAAAGACCAGCGCGGTTGCGGCATTCAGGCCGAAATTGGCCGCGAAAGCCAAGGCAAGCCCCGCCAGCACCCAGGCGGGGTCTGAGATGATTTTCGCCAGCATCCCATCCATGACACCAAAGCCAAAAACCACCACCAGCCAGACCACCGCGCCATCCAAAGCCCCGGCATAGCGTTGCAGCCGTGTCGGGCCAGCCAGGCGGCGCAGCAGCACGGCAATCAGCAGCGGCAAGCCCACCACCAGCATCAGCCTTCCCATCAGCGCGGAAAGCGAAATGGCAAGGTCTATGCCCATCAGCCCCAGCGCCAAGGGCGGCGCGGTAAAGGGCACGATCAGCGTGGTCAGGATGGCGACCACCAGAGAAATTTCCCCATCCAACCCCACCATGCGCGCGAATGCGGGGGAGGAGGTGGCCGCGCAGCCCATGGCGCTGATCACCAGGCCCGCCACCAGCGGTCCTTCCAAGCCAAAGCCGCGTAGCACCAGAAACAGCAAAACGGGGCAGACCAGCATCATCCAACCGACCAGTAGCGCCACCAGCACAGGCCGGCGCAAATACGCCACCACCTGCGCCAAATCCACGCGCAGCAGCACAATCGTCATGAGTGTCGCGACGCTGAAGGTCACCACATCGCGGAACAGCGCAGCCAAGGGCGGGATGAAAAGCCCGGCGAAAATGCCAAGCGCCAGCAGCAAGCCACCCCGGCGGGCAGACCATTCCAGGAAGCCAAGGGCCATCAGCTTGGGTGTTTGCGTGCTATCATGCTGGCAGCATTCCAATTCGCGCCGCGCGACACAAGCTATGGCATCTATGCGGAAGGAGATTTCCGGCCATGCTGGCCCATGAACCACTGATCCGGCTTGCGGTATTCCTGGGCGTGCTGGCGGCCATGCTGCTGCTGGAACGCGCCTTTCCGCGCCGGGCGCAGCGGCTTTCCTGGCGGCGATGGCCGGGGAATTTCGGGCTGGTGGTGATTTCTTCCCTGCTGGTGCGGCTGATTGCGCCGGCGGCCGCCATGGGTGCCGCGCTTTACGCTGAAGCGGCCGGGATTGGGGTGCTGCGCTGGCTTGGGCTTAATGGCCTGGCCGGCGGTATTGTGGCGGTGCTGCTGCTGGATCTGCTGATTTATTTCCAGCATCGCGTCTTTCACGCCGTACCGGTTTTGTGGCGCTTGCACCGCGTGCATCACGCTGACCCTGAATTGGATGCATCTTCCGGCTTGCGCTTTCACCCGGTGGAAATTTTGCTGTCCATGGCGATCAAAATGGCGGCGGTGGTGGCGCTGGGCGCGCCGGCAGAAGCGGTGCTGGTGTTTGAAGTACTGTTGAACGCGACCAGCCTGTTCAATCACGCGAACCTTGCGCTGCCTGCCTGGCTTGATGGCGCGCTGCGCCTGGTGCTGGTGACACCCGATATGCACCGCATCCATCATTCCGAAGTGCCAGCAGAAACCGATAGTGATTTCGGCTTTTGCCTTTCCTGCTGGGACAGGTTGTTCGGCACCTATCGCGCGGAACCCGCGGCCGGGCAGCTTGGCATGGTGATTGGCGTTGCGGAATTTCGCGCGGATCCGGAACAGCGTTTGGATCGGTTACTGGTGCAGCCGTTCAGAAAAGCAGGCTAAGCGCCTTGGCCGCGCAATCCGCGCCGGGCAGCCGCAGCACTGTGGCGGGCATAGCCGCCCATACGAAATAAGGCGTGACCCGTTTTGGCCGGATCACGCCATCAGCGAAAAATCTTTTCGCAACAGCCAGGGTGGTTTCCGGGGGCGGCGCCCCCGGTGCAACCTCAGCCGGCAGCTTCTTCCGCGGCCATTTCGGCAGCGAGTTCCGCTTCCAGGCTTTCGGCTTCCGCCGCTTGGCCCACGGCTTCGCCACGCGCCTGCTTTTCCGCTTCTTCGCGGCTGCGCGCCACATTCACCGTGACGGGGATCTGCACTTCCGGGTGCAATTCCACCTGGACCGAGCTGACGCCAATGGCCTTGATGGGCTCACCCAGCAGCACCTGCTCACGCGCAACGGTCAGCCCGGCTTCGGTGCAAGCCACGGCGATGTCGCGCGAAACAACGGAACCATAAAGGCTGCCGCTTTCACCCGCCTGGCGGATGATGATCACGGAAAGCCCGGCCACGCGTTCGGCCACACGTTCGGCTTCCCCACGGCGCTTGATGTTATCCGCTTCAAGCTGGGCGCGTTCACGTTCGAAGCGTTCCAGATTGGATTTGCTGGCGCGGATCGCCTTGCCGGTGGGCAGCAGGTAATTCCGCGCATAGCCAGGGCGCACCTTCACGCGTTCACCCATTTGGCCAAGCTTATCGACGCGCTGCATCAGGATCAGGTCAATCATGTCTTGCCTCCGGGCGGCTCATGGCGCCGCCCCCATTGTTCGAAAAAGCCGAAAGCCGTTACCGCGATGGCGGCCGGCACGCTCAAAACCACAAGCCCGGCGTAGAAAACGCCAAGCATGAAGGGCCGGGCGGTGCGGCCGGCAGAACGCCGATGCACCGCGGCAAGCCCCAGCAGGAAAAAGGGCAGCAACAGCACCAGGAAAAGCGCGAAGGGCAGGCTGCTATCGCCGCCCATACCGCTCAACCAAATCAGCGCCGCCCCAGCGGGCAGAAAGCCATACCAAATGGGCAGGCGCGTTTCGCACCAGCGCGGCGTTGCGGCCAAAGCCATGCCACGACGCGTGAGGGTGGTTTGCGCGCCAATGCCGCAGATGATCAGCGCCGCCACCATCCAGCCCGCCATGGCGGGGGCCATGATGCGGGCCAATTGCTCCACCGGCATACCGGCATCCGCAATGCCCATGCGGCGAAGCCCCCTGCTGGACAGAACCAATCAAGGCGCCATCAAACCCGCCTGGCGTATCGGCCAGCAGCACCGCCACCAGCAGAACAACCAGCGCGGGCCAAATGCCAGTCAGCGCCATGGGCACCGAAGCATCCAGCCGGCCAGCACGCAGCCCCGTTGCCACCATCAGCAGCGCAGGCAGCGCAAAGCCCAGCAGATAGATCAGCGCCGGCCATTCGCTTGCCAGCACCAGCACCATCACCGTGCCAACACACAGCGCGCCAAAGGCGGAACCGCTGCCAAAGCCAAGCCCAGCGGCAAAAATCGGCAAGGATGTCAGCCAGAAAGCGGCAAAGCCCAGCGGCAACCCACGCATGGCCCACAGCGCCGCGATGGCGGAAACAATCCCACCAATCGCCGCCGCGAGCCAACGCGGATCATCCAACAGGCCACGCCTGATTTCCATGGCTTGTCCCATGCCCTTTCGCCGAGGCGCGTTGCCTAGTCCGCGATCACGTAAGGCAGCAGCGCCAGGAAGCGCGCGCGCTTGATGGCAACCGCCAATTCGCGCTGCTTCTTGGCAGAAACCGCCGTAATGCGCGCCGGCACGATCTTGCCGCGTTCCGACAGGAAGCGGGAGAGCAAGCGCACATCCTTGTAATCAATTTTCGGCGCGCCATTCCCGCTGAAGGGGCAGGATTTGCGGCGACGATAGAAAGGCCGGCGGGCGCCCACAGCGGGGCGGCGGGCGGCGGGAATCAGATCAGCGTTATCAGACATGGCTTATTCCTCACCACCCATGGACATATCCATTTCGTCGCGGCCGCGGGCGCGGAATTCCTCGCGGTCGTCACCACGGCCGCCACGGCCGGACCCAAAGCGGCCAGCCGGGCGCGGGCCACGGAAGGATTTTTCACGGTCACGGTCTTCACCACCGCGCTTGGACATGACAGCGGAAGGCCCTTCTTCAATGGCTTCCACGCGCACGGTCAGAAGGCGCAGCACGTCTTCATTCAGGCCAAGCTGGCGTTCAGCTTCATTGAGCGCGGCCGGCGGCGTATCAAGCCCAAGAAGCATGTAATGCCCCTTGCGGTTCTTCTTGATGCGGTAAGCAAGGCCGCGAAGGCCCCAATATTCCCGCTTGCGGACTTCACCACCGCCTTCGGCCAGGGTCGCTGCGACCTGGTCGGCAATGGCTTCAACCTGCTGTTGCGTGATGTCATTGCGTGCGATGAACACGCATTCGTAAAGTGGCATGTGATCTCCCTATGGATGGCTCAGCCCGGGCCCCGGGATGGGGCGCGCAAAAGGGCATAGCCGGGCGCGTGCCTCGCACCCGGCAGGGGAGCGGGTCGTAAAGCACGAAGCAGGGCCGGGGATCAAGCCCTGTCTGTCATATAGCCCCGCTTTATGCTTAGGATCACGCCGAAAAGACAGGGAGCTTCCGGATGAATCGTCGCAGCTTGATGCTGGGTCTGCCCTTGGCCTTGGCCGCTGGCGCCGCCCGCGCCCAGGGCGCCTGGGCGCCAAGCCGGCCCGTGGTGTTGGTGGTGCCCTTTGCCCCGGGTGGGCCGAATGATCTGGTGGCGCGCCTGGTGGCCCCGGCCATGCAGGCCGCGCTCGGCCAAAATGTGGTGGTGGAAAACCGCCCGGGCGCCACCGGGGCCATCGCGGCGCGCCATGTCGCGGCGCAAGCCGCCGATGGCCATACGCTGATTGTGGCCGCCAGCGGCACCATGACCATCAACCCGGCCGTCATGACCCGCCCCGGCTATGATCCCGAGAAGGATTTCGCCCCGGTCAGCCTGGCGATGTCGGTGCCCAATATGCTGGTGGTCAATAAGGATGTGCCCGCGACCAATGTGGCCGAGGTTGTGGCCTGGCTGAAGCGCGAAGCAGGCCGGGCTTCCTATTGCTCGGGCGGCGTCGGCTCCACGGAGCAACTGGGCATGGAGCTTTTCCTGAAGCGCACGGGGACCGAGGCGACACATGTGCCCTTCCCCGGCGGCGCCCCGGCCGTGACCGCCATGATCCAGGGCCAGGTCCAGGCGAGCATTCTGAATGCGGCAACGGTGCGCCCGCATGTGGTCTCGGGCGCTTTGCGCGCCATTGCCATCACCGGCACCAAGCGCTTTTCCGGCCTGCCGGATGTGCCCACCATGCCGGAAGCCGGCCTGCCCGATGTGCTTTCCGCTTCCTGGTCCGCCTTTCTGGCCCCGGCGGGCACGCCCGCCCCCACCATCGCCCGCCTGCATGAGGTGATTGTGGCCGCCCTTCGCGCGCCAGAGACCACGCAGCGCCTGACCGCGGCGGGCTTTACCATTGATGCTTCCTCACCCCAGGAATTGGGGGCCACCATCTCGGCGGAGCTCGCCCGTTGGAAGCAGGTGGTGAAGGACGCCAATATCCAGATGAATTGACGCGGTTGACAAGCCGGGGCCGCGCGGCCATTCGCGCGGCCAGACCTTCAACTTTCACGGAATTCTGATCATGGCGCTTGCCTTCGTCTTTCCCGGCCAGGGGAGCCAGGCTGTCGGCATGGGCCGCGACCTGGCCGATGCCTTTGCCTCTGCCCGCCACGTCTTTCAGGAAGTGGATGATGCGCTGAGCCAGAAGCTCAGCAAGCTTATGTGGGAAGGCCCGCAGGAAGAATTGACCCTGACGGCCAATGCCCAGCCCGCGCTGATGGCGCATTCGCTCGCCGTGGTGCGCGCCTTGGAAGCTGAAGGCGGCTTTACCCTTGGCGGGCGCGTGGCGCTGGTGGCTGGCCATTCGCTTGGCGAATATAGCGCGCTGACCGCCGCTGGCGCTTTTGATGTCGCCACCGCCGCCCGGCTTCTGCGCCTGCGTGGGGAAGCCATGCAAAAGGCCACCCCGCCCGGTACAGGCGCCATGGCCGCACTTCTGGGCGCGGAGATTGATCTGGCGCAGGAAATTTGCGCCGCTGCCGCGACCAATCCTGAAACCGGCAAAAAGGCAGTGGTGGAAGCCGCCAATGACAATGGCGGCGGGCAGGTGGTGATTTCCGGCGCCAAGGCCGCTGTTGAGCGTGCCATTGAAATCGCCAAGGAAAAGGGCGTGAAGCGCGCCATGCTGCTGCCGGTTTCCGCCCCCTTCCACTGCGCCCTAATGGCGCCGGCGGCGGATGCCATGGCCGAAGCGCTCGGCAAGGCCAGCATGAAGGCGCCGGTGGTGCCGGTGGTGGCGAATGTCACCGCCGCCAAGGCCAGCGACCCCGCCGAAATCCGCGATTTGCTGGTGCGCCAAGTGACCGGCACGGTGCGCTGGCGTGAATGCGTCGCTGCCATGGCCGCCATGGGCTGCGACAAATTCGTTGAAGTCGGCGCGGGCAAGGTGCTTTCCGGCCTCATGAAGCGCAATGCGCCCGAGGCCACCGCGCTTTCCATCGGCAATCCGGCCGAGCTTGAAGCCTTCCTGAAGTCTCTTTGAAAGGGTCCGCCATGTTTGATCTGACCGGCAAGACCGCCCTTGTCACCGGCGCCACGGGCGGCATTGGCGCGGGCGTGGCCCGCGCGCTGCACGCCCAGGGGGCGACGGTTGCCATTACCGGCCGCCGCGCCGCCGAATTGGAAGCACTGGCCGCCGAATTGGGTTCCCGCGTGATTGTGGCGCCGGCTGATTTGGCCGACCCCGAAGCCCCGGCGAAGCTGGTTGAGAAAATCGAAACCGAAGCCGGGTCCTTGGATATTCTGGTCAATAATGCCGGCTTCACGCGCGATATGCTGGCGCTTCGCATGGGTGATGCGGATTGGAATGCGGTGCTGGAAGTGGATTTGACCGCGCCCTTCCGACTGGCCCGCGCCGCGCTGCGTGGTATGATGAAAAAGCGCCAGGGGCGGATTATTTCCATCGCTTCCATCGTGGGCGTTACCGGCAATGCCGGCCAGGCGAATTACGCCGCCGCCAAGGCGGGCTTGATTGGCATGTCGAAATCCTTGGCGCAGGAAGTGGCGACGCGTGGCGTGACGGTGAATGTTGTCGCCCCCGGCTTCGTGAAAACCGCCATGACGGATGCGCTGAATGACGCGCAAAAAACCGCGCTGCTGACGCGCATTCCAACCCAACGTATGGGTTCACCCGAGGATATCGCCGCCGCCGTGGTCTATCTGGCGAGCAATGAGGCCGGCTGGGTTACCGGCCAGACTTTGCATGTCAATGGCGGCATGGCGATGATCTGACGCCATGGTGGAAAAACTCAACGCCACGGAAAGGGACAGGCTTCCGGCCATGCTGCCCGAATGGAAGCTGGTGGAGGGGCGCGATGCCATCACGCGCGCCTTCCGCTTCAAGGATTTTTCCGAAGCCTGGGGCTTCATGGCGCGGGTAGCATTGCTGGCCGAAGCGCAAGACCATCACCCGGAATGGTTCAATGTCTGGAACCGGGTGGAGATTACCCTTTCCACCCATGATGCGGGCGGGCTTTCACCGCGCGATGTCAGGCTGGCGCAGGCAATAGACGGGCTTTTGGCCCGGTAATTAGTTGGTGGGCACGCTCGGCAGCGTGGGCAGGGCGGGTGCCGCCGGGGCGGTGATGGGCGCCGGGCCATCCAGGATGGACCGGTTCTGCTGGGACGCACCCTTGGTCAGCAGTGCCAAAGCCAAGGCCAGCGCGAAAAACGCCGTGCCGAGGATGGCGGTAGAGCGTGTCAGCAAATTGGCCGTGCCGCGCCCGCCCATGAAGGACCCCATGCCCTGGGAAGAGCCCACGCCCAAGCCGCCGCCTTCGCTCCGCTGGAGCAGGACAACGCCAATCAGCGCAAGCGTCACGAAAAGATGCAGGACAAGAAGGACAGTAATCATGGTGGCGGGCTTTTAGCCGAGGCCGCCGTGCCCGGCTAGCCCCCGAGGGGTCCATCGCAAACAACTGGGCGTTAGACCCTGGACCCGGAGGCTTCTCATCGCCATTCTCTGCCCCGCAAAAGGCAGTAGAGGCTTGTCATGGGTAGTATTCTCCACGGGCGGCGCGCGCTTCTGGCTGGCGGGGCCGGCCTGGCGGCAGCGGCGACACTCGGGCGCGGCGCGGCGGCGCAGGGCGCGCCCATCCGCATTGGGGAGCTTAATTCCTATAGCCGCATGGCGGCCTTCTGCATCCCCTATCGCAACGCCATGCAATTGGCCGCGGATCAGATCAATGCCGCCGGCGGCGTTATGGGTGGGCGGCGGCTGGAATTCGTCTTCCGCGATGATGGATCAACGCCGGGCGATGCGGTGCGCGTGGCGGAAGAATTACTGACGCGGGAGAATGTTGCCTTCATCGCCGGCACCTTCCTTTCCAATGTCGGGCTGGCCGTTTCGGATTTTGCCAATCAGCGCAAGCGGCTGTTTTTTGCGACCGAACCGCTGAGCGATGCGCTGACCATGGCGCAGGGCAATCGCTACACATGGCGGTTGCGCCCTTCCACTTACATGCAAACGCGCATGCTGGTGGAAGCCGCGCGCGGCAAGACGCAAAAGCGCTGGGCGATTGTGGCGCCGAATTACGAATACGGCCAATCGGCAGCGGCGAATTTCAAGCGCTTGATTGGCAGTGCCATTCCAGGGGCTGAGATCATCGCTGAACAATACCCGGCACTTGGGCGCGTAGATGCGGGTGCCACGGTGGGCGCGCTGGCCCAGGCGCGACCTGATGCGATTTTCAACGTGCTGTTTGGCCCGGACCTGACCGCCTTTGTGCGCGAAGGCAATACGCGGGGCTTGTTCGAACGCCGCTTCGTGCTTTCCATGCTGACAGGCGAACCAGAATACATGATCCCGCTGGGTGATGAAACGCCGGAAGGCTGGGTGGTGACAGGCTATCCCTGGGACCAGGTGGAAGGCGCCGAGCATCGCGCTTTTGTTGAAGCCTATCGCGCGCGCTTCAATGATACGCCGCGCAAGGGCAGCCTGCTTGGCTATGTGACCGTGCAGGTACTGGCCAATCTGCTGAACAAAGCGAATAGCCTTGATAATGAAGCGCTGGTGGATACGCTGCGCGACCTGCGGAGCGATACCGTGGTGGGCAATGTGACCATGCGCGGCATTGATCAGCAAGGCAGCATGGGCACTTGGGTTGGTGAGACCACGCAGCGGAATGGCCAAGGCATCATGCGCAATGCGCGCTATGCCGATGGCGCCGATTATATGTTCCCCGAAGAAGAAGTGCGGGCCGCGCGCCGGGCGTGAGCGTGGAATTCAGCTTTCTGCTGGTCCAGGCGCTTTCCGGCCTGGCCAGCGCATCATCGCTTTTCATCATTGCCTCTGGCCTCACGCTCGTGTTCGGCGTGACGCGGATTGTGAATTTCGCGCATGGATCTTTTTACATGCTCGGCGCCTATATGGCGGTGACGATTGTGCCGTGGCTGCTGCAGATTGAACGATCACCCACGCTGTTTTTTGCCGGTGTGCTGCTTTCCGCCGTTGTGGTGGGCCTGCTTGGCGTGGCGATGGAAATCCTGCTGCTGCGCCGCATCTACAAGGTGCCGGAACTGTTCCAATTGCTGGCGACCTTTGGTGTGGTGCTGATGGTGCAGGATGCGGTGCTGCATATCTGGGGGCCATTGGATATACCAGGGCCACGCGCACCAGGCTTGCGCCATGGTGTGATGATTCTGGATCAGCGCTTTCCCGCTTATGAGCTTTTCCTGATCGCGGCCGGGCCGGTGGTGCTCGGGCTTTTGTGGTTGCTGATGCACAAAACGCGCTTTGGCATTCTGCTGCGCGCCGCGACGCGGGACCGCGAAATGGTAGGCGCACTTGGCGTCAATCAGGCTTTGCTGTTTACCGGCACGCTATTCCTGGGCGCCTTTCTGGCCGGGCTGGGCGGCGCCTTGCAAATACCGCGCGTTTCCGCTTCCGCACAGATGGATCTTGCCATCATTACTGAGGCTTTCGTGGTCACGGTGATTGGCGGGATGGGCTCCATCGGTGGTGCTTTTCTGGCTGCGCTGTTGATTGGGCAATTGCAGGCTTTCGGCGTATTGATTTTCCCGAAAATCACCCTGGTACTGGTGTTCTTGCTGATGGCGCTGGTGCTGGTGGTGAAACCCTGGGGCCTGCTTGGACGGCCTGAGGCTGCGCCGCCTTCAGCAATGCCCGAGGGTATCGCCAGCCCGCGCCGCTTTCGCGTTTTTGAAAAGCTTTTGGTGGCGCTGGCATTACTGGTGGCAGCCATGTTGCCACTATTTGGTGATGCCTATGCGGTGAAGGTGGCGACCGAGGTTTTGATCTTCGCGCTCGCTGCCTTTTCGCTGAATTTCCTGGTGGGGAATGGCGGGATCGTGAGCTTCGGCCATGCTGCCTATTTCGGTTTGGGCGCCTATGCCAGTGGGCTTTTGGTGACGAAGCTCGGCATGCCGATGGAACCGGCGCTGATTGCCGCGCCCTTGGCAGGTGGTTTCTTCGCGGCCTTGTTCGGATTTTTCATCGTGCGCTTGCAGGGCATTTATCTGGCCATGCTGACTTTGGCTTTCGCGCAGATTGCCTATGCAGTCTGTTTCCAATGGGTGGAAGTCACGGGTGGTGATAATGGCATTGTCGGCGTTTGGCCGGCGCCCTGGGCGGCATCGCGCATTGCCTATCATTATCTGGTGCTTGTGGTGGCGGTGCTTGGGATTATCGCCCTGCGCCGTGTGATTTATGCGCCCTTTGGTG
>JBEDHL010000146.1:0-11467 GCA_041174145.1 Pseudomonadota bacterium
CATAAACCGGCCAGCCTTGGCGCAGAAAGAAATGCTGCCAGCCTTCGCGGCCATCCGGGGTGGTTTCCCAGCACACGCCTGACAGGCCGCCGCCATGCCACATCAGCAGCGGAAAACGCCCTCGCGGCGCGGCGGGGATCATATACTGCGCGTAAAGCGCGCCGATCAGATAGGTGCCGTTCGGGTCCACCTTGGCCGGCACGCCGCCCGGGGTGAACAACACCTCACGCGGCGGTTGGCCCGTAATGGTAACTTCCCGCCCGCCGACATGAAAACTGCCCCAGGAGGCGAGGGAGACGGGCGCAGCCATTTCTGGCCTCAACGCCCGGTCAGAATGCGTTCCACCAACTGCTTCGCGCTTGGGATGAAGCCATTGGAATAGAAGGGGTCAGACCCGAAGCGATAGGCGTTATGCCCGGCGAACATCAGGTTGTCATTGAGCGCGCCATCATGGCTGATGTCCTGCAACGTCTTTTGGATGCAGAAGCTGCGCGGATCGGCGCGGCGGCCATTATCGTAATCCGGCCCGTGCTGAGACCAATTGGAAAAGCGGCAGGCCGAAAGACAGCCCATGCAATCCACCTGATCCTTGACGATTTCGCGCGATTTTTCCGGTGTCACGAAGATCAGCGTATTGTCCGGCGTGCGCATGGCCTCGGTAAAGCCCTCGGCTTCCCAATGGGCGATGCGCGCCAGATCATGCGGCGTGACATAGACCGGGCGCTTGCGCGGGCCGACGCCATATTCGGACAGATGATCGCCCACCGCTTCCGCCGTATAGGCGACCTGGCGTTCATTGCGTTCTTCCAATTCGCGCAGGAATTCATTGCGCACGGCGGAGGAATAAAACCCGGTGGGTGAGAAGGGCTGCAACAGCACATCACCGGGCTTCAGCGTCAGTAGCCGCTGCTTCCAGGCATCGCTGATCGGGCTTTCTTGTGTCAGCAGCGGCCGCGTGCCGAATTGGAAGGCGATGGGGCCCAGATCGGGATTGTCGATCCAATCTTCCCATTCTTCCAGCCACCAAACGCCGCCGGCCATGATGATCGGCACATCGCCCAGGCCGAATTCGCGCATTTGCTGGCGCAGTTTCAGCACGCGCGGAAAGGGTGCCTCTGGCACTTTCGGGTCTTCGCTATTGGAAAGCCCGTTATGCCCGCCGGCCAGCCAAGGGTCTTCATAGACCACGCCGCCCAGCCATTCGCGGGTTTTGTGATAGGCGCGCTTCCAAAGTGCCGCGAAGGCGCGGGCCGAGGATATGATTGGGTAGTAGTGAATACCATAATCGCGCGCGACTTCCGCCAGCTTATAGGGCATGCCCGCACCGCAGGTAACGCCATGGATCAGGCCCCGCGCGCCTTCCAGCATGCCGCGCGCAACCCGTTCCGCGCCGCCCATTTCCCACAGGATATTGGCATGGATGCGGCCCTTGCCGCCGGCCATATCCCAGGCGCGCTGCGCTTGCGCAATGCCGCCCTTGATGCCGTATTCAACCAGTTCTTCATGCCGGTCGCGGCGGGTTTTACCGTGATAAATCTGGCGGATGATGCTGCCATCCGCGTCGTAGCTATCGGCGTTGACGGCCGAGAAAGTGCCAACGCCGCCAGCCGATGCCCAGGCACCGCAAGTGCGACCATTGGAAACGGCAACGCCCTTGCCGCCTTCCACCAGCGGCAGGACATCAACGCCCCCCATCCGGATTGTATTGATGGCCTTCAAGTAACGGCGCTCCCCGTAAGAATCACGATTTTGTGATGCTATGCCACACCCCGCCCCCGCTGTCAGGGGGCGGGGCATGGGTTAGGCCAAGTCAGTCGCCGCGCGGTTCACGGCGTTCGCGGCGTTCACCACGCTCGCCACCGCGGCGGTCATCACCTTCAGGGCGGGGGCGCTTGGCGCCGACCTGTTCGGTGATATCCGCACCCGTCGCCTGGTCCACGACGCGCATGGAAAGCTTCACCTTGCCGCGTTCGTCAAAGCCAATGACCTTGACCTTCACCGCATCGCCTTCCTTGACGATATCGGTGGTCTTGTTCACGCGGTCATTCGCGAGTTCCGAGATGTGAACCAGCCCATCCTTGGCGCCGAGGAAATTCACGAAGGCGCCGAAATCGGCGGTCTTCACGACCTTGCCATTATAGATCACGCCCAGTTCCGGTTCCGCGACAATGCCCTTGATCCAATCAATGGCGCGCTGCGCGGCTTCCGTGCTGGTGGCGGCGACCTTGATGGTGCCGTCATCTTCGATATCCACCTTGGTGCCGGTCTGTTCCGTGATTTCACGAATGACCTTGCCGCCGGAACCGATCACATCGCGGATCTTGTCCTTCGGCACATTGATCACGGTGATGCGCGGCGCGGTGGCGGCCACATCAGTGCGCGCACCGGTCAGCCCCTTGGCCATTTCGCCAAGAATATGCAGTCGGCCTTCGCGCGCCTGTTCCACCGCGATCTTCATGATCTCCGGCGTGATGGAGGTGATCTTGATGTCCATCTGAAGTGAGGTAATGCCCACTTCCGTCCCAGCCACCTTGAAATCCATATCGCCGAGGTGATCTTCGTCACCCAGAATATCTGACAGCACCGCGAAGCCGCGATCTTCCTTGATCAGGCCCATCGCAATCCCCGCGCAGGGGCGCTTCAGCGGCACGCCGGCATCCATCATGGAAAGCGATGTGCCACACACCGTCGCCATGGAAGATGAGCCATTGCTTTCGGTGATTTCGGAGACAACGCGCACCGTGTAGGGGAACTTCTCCTTCTCCGGCAGCAGCGGGTGAATGGCGCGCCAGGCAAGCTTGCCATGGCCCACTTCACGCCGCCCGGGGCTGCCCATGCGGCCTGTTTCATTCACGGAATAGGGCGGGAAGTTGTAGTGCAGCATGAAATCTTCGCGGTATTCGCCCACCAGCGCGTCAATCACCTGCTCATCCTGGCCGGTGCCAAGTGTTGCCACACAAAGCGCCTGGGTTTCACCGCGCGTGAACAGCGCGGAGCCATGCGCGCGCGGCAGCACGCCCACTTCGGCCATGATCGGGCGCACGGTACGCGTATCACGCCCGTCAATGCGCTTGCCGGTATCAAGGATATTGTTGCGGACCACATCCGCTTCCAATTCCTTGAGCAAGCCTTTGGCGAGGTTCACATCCGCACCTTCGGCTTCCAGCGCGGCGATCACCTGCTTCTTCACCGCGCCAACCTTTTCCTGGCGCAGCAGCTTTTGCGTTTCCGTATAGGCAACGGCCATATCGGCGCGGCCCAATTCCGCGATGCGCTTCTTGAGCGCCACTTCCGCTTCCGAAGGCTCCGGCAGCGGCCAGGGTTCCTTGGCGGCAACCTCGGCCAATTCAATGATCGCCTGGATCACCGGCTGGAACGCCGCATGGCCGAAGGTCACGGCGCCGAGCATGACTTCTTCCGTCAATTCGCTCGCTTCCGATTCCACCATCAGCACGCCTTCGGCGGTGCCGGCCAGCACGAGATCAAGCGCGCTTTGCTTGCGTTCATCGAGCGTCGGGTTCAGCACATAGGCGCCATCGATATAGCCAACGCGCGCCGCACCGACCGGGCCAAAGAAGGGAATGCCGGAAAGCGTGAGCGCCGCCGAGCAACCCACCATGGCAACGATATCGGGATCATTTTCCATATCGTGGGAAAGCACGGTCGCGATCACCTGGACTTCATTGCGGAAGCCTTCGGGGAAAAGCGGGCGGATCGGGCGGTCAATCAGGCGGGAGATCAGGGTTTCTGATTCGGAAGGCCGGCCTTCACGCTTGAAGAAGCCGCCCGGGATCTTGCCGGCGGCGAAGGTCTTTTCCTGGTAATGCACGGTGAGTGGGAAGAAATCCTGCCCCGGCTTGGCGGAACGCGCGCCAACGGCGGTGCAGAGCACAATCGTGTCACCCAGGCGGGCCATCACGGCGCCATCGGCCTGGCGGGCGATCTTGCCACTTTCCAGAACCAGGGTCTTGCCGCCCCAGGCGATTTCCTTGCGGAAGTAGTTTTCGAACATCGTCATCCTCTCGGGCGCTGGCCCATGCCAGCGCGAACCGCGCCGCATCCCCTTTGGATGGCGGCCCGGCAGAAGGGGCCTGGTGGCCCCGGAATGCGACGCAAGGGTGAAGACAGGAAAGCGCCGAGGATGCTCGGGTGGCGGGGCCGTTTGATCGGCGTCTCGGGCGGCATGGGGTGGGCCCATCGCGAAAAGCGCGACGGGAAGGCCGCCCATGTGGCCGGAAACGCCGCGGTGGTCCCTATCCCGAAGCCACGGCTAGAAGAACTGTCTTAACCCGCAGCGTGCGCGGCGGTTGGCGCCCTGGCTTCCGGCCAGGAGGCACCGAGGGGGGATATGGCCCGGATTGCGGGAAATTGCCACCAGAAACTTGGGTGGGGGGTGGAAAAGGCGCGGATTGGGGCAGGTTTTTTACGATTTTGGCCGCAATTCGGGGCCATAGTGGTGTTGTCCCGGTTTCAGGAGGATCCCATGCGGTCAGTTTTTCTCGCGCTTACGGCCATCGGCTTCAGCCTGCCTGCCCTGGCGCAGGAAGCGCCTCGGCTTTTCCCTTCCCGCGATGTGGCCGTGACCTACCGGGTTTCGGGTGCTGGCCCGATGCAGGAAGTGACCATGGCTTGGGCGGCGGCGGCGCGGCTGATGCGGGTGGAATTGCCGGGCATGGGCTACACCATCGCCGATTTCGCGGGGCAGAAGGGTTTTATGGTCATGCAAATGCCGCAGCCCATGGTGATGGATATCCCCATGGCCCAGGCGGCCGGCCATGTGCGCGCGCTTGAGGCGGCGCGCTTCACCCGGCTTGGGACGGATCGTGTGGCCGGAATTGCCTGCACCAATTGGCGGCATGAAGGGCCGCAGGGGTCTGGGACTGGATGTTTCACCGATGATGGCGTGCTGCTGCGTTCCCAGGGCGCGGCCCAAGGCATGCAGGGCGGGCTTGAGGCACTCAACGTGACCTATGGCACGCAGGATATGGCACGGTTCCAGCGCCCGGCGGGGGCACCTTCCATGCAAATGCCGGGGGGTATGCTGCCGGGGATGCCGCCGGTGACGAAGAAATAGCTTTCCAGACATGCAAAAGGGGGCTTGCGCCCCCTTTTGCATGATCGCCGTCCAAAAGGACTGGCAAGCAGTGCCTTAGCGGCGCAGGCCGAGCCGACCAATCAGCGTCTCATAGCGCTTCTGGTCATTCTTCTTCACGTAATCGAGCAAGCCACGACGCTGACCCACCAGCACCAGCAAACCGCGGCGCGAATGGAAGTCCTTGGCATGGGTCTTCAGATGTTCGGTCAGGTTCGCGATACGCTCAGACAGCAGGGCCACCTGCACTTCCGGGCTGCCGGTATCGCCCGGCTTGGTCGCGTATTCGGTAATCAGCGCCGCGCGGCGCTCTGCGGTAATCGACATCGGATTTCTCCTATGGTGCGGGGCTCACGCCCCGATCTGGTTCAAGAACCGCCCTGACCCAACCAACGCTCCGGCTTCAGCAAGCCTTCTTCCAAGCGGGCAAGACCCATCAGGCGCCCCCCCACCATCGCCCTGGCCAAGCCCCCATCGGGGTTGGCCTCACGCGGTACGCGGCCCATGAATTCGACCAGCGGGATATGCTGGCCGAAGGAGAGCCGCGCGGCTTCCGCTTCGGTGAGGGCCAGCGCCGGGATGTCGGCCAGCGCGGTCGTCACCGGCAGCAGAAGCGCCGGGGAAGGGGGCGGCGTATCGCCGGAAACGGCGATCTTGTCCAGGGCTACGGCATCTTTTTCGTGAAATGGGCCCACACGCATGCGCCTGAGCGCCGTGATATGCCCAACCGTGCCGCAGGCGCGCGCGATATCGCGCGCTAGGCTCCGCATATAAACGCCCTTGCCGGATTCCACGAGGAAGATGGCGGTATCCGCATCCGGCCTTTCGATCAGTTCAAAGCGGTCCACCCGCGCCGGGCGCGGGGCGAGTTCCGGGATTTCGCCTGCGCGCGCCAGATCATAGGCGCGTTCGCCGGCAACCTTGATGGCGGAAAATATCGGCGGCACCTGCATAATATCGCCGATGAATTGCGGCAGGGCGGCTTGGATGGTGGCATCATCGGGCCGCGCATCTGACGTGGCGATCACCTTGCCATCCGCATCATCGGAATCCCGCGCTTCGCCGAATTTCAGCGTGAAGCGATAGGATTTCGTGCCATCCATCACATAGGGCACGGTCTTTGTCGCGGCGCCAAAGGCAATCGGCAGCACGCCGGTGGCCAGCGGGTCCAGCGTGCCACCATGGCCGCATTTCTGTGCATTGAAGCCGCGCTTGCAGAGCGTGACCACATCGGTCGAGCCAATGGCCGTGGGCTTATCAATGATCAGCCAACCATCCAGCGCAATGCCCTTGGGCTTCTTGTGCTGGCGGTGCTTGCCGCGTGGCGGACCGGGGCGCCTTTCGCGAGCCTCGCTCATGGCTTGTCTTCCCCTTCGGGCTTGGCTTGCAAATCGCGCTGCACTTCCGGCCGGCGCATCACTTCATCAATATGCATGGCGTAATCCAGCGCGGTATCGGGCTGGAAATGTAGTTCCGGCGCAAACTTCAGGCGCACCGCATGGGAAACTTCCCGCCGCAGAAAGGAACTGACACGCCTGAGGCCCGCCAATTCTTCCTTGGTGATTTCACGCCCAAGTGCGGCGACAAAAGCAGTCATGTGCTTCAAATCCGGTGAGGCACGCACTTCCGTCACCGTCAGATACAGGCCCTGCAGGGCTGGGTCGCGAAATTCCTCTCGCGCAAAGGTGGCGGCCAGCGCGTGGCGCACTTCCTCACCCACGCGCAATTGCCGCTGGGAAGGGCCTTCCGGCCGGCCTTGATGCTGATGCTTGCTCATGCGCGCTTTCCCTGCCCGACCCTTTCGGATCGGGCTTCCCAGGATGATGGGGCTGTAGGGGGCCTAATCAGCCCGCTACCGTCTCCGTCTCATAGCATTCGATCTGATCACCAACGCGGATATCATCGTAATTGGCGAAGGACATGCCGCATTCCAGGCCATTGCCCACTTCGCGGACATCATCCTTGAAGCGGCGCAGCGTGGACAATTCGCCCTGATGGATCACCACGCCATCGCGCAGCAACCGCACCCCGGCGCCGCGCTTGACCTGGCCTTCCGTGATACGGCAGCCGGCCACCTTGCCGATGCGCTTGACTTCGAAGACCTGCAAGATTTGCGCATAGCCCAGGAATTTTTCGCGCTGTACGGGCGCCAGCTTGCCCTTGACCAGCTTTTCAATGTCATCCGCGACTTCATAGATGATCGAATAGTAGCGGATTTCGACCCCTTCGCGCTGCGCCAGATCACGCGCTTGCGATGTGGCGCGGACATTGAAGGCGACAATCACCGCATCGGACGCCTTGGCAAGCTGAATATCCGATTCCGTGATCTGGCCAACGGCGCTATGCAGCACGCGAACGCGCACTTCATCATTGCCAAGCTTGCCGAGTGTGACGCCGATTGCTTCAGAACTGCCCTGCACATCGGCCTTCACCACAACGGTGACTTCCTTCTGCTCACCCGCCTGGATGCGGGCCAGCATATCGGTCAGGTTGCCGCGGCCAGCGCCGGCCGTGGCAGTGGCCTTTTCGCGCAGCTTGCGCTGGCGGAATTCGGAAATTTCTCGCGCGCGGGCTTCGTTTTCAACGGCGATGAAATTCTCACCCGCCGTCGGCACGCCGGAAAGGCCAAGGATTTCCACGGGCAAGGCTGGCCCGGCATCCTTCAACTGGCGGCCCTTGTCATCCAGCATGGCACGCACGCGGCCCCATTCGGCGCCGGCCACCACAATATCACCCTGCTTCAGCGTACCTTTCTGCACCAGCACGGTCGCGACAGGACCACGCCCGCGGTCGAGCTTGCTTTCAATCACGGTGCCTTCAGCGGCACGGTCCGGATTGGCGCGCAGATCAAGGATTTCCGCCTGCAGCGAAATCGCTTCCAGCAGCTTGTCCAGATTGATCTTCTGGGTCGCGGAGACTTCGATTTCCTGGGTTTCGCCGCCCAGGCTTTCCACCACGATTTCGTGTTGCAGCAATTCCTGCTTCACGCGTTCGGGCTTCACGCCGGGCTTGTCAATTTTATTCACAGCGACAATCAGCGGCACATTGGCCGCGCGCGCGTGGCGGATGGCTTCCACGGTTTGCGGCATAACGCCATCATCCGCCGCCACCACCAGCACGACCATGTCAGTGACAGATGCACCACGTGCGCGCATGGCGGTGAAGGCTTCGTGGCCGGGCGTGTCAATGAAGGTTACGCGGTCACCCGCCGGTACGGTGATTTGATAAGCACCGATATGCTGGGTGATGCCGCCCGCTTCATGCGCCACAACATCGGTCTTGCGCAAAGCATCCAGCAAGCTGGTCTTGCCATGATCCACATGGCCCATGATGGTGACCACAGGCGGACGCGGGAGCAACTGCGTATCCGTATCCTGCGCGCCTTCCAGGCCCATTTCGACATCGGATTCACTGACGCGCTTCACGCGGTGGCCGAATTCCTGCACCACAAGTTCAGCCGTATCGGCATCAATGCTTTGCGTCAGCGTCGCCATCACGCCCATGCGGAACAGGCTTTTCACCACTTCCCCGCCGCGTGCGGCCATACGATTGGCCAATTCCTGCACGGTGATGCTTTCCGGGACCACCACTTCGCGCACTACGCGTTCAGTGCCGGAACGCAGACGCGCCAATTCCTGTTGGCGGCGTTCACGTTCCCGCGCGCGCCGGACAGAGGCGATGGACCGCGTACGTTCATCTTCGCCTTCCAGCGCGGCCGCCACATCAATGCGGCCTTCGCGCCGACGATCGGCGCCGGGCGGAGATTTCTTGACCGGTGCGGGCGCCAGCCGCTTGGCCGGGCCAGCAGGTGTGCCAGGGCGGCGCAGCGCGGGCCGGCGCGGGCCGTCATCATCCTCATCTGATGGCGCACGCGCCTTGAGCGTCAGCTTTACCGGCGGTTCGGACGGTCCAGCCTTGCGTACGGGCGCCCCGGCCGGGGCGCGGCCAGGTACGGCGGCCGGTGCCGAAGCCGCTTGCGGGGTTGGTGCTGGGGCTGGGCGGCGCGCGGCTTCTTGCGCAGCGCGGGCGTCTTCCTCGGCACGGCGCGCGGCTTCTTCCTTGGCGCGGGCTTCTTCTTCAACGCGGCGCGCGGCTTCTTCGGCCGCGGAGCGAACCATCAGCGCCTGGCGTTCGCGTTCATCCCGCTGGCGCTGGGCTTCCACGCGGCGGTTTTCTTCCAGCACGCGCTGGCGCATGGCCAGTTCTGCCTGGGTCAGGGGGCGGCCTGTGCTGGTGGTGCGGGCCTGGCCCGCACCCTGACGGCCATTATTGCCAGCCTGAGGGCGCGCTGACGCGCCACCACCCCTGGCGGGTGGCGGCATGGCGACGCGTGCCGATGCCGGCGTTGGGGTCGGTGCCGGTGCCGATGCAGGCGCCGGGGCAGCCTGCGTGGCTTCCGGTGCGGCAGGTACTGCTGCCACCACAGGTGCGGGTTCCACAACTGCCGGAGGCGGTTCCGCGGGTGCTGGCGCCACAGGCACAGGCTCGGGCGCAGGTGTTGGCGTGGGTGCGGCGGCGGCAGGCTTTACCGCTGGCGGCGCGACCGGTGGGGGTGCTGGCGGCGCGGTTGGCGCTGCTGGCGCTGCTGGCGCGGCGGTGGCCGGCCCCAGGGCGCGCGCGGCCGGCACGCCGATACCAGGGCGTACCGGGCTTGGCGTTGGCGTGCGCTTTTTAACCACCTCAACCTGTACGGTCTTGGATCGGCCATGGCTGAAGGATTGGCGGACGCTGCCCGCATCCACCGTCTTGCCAAGCTCGAGGCGTCCGCCGGGCCGAAGGCTCAGCCTGCTTTTACCCGCGTCCTGCTCGTTCTGGTCACTCATTCGCCGCTTTGAACCCGATCATCTGATACATATTAAGCCGCCGGAATGCCCGTCAGCCTTAGGATTTAGTCTCATCTGGCGGGACAAGGCCCGAAAGCCTGCCTGCCTCTAACCGGATGGCTTCCGCCAAACGGCCGGGTGCGACCGCCACATGAACAATGTGGTCACGCCCAAAAACGCGCCCCAATTCAGCGGCGGAGAGCGGCGCAATTGCCGCCATGCCACCGCCAGAGAGGCGTTCACGCTCTGCTGTGCTGCCATCCTTGGCCTGCACCAGCAAGGCAATCCGATCAACGGCGCGCCATTCCCGCACCGCCTGCCAACCTGCCACCGCCTGGCCTGCCCGGCGCGCGAGCCCTAGCAGATCCGCAATCCTAGCGCGGAGGCCTTGTTGCAGCGATGCCGCAAGCCCCGGCGGCAAAACCACAGGACCGCGCGCGGCACGCGTAAAAGCCCCCCGGCTGATGGCGCCTTCTAGCACATCGCCCCGCGCGCTCAACCACATTCCCCGCCCAGGCAGCCTTTCGGCCAAATCAGGCACGATTTCACGCCCTGGGCCAAGCACGAAGCGGATCATTTCCGCCTTCGGGTGGCTTTCGCGCGTGACAATGCAGCGCCTGAGGGGACCCCTTTCGGGGTCATCTTCCTCCGGCAGGGGCAGGGCTTCGCTCAGGGCGATGCCTCATGCCTCATCGCCGAGCCAGCCGGCACGACGACGAGCTTCCATGACGATGGCATTGGCGGTTTCCTCATCTACCGTTTCGGCACCGAGGATTTCCACCAGCTCATCACCTGCCAGATCAGCCAGATCTTCCAGCGACTTTACGCCCTTTTCGCCGAGTGTGACCATCATGGCTGGGCTGAAGCCGCCCACTTCGATCAACACATCATCCACGCCAAGGCTGCGACGCTTTTCATCCATTTCCGCATCCCGCTTCTCAATGAAGGTTTCGGCGCGGCGCTTCAATTCGGCGGCGACACTTTCATCAAAGCCTTCGATTTCGGCCAATTCTTCATCCGGGGCCTGCACAATGTCTTCGATGGAACCGAAGCCTTCCTGCACCAGAAGGCCCGCGATCACATCATCCACATCCAGCGCTTCAACAAACAGCCCGGTGCGGCGGCGGAATTCTTCCTGGCGGCGTTCGCTTTCTTCGGCTTCGGTCAGAATATCCACATCATAGCGTGTCAGCTGCGATGCCAGGCGCACATTCTGCCCGCGCCGCCCGATGGCGAGGCTGAGCTGATCATCCGGTACCACCACTTCCACGCGGCGGCCTTCATCATCCAGCACCACCTTGCTGACTTCAGCGGGGGCAAGCGCATTCACGATGAAGGTAGCCTGATCCGGCGACCAGGGGATGATATCAATCTTTTCGCCCTGCAATTCCGCAACCACGGCTTGCACGCGCGAACCGCGCATACCAACGCAGGCGCCCACCGGGTCAATGGAACTGTCGCGGCTGATCACCGCCATCTTGGCGCGGCTGCCAGGGTCACGCGCCACGGCCTTGATTTCGATGATGCCATCATAGATTTCCGGCACTTCCTG
>JBEDHL010000147.1:0-3927 GCA_041174145.1 Pseudomonadota bacterium
CGTCAGTGCCTTCTGGGGGAAGCTTTGCTGCGTCCCTTATCGACTCGAGTCTACGGAAGCTAATCTGGATTGCCATGGTGGGCGGCAGGTGAATTCTTTTTCGGCGTGAAGTGCCTGGAAAATGAGCGCTTATTGGTGAAGTTCAACTCGGTCACAAGCCAAAGTAACGGCATGCGCCTTGCTCATCTCGTGTCGGTCAGGCATTTGGCGCGCTGGCCGGCCCCTAGGAGGAGAGATTGCCATGAGGACCAGGTATCGGATCGAACGCCGCGCTTTGCTGACGGGCGGGACCGCGCTTGTGCTTTCGGCCGTGGCGGGCGCGCGGGTGCCGCTGGCGCAGACGCTGGAAAAGCTCTCTTTCCAGACCAATTGGCGCGCTCAGGCGGAACATGGCGGCTATTATTTGGCGCTCGCCAATGGGCTTTATCGCCAAGCCGGGATTGATTGCGAAATCCGCATGGGCGGTCCGCAGCAGAACCCTGCCCAACTTCTGCTGGCCGGGCGTGTGGATATGATCATGTCCTCGGGCTTTCAGGCGCTGAACTATGTGCGCGAAAACGTGCCCTTCCTTGCGATTGGCGCGATCATGCAGAAGGATCCGCAAGGCTTCATGTTCCACGAGGAAGCCGGGTATACCAGCTTCGATCAAATGCGCGGTAAGCCCATTCTGGTCGGCGCTGGTGGGCGCGTGACCTATTGGCCATTCCTGCGTCGGCGCTTTGGTTTCACTGATAGCCAGATCCGCCCCTATACCTTCAATATCCAGCCCTTCTTGGCGGATAAGCAAGCCATTCAGCAATGCTTTGTTTCGTCCGAGCCCTTTGCCGCGCAACTTGGTGGCGCCAAGCCGAAAGTGCTGCTGTTTGCCGATGCGGGCTTCCCGAATTACCAGACAACGATTGATATTTCCCGCAAGCTGGCGGAAGAAAAGCCTGATCTGATTCAGCGTTTTGTGGACGCCACTATGCAGGGTTGGACGCAGTATTTGCGCGGGCAGGATGTGGCGGCGGCCAATGCTCTGATCATGCGCGACAATCAGGAAATGACGCAGGAAAAGATTGATTACGCCGTACGTGCCATGAATGAACGCGGCATTGTCTTTTCTGGTGATGCGGAACGGCTTGGCATTGGCGCCATGACGGATGATCGCTGGGAAGCCTTCTACACTGCCATGCGCGATGCTGAGGTGATGCCGCCCGGCCTTGATGTGAAGCGCGCCTATTCTCTGCGCTTCGTCAACCGGCGGGTCGGCCTGGCTTGAGCCCTCGGCGCCCGCTGCTTTCACTCACTGGGGTTTCCAAGCGCTACGCGACGGGAACCTTGGCGCTGGATGGCATTGATCTGACCATCATGCCCGGTGATTTCATTGCCTTGCTGGGGCCTTCAGGCTGCGGCAAATCCACACTGCTGCGCCTGATTGCGGGGCTTGCGGCGCCAAGCGGCGGCAATATGGAATGGCCCATGGCCATGCATGATGCGGCTGGCGATGTGGAACGCGATATTGGCTTTGTGTTTCAGGAACCAACCCTGATGCCCTGGGCCAGCGTAATCCGCAATGTGGCGCTGCCTTTGGAATTGGCCGGCGTGAAGCGGCGCGAAGCCGAAGAACGTGCCGCCGAATGGCTGGCCCGTGTTGATCTGAGGGGGTTTGAAAAAGCCTATCCACGCGCGCTTTCGGGGGGCATGCGGATGCGCGTTTCCATTGCCCGCGCGCTGGTGACCCGCCCGCGCATTCTGTTGATGGATGAACCCTTCGCGGCCTTGGATGAAATCACGCGCTTTCGGCTGAATAATGATCTGGTTCAGTTGTGGGAGCAGGAACGCTTTACGGTGATTTTCGTGACTCATTCGGTTTTTGAAAGCGTCTATCTCGCGGAACGCATTGTCGTAATGGCGCCGCGCCCTGGCCGCATTGCCGAAGAAGTGCGCATTACCGCGCCGGCTGGTCGGGGGGAGGAATTCCGCACCTCACCGGAATATGCCGCGCAGTGCCGTACCGTATCCCACGCGCTATCTTCCGCCATGGGGGGCGCGCATGAGTGAGGGTACTGAAACCGCCGCCAATAATGGCTTTATGGAAGGCACATTGCTTCGCATTCTGGCGCCCACACTTTTGGCGCTGCTGTTTCTGGGCGGTTGGGAAGCCATGGTGCGGATACGCGAAATCCCACCCTATATCCTACCGGGGCCCATCACCATTTGGCAGACCCTGGTGCGGGATTGGGGATCGCTTTCCGTATCCTTGCTGATCACGCTGAAAATCACCTTCCTGGCGCTTTCGGTTGCAGCCATTCTTGGCCTGGTGCTGGCGATACTTTTTGCGCAATCGCGCATCATTGAATTATCGCTCTTTCCCTTTGCGGTGATCCTGCAAGTGACACCTATTGTCGCCATTGCGCCGCTGATCATCATTTGGGTGGATGATATCGCCATATCTTTGCTGATCTGTGCTTGGATCGTGGCGTTTTTCCCGATCCTGTCGAATACCACGGTTGGCTTGAATTCAGCGGATCATAATTTGAAGGATTTGTTCAAGCTTTACCGTGCATCGCGCTGGCAGGTGCTGACACGCTTGCTGCTGCCTTCAGCGCTGCCCTACTTCCTGGCGGGCTTGCGCATTTCCGGCGGCTTGGCGCTGATTGGCGCCATTGTCGCGGAATTTGTGGCGGGTACGGGCGGCAGCGCTTCCGGCCTGGCCTATCGTATTTTGGAAGCAGGGTATCAGTTGCAGATTCCGCGCATGTTTGCGGCCCTTGTGCTGGTTTCAACCACTGGGATTGCGATTTTCCTGGCGCTCAGCCTGCTCACGCATTTGTTGCTGCGCCATTGGCATGAAAGTGCGATGGGCCGGGGGGATCGGCGATGAGCACTGCCATGGCAAAACTCCGCGCTGCTTTGGCCGCTGCGGGCAGTGATTTTTGGCTGCGTGATGCGCGTGCGCCGGGGGCGGTGGTGCAGAGCGCTTCGGCGCTGCCCCTGGACCGCGATGGTATTGCGCGGTTTGACCTGCGCATTGAACAGGGCCGCATCGCTGCCATCGCGCCGCTTGGCAGCGCGCCGGATGGAATTTTATTGGATGGCGGGCAAATCTGGCCTGGGATGCTGGATGCGCATACGCATCTGGATAAGGGCCATATCTGGCAACGCGCCGCCAATCCGGATGGCAGTTTCATTGGTGCTGTCACCACCGTCATGGCAGATCGGGATGTGAATTGGTCCGAAGCCGATATGCGTGCGCGCGCTGAATTTGCGCTGCGTGCGGCTTATGCCCATGGCACTGTGGCGGTGCGCACGCATCTGGATAGCTATATGCCCCATGCGCCCAAGGCCTGGCGGATGTTTCGCCAGTTGCGCGATGATTGGGCTGGGCGCATTACATTGCAGGCTTCTTCCATCGCACCGCTTGATCGCTTTGCGGGCGAAGAAGGTGCGGTGCTGGCCGATATCGTTGCGGAATCAGGCGGCGTGCTTGGCATGGTGACACGGCTTTCCGGCGGTATTCATGATGATATCCCGCCCGAATTCCACGCCATGCTGGATCATTTCTTCACGCTGGCTGAAGCGCGTGGGCTTGATCTTGATTTGCATGTGGATGAAAGCGGTGAGACCGGCGCGCGCGCCTTGCGCGAAATTGCGCTGACAGCGCTACGCCGTGGCTTCAAAGGGCGTATTCAATGCGGGCATTGCTGTTCACTGTCACGCCAGACAGATGAATTCGCGCAAGAAACCATCAAGGCCTGCGCCGATGCCGGGGTCGCGATTGTGGTGCTGCCCATGTGCAATATGTATTTGCAGGATCGTGAGCCAGGGCGTACCCCGCGCTGGCGTGGCGTGACGTTGGTGCATGAAATGCAATCGGCGGGGGTTTCCGTTTCCCTCGCGTCTGACAATACGCGCGATCCGTTCTATGCCTATGGCGATCTGGAC
>JBEDHL010000148.1:0-3911 GCA_041174145.1 Pseudomonadota bacterium
AGCCAGCGCAACACCGGGAAGCGCGCCATGGGAAAGCACATCGGCAGTCAGGCTCATGCGCCGGAGCATCAGGAAAACGCCAAGCGGGGGTGCTGCGATGGCAAGTGCCAACGAACCCACCAGGGCGCGGCGCATGAAGCCAAATTCGATGAAGGGGGCGAAAAGCGCCTCGATCATAATCGGGGTTTAGGCCGCGCGCTCACAAGCCTCAGCCTCTTCCACCCAGCCTTCGGCCATGCGGCGTGCCTGAAGGCGATTGGCGGGCGATAGCGCCTGCGCCGTTGGCCCCCAGGCGATCACATCGCGGGCAAGCAACAGCGTTTCCGGAAATTCCCGCGCAACAAGGTCAAGGTCGTGCAGCACGGCAATCACGGTGCGGCCTTCGCCATGCCATTGCCGGATCAGGCGCAAAAGATCAGCGGCGGTTTTAGCATCCACCGCGTTGAAGGGTTCATCCAGCAGCAGAATATCCGCATCCTGCACCAGAAGCCGCGCGAAAAGCAGGCGCTGCAATTGCCCCGCCGAAAGGCTGCCCACCGGGCGGCGCGCTAAGCCTGCAAGGCCCACCGCGGCAAGCGCCTGGTCAACGCGGGCCAAATCTGCGGCGGGGATGGCGCGGAAGGCGCCAAGCCGGGGCCACAGCCCCTGCATCACCACATCGCGGCAGGCGATGGGAAAGGCGCGGTCCAAAGCGGCCAATTGCGGCAAAAGCGCTATGCGCGCCTTGCCTTCATGCGTGATGCGTCCGGATTCTGGTTTCTGTAGCCCGGCCAGGGCGCGCAGTAGCGTGGATTTCCCCGCGCCATTCGGCCCCACAATCGCGGTCAGGCTACCTGGGGCGAAGCGGCCCGAGACATGATGCACGGCAGGGCGGCGGCCGTAGCAGACCGTCAGATCCGCCAATTCCAGCGTGGCGGGCTTCATGCGGCAAGCGCCCAGGCAACCCCGGCCCAAAGCAGCGCGCAGAGCAAGGCCGAAAGGCCAAGCCGTGCAGTAATGCCGGCAGAAAGGGCGAGGGGGTTCAGCATGATCATGGGTGTTGATATAACATAACACTCACCCCTGCCAAGCGGCCCCGGCGGGATCATTGCGTCCTGTCGGATCAACCCGCATCAATTTTGAGGCATTTCGGGCCCAAATAGCCCGGAATTCACGCAATCGTCGTCGGAATGTCATTGCGATGCCATATGGCGCGGGCTAACCGGGGGCATGGAAGCAGTCGCCCGAAACCCGGAAGAAGCGCTTAAGCCGCGTCGGCGGATCAAGCCCTTGCGCTTCAAACCCTTTCTACCCGGGGATGCCTGGGGCGATATCATGGAACCGCGCCCCCTGGGTGGGCGCTTCCGTGCCATTCGGCGCATCATCAGCGCCCTGATCTGGACGCTGATCGCGATCCCCATCCAAAGCCTGCTGATGCTGCTGCCGGGCCAGGCCAAGATCAGCTTTGGCTGCTTCTATCACCGGGTGCTGTGCTGGCTGATCGGGCTTAAGGTGCAGGTGGTGGGCCGGGTCTCGGACAAGCCGGCCACGCTATTCCTGCCCAATCATTCCTCCTGGCTTGATATTCTTGTGCTGGGTTCGGTGCTGCGCGCGAGCTTTGTGGCGAAATCCGAAGTGGGCGAATGGCCGGTCATTAGCATTATCGCCAAGTTGGGGCGCACGGTTTTTGTCAGCCGCCGCCGCACCGCAACCGTGCTGCGCGAAGCCGATACCATGCGCGAAAGGCTGCAAGCGGGCGATAGCCTGATCCTTTTCGCTGAAGGCACCAGCAATGATGGCACGCGGGTGCTGCCCTTCCGTTCCGCCTTTTTGGCGGCGGCGGCGGATGCCGAGGCGGTGCAACCGGTTTCTCTGGTTTATGACCGCTTGGGCGGCTTGCCCGCTTGTAGGCGGGATCGCCCGCTTTTCGCTTGGTATGGCGATATGGATATCGCCTCCCATTTCTGGCGCATCGCCCGGCGTTCCGGGGCGCGGGCCACGGTATTGCTGCATGAACCAGCCGACCCTGCCACCATCCCCGACCGCAAGGCCCTGACCGTGGCCGTGAGTGATGTGGTGGCCTCCGGTGCTGCGCAACTCAGACAAAATCGTGCCCCGACGCCGCTTTTCCTCAATGGCGGCCAGTAAACGCTTGACCCGACGCGGCGGGAGACTCCAGGCTCCCGTTATGATCCTTGGCTTCGTGATTCGCGCTTTCGGGTCTTGCCGCGCTTGACCAGCGCGGGCGGCCTGCGCATTTGCCTCACTTCGCCCCGCTGCCTTGGGGCGGCAGAGGCTTGTTCCCATGACTGATACACCCGGCACCCCGCCCCGGAAGCGGCTTTTGATCCGCACCTGGGGCTGCCAGATGAATGTTTATGACAGTGCGCGCATGGCCGATGTGCTCGCACCCCTTGGCTATGCGCCAACGGAGGCGGCGGAGGATGCCGATATGGTCATCCTCAATACCTGCCATATCCGCGAAAAAGCGACCGAGAAGGTGTTTTCCGATCTCGGCCGGCTGCGCGAAACCAAGGTGGCGCGCGGTGGGCAGATGATTGTCGCGGTGGCGGGCTGTGTCGCGCAGGCGGAAGGGGCGGAAATCACTGCCCGCGCGCCTTGGGTGGATATTGTGCTCGGCCCGCAATCCTATCACCGCCTGCCGGAGATGGTGGCGCGTGCCTCCCGCGCGGCGGGTGCGGTGATTGAAACCGAATTCCCGGTGGATGGGAAATTCGATCATTTGCCGGAACAGGCGGCGCCGCAGGGTGTCACCGCTTTCCTGACCGTGCAGGAAGGCTGCGATAAATTCTGTTCCTTCTGTGTGGTGCCTTACACGCGCGGCGCGGAATATTCCCGCCCCGCCGCGGCGGTGATTGCCGAAGCGAAGCGCTTGGTGGCGTTGGGCGCGCGGGAAATCACGCTGCTCGGGCAGAATGTGAATGCCTATCATGGCGAAGGGCTGGATGGTAGGGATTGGTCGCTCGCGCGGCTTTTGCTGGCCTTGGCTGAAATTCCTGGGCTTGATCGCTTGCGCTACACCACATCCCATCCGCGCGACATGGGCGATGATCTGATTGCGGCGCATCGCGATATTCCGGCGCTGATGCCGTTCTTGCATCTGCCGGTGCAATCCGGGTCTGATCGCATCCTGAAGGCGATGAACCGCGGCCATACGGCGGCGGAATATCGGGCGCTGATTGAAAAGCTGCGCGCGGCGCGGCCTGATCTGGCGCTGTCTTCCGATTTTATTGCCGGCCATCCGGGTGAGAGTGATGCGGATCACCGCGCCACGCTGAAACTGATCGAGGATATCGGCTTCGCTTCCGCCTTTTCCTTCCGCTATTCCGCGCGCCCCGGCACGCCGGCGGCTGGCATGGCGGGGCCGGTGGAAGAAGCTTTGGCGGATGAACGTTTGCAGGAAATCCAGGCCCTGCTGCGGGATCAGCAATATGCCTTCAACCGTTCCCGCATGGCGATGGAAATCCCCGTGCTGGTGACCGGCCCCGGGCGGCATCCGGGCCAAATGGCCGGGCGTTCGCCCTGGTTGCAGCCAGTGCATTTCACCGCATCCGGCGACCTGACTGGCCAGACCGTCATGGTGCGCGTCACCGCGACCAATCCCAATTCGCTCGGCGGGGAGATCATCGCCGGGCAATCACCACCAGCATCGGAGAGAGACGCCGCTTGAACATCCAAACCCCTGGCCTCCGCGCCGCGGAGCCGCGCCAATCCAGCGACCAGCGTTCGATAACGCTGCAATTTCATGACAATGCGCTGCTGCCCCTGCTGCATGGCGAACATGATCGTCATCTGGCGCGGATTGAACAGGTGCTTGGCGTGCGCGTGGCATCTCGCGGGAATCGCATCGCGATTTCCGGCGGGGCGGAGCGCACGGAAATGGCGGAAGCGGCGCTACTTGCGCTTTGGAA
>JBEDHL010000149.1:0-23341 GCA_041174145.1 Pseudomonadota bacterium
CCTTCTGATCTTCGGATCAATCGGCAAAAGGCGGCAGGGGAAACCCTGCCGCTTTTTTTATTGTCGGTGCGGCGCCAAGCGCGCAAAACCACAGCACCGCATTGCAGGCAGCGTCAGCAACAAAGCCCAGATGTTATTGGCGTGGCTGATCCAGCGCGGCGCGTCATCGCAGCACGCATCAGGCGCTGTGACCTGAAATGCTAATAAGGACCTTGCTTCAGGCGGCGGCTTTCAGGGCCAGCTTCGGTTCAATCCGTCCATCGTAAAGCGCGCGTCCAAGGATGGCGCCTTCAATACCCGCGCCTGCGGCGCGGAGCGCGGTGATATCCTCAATGCCCGCAACACCGCCTGAGGCTATCACCGGCAGGCGCACCGCGCGCGCAAGTGCGGCCGTTGCATCCACATTCACACCAGTCAGCATGCCATCGCGGGCGATATCGGTATAAATCACCGCTGCCGCGCCGGAATCTTCAAAACGGCGGGCAAGATCTGTGGCAGACACATCGCTGGTCTCAGCCCAGCCTTCGGTCGCCACCATGCCATCGCGCGCATCAATGCCAAGCGCCACGCGGCCCGGAAAGGCGCGACAGGCGGCGCGGGCGAAATCCGGGTCCTTCACCGCAGCAGACCCAAGGATGATTCGGCTGACCCCCGCTTCCAACCAAGCTTCCGCCGTTGCCATGGAACGAATGCCGCCGCCCAATTGCAGCTTCGCCCCCGGCACAGCCGCGATAATGGCGCTGACGGCGGCCGCATTGGCCGGCTTGCCGGCAAAGGCGCCATCCAGATCCACCATATGCACCCAGGCAAAACCGGCTTCGATGAAGCTGAGTGCCTGCGCTGCCGGATCATCGGCATAGATGGTGGCTTGGTCCATCTCCCCACGCTTCAGGCGAACCACCTGCCCGCCCTTCAAATCAATGGCGGGATACAGCGAAAATCCCATTACTGCGTGGGGTCCAAAAGCGCGCCGGTGGCACGGCCGCGGCCTGGTTCCAGCGGCTTGAAGTAATAACGGCCAGAAACCGTCTGGCCATTGACCCGCGCGTAGAAGGGATGCGTGCCCCAATGCACATAGCCAAGCGCTTCAAACAACGCGATAGCGGTGGCTTGCGTTTCGCGCACATCCAGGTTCAGCACGCGATGCCCAAGCGCGGCGGCGCGTTCTTCAACGCGCGTCACCAACATGCGCGCCAGCCCATGGCCGCGCGCATAAGGCGCCAGATAGGCGTGGGTCAGGGTGGCGCCGAAGGATTGCGCTTCATTATGCCGCGGCGGGCGAACCAGCTGGGCTGATCCCACCACATGGCCATCCAGGCGGGCGATGAATAATTCACGTTCCGGCACCAGCAGCGTGCCGCGAAAATGCCGCGCCAGCGCTTCCCGGCCCTGGGGTTCCAGCCAGCCGAAGCCACCGCCTTCAATAATGGCGGCATCCGTCGCCTCACAGAGGTCGGCCATATCCGCATCCGAAATCTGTTTCGCGAGTTCCACCGCAAGATCATGGGTGAAGCTGCTGGTAAGCGCGCTATTCATGGCACCCATTTCAAGAAATTGCTGAGGATACGCAAGCCCACCGGGCCGCTTTTCTCCACATGGAACTGAAGCCCGGCAAGATTATGGCGGGCAATGGCGGCGGTGACCGGCCCGCCATAATCGGCGGTGGCCAGCACATCTTCCGCCCGCGCGGCCTTAAAGGCATAGGAATGCACGAAATAAACCTGATCGCCGGGCGTAATACCTTCCAGCAGCTTGTGGCAGCCAGGGCGGAAGGCAAGACCGTTCCAGCCCATTTGCGGCAGCGGCAGGGGGGCGCCATCGGCGGCCCTCGGGTCCATCGGTGCCACTTCGCCGGATAGCCAATCGAGCCCAGGCGTGGTGCCGTGTTCCAGCCCGCGTGTCGCCATCAGCTGCATGCCAACGCAAATGCCCAGAAAAGGCACGCCATCCCCGCGCACGCGGCTTTCCAGCGCCGCGATAGCGCCAGGCAGCGCATCCAGCCCGCGCCGGCAGGCGGCGAAGGCCCCCTGCCCCGGCAGCACCACGCGGTCCGCCGCCAGAATTTCCGCCGCATCGCGCGTGACACTGATTTCCGCCGCCACGCCGCTTTCCGCCGCCACTTTTTGGAAAGCACGCAGCACGGAAGCGAGATTGCCAGAGCCGGGATCGATGATGACGAGTTTCATGGGCGCCTCATGCCAGCCCATGGGCCAGATCGGGCCGCCGATCGGCCAGGTTAAGCACCGCGCCTTCCTCATCGCGCGCCTGCACCACGCCCATCAGGCGGTAGCCTTGGCGTTCCAGGGACCAGCGATGCAGGTTGCGTGCTTCAAACCCCATCAAGATTTGCAGTGCCACCAGCGCCCAGGGGCTGATGGCAGAGGGCAGGACAAAGCCCATGAGGGTCGCCGCCGCGAAATAAAGCGCTGCCACCAGCCAAAGCCGCTTGGCCAGGAACCAAAGCAGCGGGAACAGCGCTGCCGCCCAAGCAAAACCATCGCGCAGCATCACCGAACGCGCGGGCTTGCCCGCCATGGCCGGGCGGTGATGCACGGTCCAGACACGCATTTCAGGCTTCCAGCACGCCCTTGGTGGAAGGAATGGCGCTGATCGCGCGCGGGTCTGGTTCCACGGCTTCCCTCAATGCCCGCGCCAAAGCCTTGAAGCAGGCTTCCGCCACGTGATGCGCGTTGGTGCCGGCCTTTTGCGTGACATGCAGCGTGATGCCGGCATTGAAGGCAAGGGCGCGGAAGAATTCTTCGAATAATTCCGTGTCCATTTCGCCAATCTTGGGCTGCGCGAAAGTGACAGACCAGGCCAGGAAGGGGCGGCCAGAAATATCTACCGCGGCTTCGGCCAACGCTTCATCCATGGGGATGGTGGCGGCGCCGTAGCGGCGAATGCCGCGCTTGTCACCCAAGGCTTGCCGCAGGCATTGGCCAATCACAATGCCGACATCTTCCGTGGTGTGGTGGAAATCTATGTGCAGATCGCCCTTGGCGCGCACCGTCAGGTCAAACAGACCGTGGCGGGCCAATGCGGTCAGCATATGGTCCAGAAAGCCAATGCCTGTGGCGATATCCGCGCGCCCTTCGCCATCCAGGCCAAGGGCGACGGTGATCGCGGTTTCCGAGGTCTCGCGGCTGATTTCCGCGCGGCGGTTCCAGGGCGGGGTGGTCTTCATTCCGTCTTCCTACGCCCCTGCGCGGGGGGGATGCAACCGAAAGCAACTCAGGGCCGGCCTAGGGCCGGGGCAAAATAAAACCGCCGGGTCCAGGGGGGCTTAAGGACCACGGCGGCTGAGGAGGCGTTGTTTTTCCCGAACCGGGTCTTGCGCCCGTTACGGAACCAAGCCCTGCGGCTTCGGGGAATGGACCTAAGCCGCCGATGTTTCGCCCCCATGTCGCCACTGCCCGCTTTGTGTTTCATGCCCGCATGGCAGCCGGGCGGTTGCCTAGGCGCCCCAGCCGCGCCATTTCTGGCCCATGACACAGACACAACACGACCCCCTGGGCTGGCACGGCACCACCATTCTTTGCGTCCGCAAGGGCGGGCAGGTGGCGATGGCGGGCGATGGGCAGGTTTCGCTCGGGCAAACTGTGGTGAAGGGCAATGCGCGCAAAATCCGCCGCATCGCCGGCGGCAAGGTGCTGGCGGGCTTCGCCGGCGCTACGGCCGATGCCTTCACGCTGCTGGAGCGGCTGGAAGCCAAGCTGGAACGCTTCCCGGATCAATTGGAACGCGCCTGCGTGGATTTGGCCAAGGATTGGCGGACGGATCGCTATTTGCGCCGCCTGGAAGCCTTGCTGGCGGTGGCGGATCACAAGCGGTCCCTTTTGGTGACTGGTCAGGGTGATGTGCTGGAACCGGAAGATGCCGTGATTGGCATTGGTTCGGGCGGCAATTACGCGCTTTCCGCCGCGCGGGCGCTGCTGCCCGTAGAAGGCGTGGAAGCTGAGGAGATTTGCCGGCGCGCGATGAAGATTGCGGCGGATATCTGCGTTTACACAAATGGCAATATCATTCTTGAAACCCTCGCCGCCACTACGGGAGACGCGGCATGACCGAAACCGTAAACCTTTCCCCGCGCGAGATTGTCTCGGAGCTTGATCGCCATATTGTTGGCCAGCAGGAAGCCAAGCGCGCGGTGGCGATTGCACTGCGGAACCGTTGGCGGCGCCAGCAATTGGCCCCCGGGCTGCGCGAAGAAGTGGTACCGAAGAATATTCTGATGATCGGGCCCACCGGCTGCGGCAAGACGGAAATTGCACGCCGCTTGGCACGGCTGGCCCATGCGCCATTTCTGAAGGTGGAAGCGACGAAATTCACTGAAGTGGGTTATGTCGGGCGCGATGTGGAAAGCATTGTGCGTGATTTGGTGGAAGTGGCCATCACCATGGGGCGTGAAGCCGCGCGCAAGGGTGTTGAAGCCAAGGCCGAATTGGCCGCCGAGGAAACCCTACTGACCGCCCTGGTGGGTGAAGGGGCATCAGGCGAAACGCGCCTGAAATTCCGCCGCATGCTGCGCGAAGGGCAATTGGAAGGCCGCGAAATCGAAGTGCAATTGGCCGATTCCGGCCCCGCCATGCCGATTGGGATCATGGATTTGCCCGGCGGCCAGCCGCCGCAGATGCAAAACCTGCAAGATATGTTCGGCAAGATGTTCGGGGGGCGCAGCAAGTCCCGCAAGATGACTGTCGCCGAAGCCCGCGCTGCCTTATTGAAGGACGAAGCCGACAAGCTGTTGGATCAGGATGCGGTGGTGCGCGAAGCGCTCGCCAATGTCGAAGCCAATGGCATTGTCTTTCTGGATGAGATTGACAAGATTTGCGCGCGCACCAGTGAAAGCGGGATGCGTGGCGGCGATGTCTCCCGCGAAGGTGTGCAGCGGGATTTGCTGCCGCTGATTGAAGGCACCACTGTTACCACCAAGCATGGGCCGGTGAAGACGGATCATGTGTTGTTCATCGCATCCGGCGCGTTTCATCTTTCCAAGCCTTCGGATCTTTTGCCGGAATTGCAGGGGCGCCTGCCGATCCGTGTTGAATTGAAGGCGCTGTCGCGCGATGATTTCCGCCGGATTTTGACCGAGCCTGAGCATTCATTGCTCAAGCAATATACCGCGCTGCTGGGTACAGAATCTGTGACGCTTGAGTTCACGCCAGATGCGGTTGAAGCGATTGCTGATCTGGCCGCCGAAATTAACGCGAGTGTGGAGAATATTGGCGCGCGGCGGCTAGCCACCGTGCTTGAACGCCTGCTTGAGGAGGTGTCCTTCACCGCGACAGATCGTGGCGGCGAGAGCATTGCCGTGGATGCGGCCATGGTGCGGGATCGCGTGGCGCCACTCGCCGCCAGCGCTGATTTATCAAGGTATATCTTGTAACGATGAGCCTTACGGTCAGCCCTGCGCCGCCGCCGCTTGACCGCCAAGCTGAAGCAGCGCTGCGCGCGGCTTTTGAGGCTTTGGAGAACCCTTCCCTCGCGGCGCGGCTTTCGGCGACGGTGGGCACACCGATTGAAGCACTGACTGCGCGCCTGCCGAGTAGCCTGCAAGGCGGGCTGCATGGTGCCGTGCGCAAGGCGCTGGTGGCGGCAATGGATACAGCGCTGCGAACATCGCCTGCAGCCAAGCCCCCGGGCATTGCCTCATCCTGGCTGCATCGCGGGCTGGCGGCGGCAACAGGTGCGGCGGGCGGCGCTTTTGGCCTGGCCGGAACGCTGGTGGAATTGCCGATTTCCACGACAGTTTTGCTGCGCCAAATCGCGGCCATTGCCGCAGAGGAAGGGGAGGATTTGGCGCGGCCGGAAATCGCTGCAGAATGCTTGAAAATCTTTGCCCTTGGCGGGCGCGGCAGCGGGGATGATGCGGCAGAATCCGGCTATTTCGCGCTGCGTATTGCGCTGGCCGAAGCGCTGAAGGGCAGCATCGGCAAAACCATCCTGCCGGGCTTTATTGCTGCCGTGGCCGCGCGTTTTGTTGGGCCGGTGGGGCTCAAGCTTTCCGCCCAGGCCGCGCCGCTGATTGGTGCCGCCGCTGGCGCTGCGATCAACCTGGCCTTCCTTGAGCATTTCCGCAGTGTGGCGCGCGGGCATTTCACGCTGCGGCGCTTGGAACGGGTGTATGGCGCAGCCACCGTGCGCGCGGCTTATGATAAATTAGCCGCGACCAGGGATGTAGCGTTTTCCAAAGGGTGATGATTTATCGGCACCATGGCATCACCCGAGGCAAGAAAGCCTAGCGTGATGCCATAGTGCAAGCTCAATCTGGGTTAGCGCTTGATTCCAGCAAGGGCATTCTGAATACCCGTTGTTGCCCATGGCCCCCACGGCATGGTGAAGAACTTGAAGCCCTTATCGACAAAGAAATTCGGGTCCATCCCAGGCGGGATGAAATACATGCCGGCGGAAATGCCATGTTTCGCTGCTGTGGCAGCGATTTTATCAAGCGCGCGCTGATAGGTATCGCAGGCGTAATCAAGCGGCACATCCAATTCAATGGAAAGATCGGAAGGGCCGATCAGCAGTACGTCAACGCCAGGAACCGAGGCGATGGCATCAAGATTTTCAAGCGCCTGCTTGGTTTCAATCATCGGCACGATGACGAGTTCATTATTCACCGCATCAAGATAATCGCGGTATTTCGCGAATTCACCCCATTCACCGCGCACACCCGCATTGCTGCGATTGCCAAGCGGGTAATAGCGGCAGGCACGGACCATCGCTTCAGCTTCCGCGCGGGTATTGATCATTGGCGCGATGATGCCGCGTGCGCCACCGTCAAGCGCGAAGCAAATCTGATCGGCCTGGTTCGCGGCAACGCGGACAATGGGCGCCGCTTTTTTGCCGCGCATCGCCTGAATGGATGGCTGCAATTGCTTGATTTCGTAGGGTGAATGCTGGGTATCAAAAAGAATAAAATCAAAACCGGCATCGGCCAGTACCGAAACATCCACATTCGGCCCCGCTGTCGTGCCCACGACAGACCGGCCTGATTTGATGCTGTGCTTGAAAGCGTTCATTTGGCTTGGTTTCCTCTCGCCAGGATGCGAAGGATCATTTGACCGGGCGAAATGCGCCGTGTCCAGCCCCCCTTTAGGTGCAATGGATTCTGTGCCGCTTCCGATACCGGCGCATTCTAGGGCGGTTAGGCAAAGCAGATCCGGCGCTAATTTACAAAGCGTTCCATTGAAAAGGCAGCATCCGGGCGTTCGCGCCCCAGCACCGCATCCGCAGTGACGCGCCCGGCAACCGGGCCCAGCGTATAGCCATTGGACGTGACGGCGGCGAAAAGCCTCGGCATTCCCGGCGCCTCCCCCAAAATTGGCGCACGATCAATATGCACATTCATACCAGTCCAACTGCGGAGCACATGCAAGCCTTCAACCGCCGGCACCACATGCCCTGCGATCCAAAGATTTCCCTGGATATTGGGGCGAAGATTGCGCGTGGCGCCGGTGGCGGGATCATGCGCGCCGGGCCAGCCGCCGCCAATCAGCAAATGCCCATGTGGGCCTTGCTTGAGTGAAAGATGCCGCCCAGCATGCGCCACCAGATGCGGAATGATCGGCGCCATGGCTTCGGTTGCGATTACTTGCTGCACCAGACCACCCACGGGCAGCTTCACGCCCGCCAGCGCCGCGATATGGCCAGACCATGGGCCGGCTGCCACCACAACGCGCCCCGCGCGAATGGGGCCTTGCGCGGTGCGCACCAGAAAGCCGCTGCCTTCGCGGTCAATCGCTTGCACTTCCAGACCACTTTCCAGCCTTGCGCCAGCGCGTTTCGCCAGTTGCAGCAGCGCGGCCGTGCCCCGCAAGGGATCAATCTGCCCCTCCGCGGGGCAAAACGCCGCGCCGGCAAAGCGATGCGCCAAATAGGGCGCCAGATCGCGCAATTCATTCGCGCCAATCACATGATTTTCAATGCCGGCGCTGCGTTCCACCGCGACCTTGCCGCGCAGCCACGCCAATTCCTCGGGCGTTTCCGCCAGCATCAATCCGCCTTCGGTACGGATGCCGCAGGCTTCACCGGCATCGCGCGCAATTTCTCGCCACAGCGCGATGGAACGCGGGCCGAGTGGCAGCGTCGCCACCGCCGGCCCAGCGGTGCCAAGCGCTTCCGCCTTGTCGCCGAAATCATAGGACAGAAGCTGCACATGCAGGCTGCCTGCATTGGCGGTACTGGCGGCAAGGCCGGGCTCTCCGCGTTCCGCCACCAGCACATCAACGCCCTCGCGCGCCAGATAAAGCGCGGTGGAAAGTCCGACCACGCCGCCGCCAATCACCAGCACATCACATTGCCGCGCAATTTGCGGCGCGGTGGCCGCACCAGTTTTCCACGTGATAGGTGCGGGGCTTTCGATGATGGGTGTTTCACCCCATTCCGGCACTTCAAGCCTGAGCAAGGCTGCCGGTATGGGTTTGATCGGTGCGCGCGGCGCGGCGAAATCCGCTTCCTGCGCTGCAACACCCGCCATACGCGCCAAGGTCGCGCCACACATGCGCCCCTGGCAGCGCCCCATGCCGGCGCGGGTTTCCTTTTTAATGGCAGGTAGCGAAGCGGCACCAGCGCTGATGGCGGCGCGGATTTCTCCGGCGCGCACTTCCTCACACCGGCAGAGAATGGTGTCATCGGTGATACGCGCGGGATCAAAGGCGGGTGCAGCGTAGATGCGCCAAAGGGCGCGCTGGAAAGCCTCGGCAAGCGTCAGCGCATCGCGCGCTTCCGCATCATCGCCCTTGCCAAAGCCAAGCTCATGCGCTGCTGCCAAGCCAGCCAGGCGCCCGCGCGAAAGCGCCACCCGCGCGCCGCCAATCGCCGCACCATCTCCAATGGCGAAGACACCGGGGGTGCTGCTACGCCCGACAGAATCCGTGATGGTCTCCAACCGCCCGAGACCCGCACCTGGGCCTTCCGTCACGAAACGCTGCGTGCAGCCCAAGGCACGCGCAAGCCCGGTTTCCGATTGAAAGCCGAGATTGAGCGCGGCAACACCCGCTTCGATGCGCTTTTCTCCCTGTGGGGTGCTGATACGCAGCGCGGCGAAGGCATCGGCACCCTCACAAGCAATGATCTCACTACCCCAGAAGATCGGCACGCCCGCGCGCTTCAAGGTTGCAAGGTAGCGCAAGCCATCCCAGGCGAGATCCGGCGCGTTGCGCGCAAGCTTCAGCATGTCACGCCAGGCGCCAAGCCGGGGCGCGGGGGCGGCTTCCACCACGGCGGCCACGCGCACACCGCCCGCCAGCAATTCGCAGGCAAGTTGCAGATTAAGCGGCCCGCTGCCCGCAATCACCGCGCTATCGGCGGGGCTGACGCGCTGTGCGCGCGCAAGTGTTTGCAGCGCGCCCGTGGTCATCACGCCGGGCAAAGTCCAGCCCGGCACAGGCACCGGGCGTTCATGCGCGCCAGGGGCCAAGATCAGCCGCCGCGGGCGGAAGGTGATGGCGGCACCTTCTACCAGTGCGGCGATTTCGTCCGGCGCGAAGCCACCCCACACTGTCGCTCCGTAATGAAAGCGAATGCCGGCCTGCCGCGCGCGGGCAAAAAGCGCGCTGCCCTGGCGGAATTGCGCATCCGGCGCAGCATGGCTGTGGCTGGTGGCAAGCGGCTTCAGATATTGCCCGCCGGGTGCTTCGCGTTCATCCAGCACCACCACCTGCGCTCCGGATTCGGCGGCAGCGATGGCGGCGGAAAGCCCGGCGGGGCCGGCACCCACCACCAGAATATCGCAAGGTTGATCGGCAATTTGCGTGGGTGCGTTGCCAAGCGGGGCGGGTTCCGCCGGGAAGGCGCTTGCCACCGCCATGCCATCGGCCACCTTCACCATGCAGGCGCGCTGGCCGGCTTTGCCATCCACCGTGACCACACAATCAAAACAGGCGCCCATACCGCACCAAAGCCCGCGCTTGGTGCCCTTGGGCGTTTCGCGCAGTGCCAGAATACCCGCAGCCGAAAGCGCAGCGGCGATGCTTTCCCCCGGCAGGGCCTTAAGCGGCGTGCCGTTGAAGCTGATCTGAACCGGTGACTTGGCCTGAGTGATATTAGGGTGTTGTAGCCGCATGCTCTTGCCGTTTGCGCGAAAACCGGCTCCCATCATCGCATGCGGCGCGGCCGCGTCCACCCCCGGGAGTCTCCCCTATGGCCCGTGAGCCTTTTCGCGGCACCTATACAGTGCTGATCACGCCCTTTACCGCCGATGGCGCGGAAGTGGATTACAAGGCGCTGGAACGCCTGGTGGAATACCAGATCACCGAAGGGGTGAAGGGGCTGATCCCGCTGGGGTCCACCGGAGAATTCCTCTCCGTATCGCGCGAAGAACGCCAGGGCATTGTGGAGACCGTCATCCGCGCCGCGCGTGGGCGGGTGCCGGTGCTGATCGGCACGGGCGCTGAGGATACGCGCGAAGTGGTCGCACTTTCGCGCGAAGCCGAAGCGCAAGGGGCGGATGGCGTGATGATCATCCCGCCGTTTTATTCCGTGCCGACAGAAGATGAACTGTTTCATCATTACAAGACCGTTGCGGATGCGATCGGTATTCCCATCATGGTCTATAACAATCCGGCAACATCCAATGTGGATATGCTGCCCGCCACACTCGCGCGGATTTCGACCATTCCGAATTGCCGCTATGTGAAGGAAAGCACGCTGGAAGTGACGCGTGTGCGCGACATTATCGCGCTCTGCGGCGATAGGATGGAAGTGTTTGCCGGCGTGCTTGGGTATGAAAGCGCTTGGCTGGGCGCCATTGGCTGGGTTGCCGTGTGCAGCAATCTGGCACCGCGGCTTTCATCCGAGATGTTTGACGCGGCGGCTTTTGAGGCGGATCAGCCCAAAGCGCTCGCGCTGTATCGCAAACTGGCGCCGCTGCTGCCTTGGGTGGGTGGGCCGCGCTATGTCTCCGGCACCAAGGCTGGCTTCAAGCTGATGGGGATGGAGATGGGGCCACCGCGCCCGCCGCGCCTGCCCTTGCCCGCACAGGATATGCCGGCCTTGGCGCAAGTATTGCGGGGCGTTGGCCTGATTGGCGCCGAAGCGCGCGCCGCGGAATGATTTTCAAAACAGGGAGAAGAATGATGCTGAAACATGTTGTGTTCGCCGCTCTAGCGGCACTGGTGGCAACCCCGGCGATGGCGCAGGCACCGGCCTGTACACCGGCAGTGGCGGATAGCGAATTGGTGAAGCCGCGCACGCTGGTGATGTCCACCAACCCAACCTTGCCGCCGCTGCAATTCGTGGATGCTCAGGGGCAATTGCGCGGGATGCGCGTTGAACTCGGCAATGAAATCGCGCGCCGGCTTTGCCTGACGCCGGAATACATCCGCATTGAATTCAGCGCCATGATCCCGGGGCTTGCTGCGCGGCGTTGGGATTTGATCAATACCGGTATTTTCTACACCGAAGAACGCGCGCGCATGATGCAAATGGTGCGCTACGAAAACCAGGCGATTTCCTTCAGCGCGCCGCGTGGCAATCCGCAGAATATCCGCACTACGGATGATCTGGCGGGCAAAACCGTGGGCGTGGAACTAGGCGGCTTTGAAGAACGCCGCACGCGGGAACTGAGCCAATCACTGCAGGCTAAGGGCTTGCAGCCCATGAATATCCGCACCTTCGACAATTTCGCCGTGGCCTATCAGGCACTGCGCGCGGGCCAGGTGCAGGCAGTGACCAGCATTGATGGCGTGGCGGCGGAATATGACCAGCGCGGCGAATTTCCCCGCGTGTTGAATGGGCTTTTCCCAACGCCGGTTGCGGTTGCCACACGTTCACGCGTGTTGGCGGATGCCGTGGTGAAGGCATTGGAAGCGATGAAGGCGGATGGCAGTCTGAAGACCCTGTTCGATCGCTATGGCGCGGCGCTTTACACTGACAAGCTGGAAGTGGTTGGCCCGCAATAAGCGCCTGATTTTCACGCGTGCAAATCTGGTCCTGGTCGGGGTTCTTTGACTATCTATTGAATCCCTTTCTGTTGGAAGGCGCCGTCACCACACTGTGGCTGACGGCGGCTTCGCTTTCGGCTGGCTTGTTGCTGGGCATTGGTCTTGCGGTCATGCGGCTTTCCGGCAATGCGTTGCTTTCAGGTGCGGCAGGTTTTTACTGCTGGATATTTCGTGGCACGCCGTTGCTGGTGCAATTGCTCATTATCTATACCGGGCTCCCACTGTTCGGCTTGCGATTTTCCGTAGTGCAGGCTGCACTTTTGGGCCTTGCGTTGAACGAAGCTGCGTATTTAAGTGAAACGGTACGCGCCGGTATTCTGGCGGTGGCGCGCGGCCAGCGCGAAGCGGCACTTGCCTTGGGCTTGCGGCGCTTTCAGGTGTTCCGCCTAGTGATCTGGCCGCAGGCGCTACGCATCATCATCCCGCCGCTTGGCAATTCCGTGAATGGGTTGCTGAAGACAACATCGGTCGCAAGCGTGATCAGTATGGAAGAATTGCTGCGCCGAACTCAGATTCTGATTCAGGAACGCTTTCTGGTGTTGGAATTATTCATGGTGGCAGCGCTATATTATCTTGCCATGACAACGGCATGGGATTTTGTGCAAAGGCGGCTGGAGAAGCGCTATGGCCGCGGCTATGGCGGAGACGCGGCCGATCGGCGTTGATTTTCAACGGTCAGGCCGCATGAGTGGTAAGGCAGTCCCTTACAGGTCCACCACAGAAAAGCGTCCCCGGCGCGGCAACGAAGTGCCGGGTATTACTCTGATATTTTTGCAATCAACCACAGGCCAGATGCGCGATTAATTCGATTCGCATGGGGGCTGCGAGGTAGCTTAGGGGTTTAGGATGCCCATCAACCCATTGAAAAATGGTGCCGACTCGGGGAATCGAACCCCGGACCTACTGATTACGAATCCATCGCTTTTAATTTTCAAGAACTCTCATAAACCCCCAAGAGCAACGCATGAATCGATACCTTATTGTTTTTACGTGAATTAATTGCATCACAAGCGATCAAGAGCGATCATTGAAGCGCAAGCCTTTTGGCACCATAGTGGCACCATGGCACCACGGAATAAATTCGGCAAACAGCTCACAGACGCCGTCCTTCGTAACGGCCAGAAGGGTGATATTTTCCGGGAAGACGGGTTGGAGTTCCGGTTCTTTGAGAAGGGCCAAGCTGGGGTTCGCTACGTAGGAAGAATGGCAAGGACTAACGCGAGGCTAGCCTTCGCACTGGGCAGGTACCCCACCTTAAGCCTTAAGACTGCCCGCATTGCAGGGGGAAAGGCTCGGGTGGACTGCAAGCAGGGCATAGATCCCCGCCACGCCCTTGCGGCCCAGGCCAAGGCCCAAGAGCAACTTACAGGCCTTCTCCTGGAGGAATACCTGAACAGTCGGACTGGCGACCGACCTACAACCCGCAAGGACAAAACCAACACGCTGAGGCCAGCCCTGCATGGCTGGAAAAAGCGACCCATCCGCTCAATAACCAAATCAGATGTAACCAGATTACTCGACAACTATAGTGACCGGCCTGCCACTAAAAGAAAGCTTTACGCTTACCTTAACCATTTTTTTGAGTGGGCAGCTGAACGGGAGTTAGTGGAAACCAACCCCTGTGACAGGGTCCGCTCACCTAAGCCTGTATCCAGGCGGGAACGGATCCTAACGAACGAGGAAATAGCCGCGCTGATGAAGCTTTCAGGCTCGGTTTGGGGCAGCATGCTACAGATCATTCTTCTCAGCGGCCAACGAGGCATCGAAGTCTGTAAAATGCGGCGATCCGAGATCGACCTGACCAGCCAAACCTGGACCATCCCCGCCGGGACGCTCAAACAAGGGCGGCTGCATATCGTACCTTTATCTTCAGTAGCCTGCCAGATCATCGCCAACGAAATCGCTGAACGCCCTAATGGTTGGGGTGAATTTATCTTTGGGGTCGGTAGTGATGGGCAGACCGCTTATAATGGCCGCAGTAACGGCATGGAGGAGGTTCGCCGCCTGACAGTAACCTCGGGTTGGTCGGGCCATGATTGCCGGAGGACAGCTGTAACGCTGATGCAAAAGCTAGGCATACCCCGCGAAGTTCGGATGGCCATTACGGGTCAGGGTCAGTCACGGGATGGGGCGAGTGTCTATGAGCATTACGGATACGCGAAGGAAGCGAAGGAGGGGGTAGAGCTTCTCGCGGCTGAAATTCGTCGGATCACCTTGATCTACCCGGTAACGTCTTAGGGCTATTTTGGCCACTGCGGGGCCGCCCCTGGTCAAGTTGCAAGTTTAGCGTGCCAGGGACTGATAATCGGGAGCCATTCCGCCGGGATGTAGGCCACCTGATCGGGCCTCAGCGGCCGGCACCGGCATCTACCCTCAAGCGCTCCCAGTCGGCTCAGAAGCAGCGCAGAAGCCTTTAGAAAGGCATTCCTGCTCTTGCGCTTCTCTATGGCAACCACAGTCCTACGGCCATGCTTGAGGGCATTCTGGTTGCCTTTGGGTGCGCCAGGACGGCGGGGTTGTTTGTTGCCTTGCGGCATGCTGGCTCCTGTCAGACTGGAAACATACGATGTAACGGCTGCCATCGGCTCATTCTGGCATCCAATCCCGCTCTGAATTCACCATCCTCTGATGGCCCAGCGGCAGCCCCACTGAAGCTGGGACTGTCGGAATGCTGACATTGCAAATCGCGGCGCTCACAGAAATTTGAACGGTTTTTGCACAACATTAACCGAAATTACCTTTTTCTACGCCGAAATGGCGGCGAAACGGAATCTCAGTACCTGAGGCTAAGTAAGATGTTAAAATTGTACGCATCTCGTAGGTTTGCCGCGTTTGCGCTGTGGGCCGCCTTCACCGGCTTACTTATTTGGGTAGCCTTGTCTCTAGCTAATGGCATTGTAACACGGGCCGAAGAGCTAGCCCTGCGCCGGGCTACTTCTGGGGCGGCTACTTTAGCCAACCACGTTAAACTCCAATTCGATATCCTTCACCGTGTTGGATTATACGTTCAGCGGGCGATGCAGGATGATGGTCCTGGTATCCGCGATATTTCGTTAAGAATACCGACCCAGGCTAGCCGGCATTTAGACGACATTCTTTTAACGCGACGCCCATTAATTAAATGGTTCGGCATTATCGATACGAATAGCTCAGTGCTTTGGTCTTCCCCGCCTGGGGCTGGCACGAATGACCCCTATTTGCAGTCATATTTCACTGCAATTGCTGAGACCGATACCTCCCCCAATGTAGGCAGTTTATTCTCCAACGATTGGATGCCAACTCCGGTTATTCCCTTTACTTTTAAAATCCAGGATGAGTTTGGCGTCACAAAGGCTCGATTAATAGCTCTGGTGGACGCCTTCGCGTTATCCCACGAGCTTAAGAGCCTAGAGCCTGGGGCGGGAGCAAACGCCACGCTGCTTGCGGCAGACGGAACCGTACTCGCCCGAAGTCAAGAGCCTGGAAGGGCAATCGGATTACGGCTCCCTAGCACGGAGCTTCTTGTAAAGAAAATTGCAGCACACCCGAGCGGAAGTGCTGCCAGGGTTCAAAGCTTTATCGATTCACGACCGAAGTTGGCAGCTTACCAGCAGGTGGAATCTTTACCAATTTACGTTGCCTTGGCATTGGATCGGGGGCATGAGGTTGAGCCTTTTGCATTCGCTTATCCGCTGCTTCTGAGCGCTGCTGGTGCCATATCCATACTGAGCCTGTTGTTGATTATCCTGTGGTTTATGCACCGTCGCCAGCGCCAAATCGAAATAAATCTTCGCCGTTCGCAACAACAGGCTCAAGAAATGGAGGCTCAGTTGGCTCATACACATCGTATGGAAGCCCTGGGCAGTCTTGCGGGCGGCATAGCGCATGACTTCAACAACGTAATTCAAGCCGTGATTGCCGGCACCGTCAGCATACAAAGAAGAACATCAGACGAAGCCATTCAGCGGATTCTAGCAATGGTGAATGATGCAGCGCAGAGAGGGGCATCCATAACGCGGCGCCTTCTTAGTTTTGCCCGTAGAGCCGAGTTAAAAAAGGAAGAAAGCGATATCCTGGGACTTTTCCGGGGCCTGGAGGAGGTTCTGAGACATACCCTGGGTAACGGGATCCGTATTGTTTTCATTTTACCAGAAGTGCTTCCCAAGATATTTGTGGACCGAAGCCAGCTTGAAAGTACGCTCATCAATCTTGCGGTTAATGCGCGCGATGCTATGGAAAGTCAGGAAGGGGGCAATCTGACGGTGACAGTCAGTGAAGCGCTCACAGTGCCAGGGGAAGGTAAACAGCTTTCACTTAAACCTGGACCCTATATTCGCATTACGATAACCGATACCGGTACCGGGATGGACGCTGAAACGCTACGGCGTGCTTCCGAGCCTTTTTTCACTACGAAAGGCGTTGGTAAAGGTACCGGTCTGGGCTTATCCATGGCCAAGGGTTTCGCTGAACAATCCGGTGGCGCCTTGCAGATCCAAAGCGAACTGGGGGCAGGAACCACTATCGCCATATGGCTGCCAAGCGTCACTGGGTCAGTATCACTCAAAAGCCCCCGGTCAGAGCTTGGTGCCGTGTCATCTACAACGACAAAAGAACCCGCAGCATCGGGGAAACAACTACTGCTGGTGGATGATGACGAAACCATCAGAGAGATGCTTGGAGCCGAACTCCGTGAATTTGGATGGAAGGTCACCACCGCCGTTTCCGGGGGCGATGCACTTAATGTACTGATGGACCGTTGTAGCTTTGATCTTCTGGTGACTGATCTGAGTATGCCAAGAATGGATGGCCTCGCTTTGATCCGGGCCGCACGCAAGTTATGCCCAGGCTTACCGGCTTTGCTGATAACCGGACATGCCGGGACTACCCATACTGACGCCTTGAGGGCTGCGGCATCCTCTGGTGTGTTCGAATTAATAAACAAACCCGTTGATGCCGAGGATCTTTCCATCATGGCAGAAATTTTGCTGCAGCAAGCCAAAGTGCCTCGACATGCATAGTGGTCAAAGTTGAAATTTAGCCCTCTTCATTAGGGGCATCCGCAAGCCAGACCTAATATGATAATTTGAATTCAATAAACCCGCTTTAATTTGAAAGCCAACAAAGTGCAGATGAAGAATCGTATGAGAGAAATAATATGCTATTGGTTCTGTACAGGCATTTTGCCAGCTAAGGTATGCCTCCGGGTGGTCAGAATTTCTTAAACATTTTCGTACCCCCTGGGTCTATGTTTTTCACGCAACAACTTGCCGCAAAGGCGGATACATCCGCAGTATCCGTCATCTCACTCGACCTAGCGTAAAACCCCAAAGCAATCTTCAACCGAATAACGCTTACATACCATTAAATATGATCCCTAGCACGAATCAAACCATGGAACAGTTTTAGGGCGGCACGACAAATTAATTCCCCTTAAATAAGGTCACAACGGTGCGGCACATCCAGGCAGGCATCAATCAAGCGGAAATAGGAAAAGGGGACCACAATGCCCACCACGAGCATTGCGGCAGCCTTTCACTGCTTCCGCCCCCTTAGTGTAGTATGATTTCCACGCGGCGGTTCTGCGGTTCACGCACGCCATCAGCGGTCGGGACCAGCGGATTGGCTTCACCGAAACCGCGGGTCACAATTTCATTGCGCGGCACCCCACGGCGCACAAGTTCTGCGGCAACCGCGTTAGCGCGGCGCTCTGACAGGCCCTGGTTATAGTGGTCGGAACCGGAACGGTCCGTATAGCCGTTCACTTCAATCCGGGTCACACCCTGTCCACGCCCAGAAGCAGCATCACCAATTATCTGCTTGGCGCGATCTGTTAAGTCAGCCTTATTCCAGTCGAAGAATACCAAGTAGGTGCGTGCAGCGGTAATTGGAGCGGCAGCTACCACTGTCGAGGCAGAGTTGAACGAATAACGCACGCCAAAAAGTACTGAGTGGTTTGCGTTGTTCACATCTATTGGATTTTGGGGGAGCGAGTTACCATAAACGCCTGTCTGTTGTGTTTGTTGCGCCGCCGTATAACGGTATTCAGTCGTTAACGAGAGGCCTGCAACAGCCTCAATCGGCATCGAAAAACCAATGATACCTTGGTAGGCAAAACTTCCCTGCACAGAATCAAAAACGACTCCCGAACCGTCATCTGCCACTACTTTATGTAAATCATTCCAAAGATAACCGGCCCCCACACCGATGTAGGGAGTCACGTAAGGAACCTCATGGAAATCATAAAAGACATTCGCTAACAAACCATAGCTACGAATGCTGCCGGAAGAAGCGGTTTGTTTATTCCATGAGTCTCCTGGGAATTGATATTGACCGCCACTCACGCGATTTTCTCGATAGTTTGCTTCTAGCTCAGCACGAAAACCGTTACCAAAACTCCAACCCGCGCTGAGGATACCGGCCCAACCAATGTCAGATTCAATCCGAAAAGACTCCCTTCCCGAGAGATCAGAACCAAAATGCGTGAGAAAATCGAGCTTTTCTCGTTGGTTTAACCCGACCCCCATTCCGATATAAAAGCCTTCCAAAGGCTGACTGGCTGGCTGAGCGTGAGCGGTCAGCGGGACCAAAGCTGACAGAGAGACAGCAGCGAGCTTACGTATATCCATGACCTAGGCCTCGAATTAACTGGGTGGCCCAGCGTAAGCGAAAGTGCAGGCCCAGGCCACAGTCAGTAGCTCTGCTGAGTCGGTCCATTTTTGGACGCACCCCCTCGTTGGCCGACGCGGCCATCGCTTATCAGCCTAGGCGCGGGGGCAATCTAGAGTGCTAGCTGGTGAGACCAACCAGTTTGGTCCCAGGAAGCGCTTGTAATTGCGGCATAAGGCTACTGCCAGAAAGCCATTTGCATTGGCCCGTGCAAGCGGCTCAGGCCGCTGATTCTTCACGTAAAATAGTATGTGATGGTGCATAGGGGACCCAAAGCATAAAGGGGGGATACCCCCTGGGTGGGGGAAGAAACATCAGGATTTTCTGCCCTCCGGGGGGTTCTTTCGCCCGGAGCCGAACTTAATGGCAGGCACTGATACTGAACGGAGACCAAGGCCTCGGCGAACACCGCTTTCCAGCGGGGACGTGATCGCCCCTTTCAGAAGGTAGCGAGCCTTGCCGATAAGCTGCTTTTCAGTGGTAATACTGCCCTTGAACCATCCATCGCGCCTGAAGGCTCGAGCCGGGAGTTTCTCAAAGCGTCTCTCTAGCCCAGCTTCAACAGCTGACAGGATGAAGGTTTGCTGCGCCTCCGGACATTGCGCCACGATATGACCATGCAGGCCTTGCTTGGCGGTGTTCTCCAAAGTGGAAATAACAAACGCATTCGGAAAATCACGACGCGCCAGCATCCGACGCAGGCGATGCAGCAGGGCCGCCTGCTCACGCGCTATCTCACGGTCTGAGGCCAGCGGCATCAAACGCCGCCACAAGATGGTGAAAGTTATGGCGGAAGGACCGTAACAGCCCACCGCCATCTGCAGTGCCGCCAACACATCTGTGACGCTGCACCGCGACGGCAGGCGCGATGGCGGCGGCAAGGAGGCGCTACGTGCCTTGCGCTGCTGCTCTATTACTATGCGGCCCTGTTGCCTGGAAATTGTCGGGCCAAAGCAGGGTCTTAGTGGATACTGCACCGGCAAAAACTCGTCCGGGTGCTATGTGCGACCGCATATTCCTAAGCGGGCTTCATGAGCTTCAATGTCAGTCAATGCCCAGGCAACCCGGCGTCCACCGACAATCTTTACCGGCTTTGGGCAGCGGCCGGCTACAACGGCACGCCGCAAAGTAGCAGGGGAAATCTGCCATCTTGAGCAAACCTGAGGCAGTGTAAGGAATTGAGTGAAGGAATGTTGTGGCGTCAGCATTTGGCATCACCAAACCGGCCCTGTTTGAGCCTCTTTTCCCGCCCAACTGCTCACCGGTGACGCGGCGCTGAGGGGACGTTTGGTGGGGCTATCACCTGCCCCGATGACACAACCGTTTTACGGTTGCGTTTGCACCTATCGGATGCGCCTCAGACCCGCGTGGTGATGCCGCGGACCCATACGCGACCGGCTTTTTGCCTTCCGACGAGAGAATGTATCGCATATCTCGCCGGCGATTCGCCACACTTGATAGCTAGCGCTGTCTGATGAATGTTTTTGGAAGACATCGCTCCAAGGTGGCGAAAATGCCGAGGAGGTTCCAAACAGATCAAGCAGCATCAGATTGGCACCATAGCGGCACCACAGCAGGGAATACTGACTGACCCAGCAGCCCAAAAACCCCCCAACCCATTGAAAAGAATGGTGCCGACTCGGGGAATCGAACCCCGGACCTACTGATTACGAATAAGCGGCTATATGCCCTCCCTAAACCTTATAGGTAACCTTAAATATATATTTTTGCTTGATTTAAATTCCTCCGCAAGCTTATCTACCCTCACCTCTCCGCACAATCCCTGTAGTTACGGGGTCCGCACGGGGTCCGCAAATTGAGGGCGTCCTGCCATGCCTAAGCTTACCGAAAACGCCATCCACAAGCTCCAAATCCCGGAGGGAAAGCGTGAGGCTTGGCTGTCAGATACCGATGTCCAAGGCTTAAGGGTCCGCGCCACCACCGGCGGCGCAAAGACCTTCATGGCCTGCTGGACTGACCGGGCCACCGGGGAACGGCGGAGAGAGAAGCTGGGCGCCTGGGGAGCCATAACACTGGCGGACGCCCGCACGGCCGCCAGGGCCATACTCGGCGATGTGGCACGGGGCGAAGACCCCAGCGAAAAGAGAATGCTCAAGCGCAAAGCTGCTACGGAGGCCAAGGCCGCGGCGGCCCTGACCCTGCGCGTTCTGGTGGAGCAATGGGCCGTCATCGGTCTTCAAAAGCGCAAGGCCCGCTACCGCGCAGAAGCAACCAGGGCCATCGCCTATGCCTTCCAGGGACAATTGGATCAACCAGCCAACCAACTCACCCGAAACGCCGTGGTGACAACCCTGGACGCCCTCACGCAAGCCGGGAAAACAGCGATGGCCGGGCGGACGCTTGCCTACGGCCGGGCGTGCTTCAGTTGGGCCCGCAAGCGCGGCATGTTGCCAGAGAACCCCTTTCACGATCTGCCAATTTCGGCCGGAAAGGTGACCCGAGATCGGGTTCTCACAGATACTGAAGTCCGCGCTATTTGGGAGGCTTCATTGAACCTAGGCTGGCCGTTTGGCCCACTGATCCGGCTGCTGCTTCTAACCGCCCAGCGCCGCGAGGAAGTGGCAGGCATGCGGTGGTCAGAGATATCAGCCGATGGCACGACATGGGTCATTCCAGCCGGGCGCGCCAAAAATGGCCGCGCCCATGTTGTCCACCTAGCGCCGGCAGCCAGAGATATCCTTGCCACCCTGCCCCGCGTTGACGGGTCCGATTGGGTGTTCACAACCACGGGCCGCTCAAGCGTCTCTGGGTTTTCAAAAGCAAAAGAGCGGCTAGAGGCTTTCATGGCCACCAATGCGGGTGACGTTCGCCATAAAATGCCGGAATGGCGATTTCACGATTTTCGTCGGACGGCGGTTTCCTGGATGGCAACGGCTGGCCACGCCCCGCATATCGCAGATCGCCTATTGAACCATGTGAATGTCGGGGCCATCAGCGCAGTTGGCGCGGTCTATCAACGGGCTGAATTTTTCGAAGAACGCAAGCAATGCCTGGAAGCTTGGGCGAAACACATTGTCACCGCGTAGTTTTTTTAAGAAATTCGCGATTTTTATTTGAATAGTTTAGTTATTTTACTCGCAACGAATGCGAACCGCTACAAGACCGCCATAACGCAAGAGCCCTAATTTTTTCTTGCACTCCCTCCCGCTCTCATATACCTACCACTCCGCGTTGCCACGCTTGACCCTCTTGTTAGGGCAAGGCTTCTGAGCCTGGTCCCAGGGCGAGCGACGCTGGTTTCGCGGCTAGGTAGGTTGGTTCTTTTCTACTGAGTTGTATGGGATTGCCACGAGATTGGGACAGCTCAATCCGTTCGCGGACAGCGGCAATGCGGTGATCAACTCAGTCTAGAAAACGGACAGGACACTTAGTCAGCGCGACATCTTGTTAACTGGCGAATAGTCACCCTTGTCGGGTTGGCTATCCGCCTTAGCGGATGGCGCGCTCATGAGAGAAGATTTGTCTGGCGATGCAGTCGCCGTAAAATTCCTAACCGTAGATCAGATTGCCACATTACTTCAGCGTTCCCATAGAACGCTGGAGACGTGGCGCCGAAATGGTAATGGTCCGCCATTCCTTCGCCTCGGCCGCCGCGTCTTTTACCAGCGCCGCGACCTTGAAGCTTGGTTAGCCGAAAATCGATATCGAAGCCGAGCCCACGAGCTTCAGGCAAATAGCTCACTACCCACCGCACGCCACAATCCTGCGTGGGAGTGCACAAGATGAATTATACCAATCTTCATCTAAAGAAAGAAGAAATCTCCCAACTGATCGTAAACCTTCAACAGGTCGGTTGTAGCCATAAAATTCCTTTACTCCGCGCACTTCGTGATAATCGCATAGGGCTTTGTGAGATTATGCGAGGGACCGATTTCCTGGACGAATCTCTATTACTAAGCAACGCGCTACCAATGGTATGCGTCGTCGGCGATGATGATTTTTGTTCTACAGGCCCGTCTGCTTATCCGGTGGCTGCGGAGCTAATCCGACGGTCTAAATGTCGGTTCATCCATGGCGCTGGCGGAGAAGCTTTCCATTACGATGCTGCAGTTTTAGCTGCAGAGAAGTTCGGGAATTGCCTTATCATCGAAACCTCGTCTGCCTGGGTAGATTCGTGGTTAGCACTAACTAAATGCATCATTGGTGAACTAGCGCCTCGTACACTAGTCATCAAAGTAAAAGAAGGCGCTCACCCTGTGATGGGGACACGGCAATGAGCAACTTCACCATCGCCGATGTGAATCAGCGCCTAGCCGGACGTATGCTGGAATTAACCCGAGCCCTTGGGCTCGGGGATCCATCCAGCCGTTCTCATGACGAAGTCCGCTTTAGGTCAAAAGGTAGCCTATCCATTAAGGTCAGTGGGCCAAAGTGCGGCGCGTGGTACGATTTTGAAGCAGGCCGTGGCGGCGATCCCTTAGGGCTTATCGCGCATGTAAACGGCTGCCCCATGCGCGACGCCTTTAGGTGGGCGCTAGACTGGCTTGGTGAAGGCGGTCCGCCACCATCCGGCCAAGCCCTACGACAGCCTGTCGCGCCCCCGGAAGCGCCGCAACCTGTCGCGGCTGTAGCCGATACAGGCCGTGAATGGGCATTGGGTTTAGGTTGGCAGCTTTGGGCCCAAGCGCAACAACCAACGGGAACCGTGGTTGAAGCTTATTTCGCCTCACGTGGACTTCTCCTGCCGCATGAGGCACCGATACGCTTTCATCCCAAAGCTTGGCGCAACA
>JBEDHL010000150.1:0-15381 GCA_041174145.1 Pseudomonadota bacterium
CATCTGGCGCGCTTTGCCGCGACCGAGGCAGGTTTGCGGCGCGTACTGGAACGGCGCATCGCCCGCTGGGCCCGCGCCGCTGAGGCTGAAGGCCAGGCCCGTGAGGCTATCGCCGCCAGCACCGCCGCCCTGAACACCGAAATCGCCACCATCGCCAAAAGCCTGGTTGCCGCCGGGGCGGTGAATGATGCGGCCTTTGCCGAAAGCCGCGCGCGGCGGCTGGCACGATCCGGCCATTCCCGCCGGGCCATTTCGGCGCATCTGGCGGCCAAGGGCATTGAGGCTGGGGTCGCTGCCGCTGCCCTGCCGGATGGGGAGGAGGCCGAGCTTCTGGCCGCACTCGCCTTTTGTCGCCGCCGCCGCCTTGGCCCCTTTGCGCGCGTGGCACCTGATGCGCCGGCGCGGATGAAGGCTTTGGCTGCGCTGGCGCGTGGCGGCTTTGCCCAGGGCATAGCAAGGCGCACCCTGGCGATGGACCCGGCCGAAGCCGAAGATAGGCTGCTGACGGGCCGCCAGTCGTGACAGAGGAAATCAAGGGCCCGGTAGTCTTTACCCGCCATGGCGTGGCGCGCGGCATTCGTACCGCCCTGCCGCTGGTGATCGGCACCTTTCCTTTTGGTTTGGTGGTCGGCGTGATTTCCGACCAAAAGGGGCTTTCCTGGCTGGAAACCTTGTTGATGTCGGCGCTGGTATTTGCCGGGTCTTCGCAATTATTGGCGCTCGAGCTTTGGTCGGAACCCGCCCCCATTCTGGCGGCGATCATTGCCGCGATTGTGGTGAATATCCGCATGGCGCCAATGGGCGCGGCCTTGGCGCCCTGGCTGGATAAGCTGCGCGGCGTGAAACTGTGGGGCAGCCTTGCCTTCATGGTGGATCACGCCTTCGCGCTTTCCGCCGCTGAACAACGGCGCGGCGGGCGTGATGCGGGCTATCTGCTCGGTATTGGTGTCACGCTTTGGTGCTTTTGGAATATTTCCGTGACCTTGGGGCATATATTGGGCTCCACAGTGCGGCTGCCGCCGGGGCATCCGCTTTATTTCGCAGCCATCGCCACCTTTGTGGCCATTTTGGTGCCGCTCTGGCGCGGTGTGCGCCGTGATTTCTGGCCCTGGCTACTGGCCGGCGTGCTGGCCGTACTGGCCTGGAAGGCGGGGCTCGGCCCGCCCTGGCCGCTGCTGATTGGCGCCTTTGCCGGTGCCGCGCTGGGTGCCTGGTTGGAGCTACGCCGCGAATGACGCTCCGCCCCGATGTGCTGCTCGCCATCATCGGCATGGCAGTGGCAACTTACCTCTGCCGTGCTGGCGGCTATGCGTTGTTTCGCGCGCTGCGCCCGCCGCGTTATGTGGAAGTGGTCTTGCAGCATCTGCCTGGGCCGATTTTCATGGCCTATGCCATGCCGGCGCTTGCGGCACATGGCTGGAAAGGTTGGACGGCAGCGGTGGCTGTGGTGGCGGTGCAATATCTCTCGCGCAGTCTTGCGGCGGCGATCCTGATTGGGGTTGGCGCGATGGCCGGGCTTGGCGCTTTGGAAGCCTGGTTCCTTGCGCGCTGATTCGCCGCTTTCTCGCATTACTGCGCAGGGCGCTGCGCTTCTGATCATCATCGCAATCGGCACGTTGATCGTGCCACTTGATACCTCGGTCAATATCGCCTTTCCCGCGATTACCGAACGTTTCGGGCTTGGGCGCACCGGCATTCAATGGGTGGTGATCTGCTATGTGCTGACCTATGGTAGCCTGATGCTGGGCATTGGCCGGCTTGGCGATATCTTCGGCTATTTGCGAGTGTTTCGCTTAGGGCTCGCTTGGAGCATTCTGGCCTTTATCTTTTGCGCCACGGCAGAAAACTACGCTTGGCTTTTGGCTGCGCGGGTGATGCAAGGGATTGGCGCTGCGCTGGTGATTGGCTGCGGGCCAGCGCTCGCGACCAGTCATTTTTCTGAGGCGTTGCGCCCACGCATCCTTGGCTTTTACGCCTTTGGTTTTGCCGCAGGCGGTGGGCTTGGGCCGCTGATTGGCGGCGTGCTGGTGGAGCATTTCGGCTGGTCGGCAGTTTATTGGTATCGCGCGCCGCTCGCAGCCTTTGCACTGTGCTTGAGTGTATTTCTGCGCGCCCCCCACCGCGCGGTAATGCGCGAGAGTTTTGATCTGACTGGCGCAGTGCTGATTACGGGCATGATGTGCTGCCTGCTGCTTGGCATTAATCGCGCGCCGGATGTGGCGGCGGGGAATCTTCTGGCGCTGGCACTGGCCTTTGGGTTTCTGGTGTTGGGCTGGTGGTATGGGCGCCATGCTGCGCGCATTGCAAGGCCGGTGATTGCGCTGCGCTATTTCCGTGATGCGGATTTTCTTTTTGCTTGTATTGCGACGGCAGTGGTAAATTTTGCCTGCTTCGCCGTGCTGCTGTTTCTGCCGTATTTGCTATTGCATGGCGCAGCGCTGCCGGCTGGTTGGGGCGGCCTGGTGCTGGCGATTGGGCATTTGGCGGCCATGGCAGCTTCGCCCTTTGCGGGCTTCCTGCTGGCACGCATCAGCGCTGCGCGCTTGGCGCTGATGGGTTCTGTGATGACCGCCGCCGGGCTTTGGTTGATTGGTAGTATTGGCACTGCAGGCGGTGCCATTCCCCTGCTGGTTGCGGCGCTGGCGCTGCAAGGCACTGGGCTTGGGCTGTTTCAAGTGAGTGTCACGGATCTGCTGCTGGAACGCATGCCGCGAGAGGACCGCGGTGTCGCAGGCAGCTTGGCGCAGGTTTCCCGCACGCTAGGCGTGGTAACCGCTGCTTCCTTATTGAGCACTGTCTTCGCCGCGCTGGAATTCGCTAGCGTGACGCGCGGGCTTGCGGGGATGGAGGCATTCCGCGCCGCCTTCGGTACCATCTTCAGCTTCGGCGCGATGCTGGTGGCGGCGTTGGTAATTGTGGGTTTCTTTGTCAACCGGCGCGGCTATCGCTGACAATCCGCCCATCCACCAGATGAATGCGCCGATTGGCGCGTTTGGCGAGTTCCGCATCATGGGTCACAACCAATATGGCGCGGCCTTCTTCCGAAGCCAGGCGCGCGAAAATGTCAAAGACGGCAGCGGCATTGCGCGTATCCAAATTGCCGGTTGGTTCATCGGCCAGGATCAGCGCGGGATCATTGGCCAGGGCGCGCGCAATGGCGGCGCGTTGGCGCATGCCGCCCGAAAGCTGTTCCGGCAATTTTGCTGCTGCTTCCGCCATGCCAAGCGCTTCCAATAACTTCATCGCCTGAGCGCGCGCTGAGGCATCATTCAAGCGCCCCAGCCGGCGGATCGGGATCAGCACATTATCCAGCGTGGAAAATTCCGGCAGCAGGAAATGGAATTGGAACACAAAACCCAAACGCGCCAGACGCAGATTGGCAAGTTCCGCGGCATTCAGGCTGGCTGTGTCGCGCCCTTCCAGCAATACGCGCCCTTCGGTTGGCCGATCAAGCAGGCCAAGCAGATAGAGCAGGGATGATTTGCCAGACCCAGAAGGCCCGGTGATGGCAATAAATTCGCCGCGCTCCACCTTCAAGGACGCATCCTGCACCAAAGTGACACCTTCCGGCAGACGGCGCGTGATCTGCTGCGCTTCCAGCAAAGGGGGCGGCTGATTCATGCCGCACCGCGAATGGTCTGCACAGGATCAAGCCGCGCCGCGCGGCGTGCCGGCACCACTGCGGCGACGCTGGCCGCAAGAATTGCGAAGAAAGATGCAACAGCGAAAATCCGCCAATCATGCGCCAGAAGAAATCGGTCATTGCCCGCGGGCGTTTCGGTCTGAAAGCGTATTTGCGCTAGCCCTTCAATCATAATCTGGCCCAGCACGCAGCCAAGCACCGCGCCCAATAGCCCCGCGATCATCCCCTGCAGCAGGAACAGCCATTGTATATCGCCTTCGGTAAAGCCGAGTGATTTCAGGATGGCGATATCGCGCGTTTTCTCAAACACCACGGTTGAAATAATGTTATAAATGCCAAAAGCTGCAACCAGTAGAATGGCGCCGGTTACGCTATACATAATGGCGTTCTGGATCACGAAAACCGTCAGCACATTGCGGTTCTGTTCTTCCCAACTTTCGGATCTGTCGCCAAAGCGCGCTTCGATCTGCCGCGCGAGAGGTTCCGCCCCGGTCACATCATCCAGCCTCAGTAGGATTTGATTGACCACATTGGGCCGGTCTTGCAGGATTTGATTGACCTTCAGCAGCGTATAGCCCGCCTGGTTATCCAGCGTGGTGAGCCCTGTACGAAAAATCCCCACGATTTTCATTTGTAGGCTGACGCCCTTGGGGGAGACCGCGATAATGCTATCGCCCAAGACAACGCCAAGCTTTTGCGCGAGCCCTATGCCGATGATCAGCCCATTTGCGGTGCTGCGTAAATCCTCCATACGACCCTGGATCAAATCCTTTTCCAGATTGGAAACGCGCCGATAGCGCGCGGGTTCAATACCGGTGATGGAAACCGAAACATCGCGCGACCCATAACGCAGCAGCGCCTGGCCCGTGAGGATGGGCGATGAAAATACACCTGGAATCGCTTCCAATATCTCCATTTTCTCGGCACTGGCGCGAATGCCCCGCACGCGTTCCGTTGGCTTCACGCCGGAAAGCGCCACTGCGCCATAGGGATGGGCAATTTCCACCGCCTGCGGCAGGGGGCGGCGCGTTTCATCCTTCACGATGATGTGCGGTTGCACATCAATCACCTGTTCGATGAAATAGGTTTGAAACCCGCGCATAAGTGAGGCGATGGCGATGAAAAACGCTACGCCTAGCGCAACCCCCATTACCGATACCAGGGTTTGCCGGCGCCTGCGGGAAAGCATTCCGCGCGCCAGATCAAAAATCAGACTCATGGTTTCAAGCGTATCGCCTGCCCATCCGTCAGACCTTGCGGTGGATCCAAGACCACTATGTCACCCGCGGCCAAGCCTTGGCGGATTTCCACCGCCCGGGGCCCCTGCACCCCTGCGGTGACACGCCGCAAGCGCGCCACCTCCCCCTGAGCAATGAACACGTGATCACCACGGAGAGCAGCGGGTGGGATGAGCACAGCGGTAGCGGTTTCGCGCAGTACGATATTCGCTTCCACTGTCATACCGATCATCAGCGGTGTGTCATCGGGCAGCGCCAAGCGCACGCGATAGGCCTTGCGCGTTGCATCACCTTTGGGCGTGATTTGCGTCACGGTCGCGTTCAGTACCTGCCCCGCAAAAGCATCAGCGCGCAGCAGCGCGCGCTGGCCTTCGCGGATTTGGGCGATGTCTTCTTCATCTACCTCAGCCGTGATGCGGAGCGGCTTTGGTTCACCAATCCAGAATAGCGCGGCGGGGGTATCCACCACCTCACCCACCTCGGCATCGCGGCGCAACACAATCCCGGCAGAAGGGGCGCGCACGATATAATCATCCAGCCGTCGCTGCGCGGCTTCGGCCACGGCACGCACAGCGCGGGCCTCGGCCTCGGCACGGTCCAGTGCGGCGCGGGAAGCAACATCGCGCGCCACCAAGGTGCGCACGCGGGCCAAATCTTCCTGGGCGAAAAGGGCGCGGGCTTCGGTTTCCTCTGCCCGGTGCTGGGCTTCCCGGTCATCCAACCGCGCCATGGGTTGGCCGGCTTCAACACGCGCGCCTTCTTCCACCAGCACCGCAGTGATGCGCGCACGTACCGCAGGACCAACCTTGGCCCAATGCACCGGTTCCACATTGCCGGTGGCGTAGACCGCCTGCACGGCCGGCCCAATGGAGGCGGTGGCAATGGCAACCGAGGGCGCCAAGCCGCGCCAGACCCAGGCGCCTGCCAGGGCGAGGATGAGAAGCAGGGCAGGAAGGATGATCCGGGCACGCATTGTGTCAGCCTAACATGACAGGCGCCGCTTGGCTTCCCCAGCAGAGCCTACCCCGTGCTGTTATATGATTGGCCTGACATGGTTGTGCGAAGCCCTGCCTGCCGCTAAGTAGCCATCCGAGAAGGTTCATTGCCCGCATTCGCCGACTTAGCTCAGGGGTAGAGCAACTGATTCGTAATCAGTAGGTCCGGGGTTCGATTCCCCGAGTCGGCACCATTCTTTTCAATGGGTTAGGGTGTTTTTGGCTCTGTCTCGGGTGGGTCAAAAAGAGTTGCGGACCCCCCACGGACCCGCCAAAACCCGCACAAGCAGCACTTCCAGCTTTGCTGTTTTATGAGCAAGCAAATCCTGATTCTCATTTGGCTGCGAGCTTTTTGGCTACCAAGACCGCTTCCCGCAGAACCTGCCGCTGCTCCTGGGTCAACAATGTTGCATCGGTTGTTTTGACTACCTGCTGCGCCTGAACCGGCCCGCGATGCTTTCCTCACCGCGGAGCCCTTCCAGGACAATGCGGATCTTGTCCTCGGCGGAATGGTGCTTGCGCGTGGCGCGACGGATGTCGCGGACCAGCTTTTCGGCTGGCACACGGGCGGACGGGGCGGAGGAGTTCTGGCTCATCTTCACTCTCCTTGGGGTTACGATGAGCCAGAAATCCTCCGTTATTCAAATCGCCAATTTGGTCCCATAGGCGCTGACGCCGGACAGGAGTTCGCGAATACGGCAGCTGATTTCTGCCTGGGAAATGATTGCCATTGTCTTTACACTCATGATCCTAGTTTCCTGCTCCCTCTTGCGGGTTTAAAGCGCGAATAGGATTGCCATCAACCTAAAATTCGTCGCATTACGAAGGGCATTAGGCATGCATATTCTTGTTATGTCAGCATTATTGGTAATCGGAGTTGGCACCGCTAACGCGCAAGGCTTGAGTGCCTTAGATGCGGTGCGCGGTGCTTTTGCCGACCAGACCCCGGAACAGCGTCGCGCCTTTTGTGGTCGTGTAGCTCAGGCGGCGGCAAGCTGCGGTACTATTGAAATGCCTGCCTTATCAGCCTGTCTGATCCGCACTTTACCCGCTCAGGATTCTGCCCGGGTAGCCCGTGTTGCAAATGCCACGCGCGGTAATATTGGCGGCCTGATGCAAGAGTGTGGCATCATGTTCGGCCGCTAAACTGAATGCAGCAATGCCGAGGAAGAGAGGAAAAAGCAGCGCCGCATACTGGGCAGACAGGGCGCTTCAATGAGGCCCCGGCATTTTTGCCGGGGAAGATGCGACTACGGAACCTCAGTTTATCGGTGACTATTACTTGCTTCAATGAGGCCCCGGCATTTCTGCCGGGGAAGATGAATGGGGACGGGTCTAAATACTGCCAGCCATACTGCAAGCTTCAATGAGGCCCCGGCATTTCTGCCGGGGAAGATAATGGCTCGGGAAGCCGTCGCTCTGCCGGTTGATCCGGGCTTCAATGAGGCCCCGGTATTTCTGCCGGGGAAGATCATGTTGACCACATGATCCATATCGACGGTGGGATCGCTTCAATGAGGCCCCGGCATTTCTGCCGGGGAAGATTTCTCCATTTCGGAAACGTCAACGCGGTAGGTGCGGAAGCTTCAATGAGGCCCCGGCATTTCTGCCGGGGAAGACAGGTCTTCCTCGGACAGACGCTGCTGGATCACGATGCTTCAATGAGGCCCCGGCATTTCTGCCGGGGAAGAGTGAGTGATTAACTCATTGCGGCATTTTGCCACATAGCTTCAATGAGGCCCCGGCATTTCTGCCGGGGAAGAGGTGTACTTTTTGTATCAAGCCCAAACAGGGGGCTGGGCTTCAATGAGGCCCCGGCATTTCTGCCGGGGAAGAGTGCGCGTGGGAACCTTCTTCCCAGGATGGGAAAAGCTTCAATGAGGCCCCGGCATTTCTGCCGGGGAAGACGCTCCGCGCGCTGGTTCTGGACCGCCAACTTCAAGCTTCAATGAGGCCCCGGCATTTCTGCCGGGGAAGAATTCACCCTCGCGGCAATCTCTTGGCGCGTCATAAGCTTGCTTCAATGAGGCCCCGGCATTTCTGCCGGGGAAGAGGCGACGGGTCGATGTACTGCCAGCCCGACATCAGGCTTCAATGAGGCCCCGGCATTTCTGCCGGGGAAGACCACGGCGGAATACACGCAGGCTACAACAATGCCATGCTTCAATGAGGCCCCGGCATTTCTGCCGGGGAAGAGGCCCCCAAAAAATTCCGTGAAGAAACAACACGATAGACCAATCCCTGCGAGCACTCAACAGTTCTGTCTAGCGCCACTAGGAAAGTTCATGACTTCTCAGCGACGGGATGACCATAACCTACTGATTTACCTTTTCAAACAGCAGCGCGAGCACTCTAGTCTCTTTTCTCGTCACCTCAGTGCTCGCGCGGACGGGCAGTCAGTTGTACACAGGCATGAAGCAATTCACACAATCAGGGTGCGTCGCACTACAGGTTCAAAGGCCTTACCAAGGCTCGATACTCTGGGTTTGACCTCATCCGCAGGCCCAAGGTCCAGGAATAGAACGTGGTCCTGGTTGTTATTGACTACTTCGGACAGGGCTGCACGTAATTCCACCATACCACGGCGCGATAGTCGACACTGAAAAACGGAAAGCTGCAGCCATTCCCCTCTCCCCTTCATGATACGAAAGACACGCCGCCATCGTCGCTGATCCGCCACGTCATAGGTGACGATCCAAAGGTGATCTTCGCCGCGCAAACCTGTTCCTATCGCGGAGTAATATGAGGCATGTCAGGTATCTCCCCTGCGAGAAAGCGGCCCAGTAGCCGCGCCTGTATCTCAAAAAGTCGCCGGTAAGAAACCCGGTATCCAAATATTGGATGGGTGATTTCTTGATCCAAGCGCCGTTCAAATGTCGCGATGATGGCGCGCCTACCAGGGGGCGTAAGCGCAACGGTACCGGCGCGCACGATGACATGCTTGGACCCAACTTCCCTATTGTTGATTGCAAGTAACACCGCGCTGTCAGCAATCAGCGGCCTGAACGGTTCCATCATATCAAGCGCTAACGCGGGGCGGCCATAGCGTGGCTGATGATAAAAGCCGCGATAGGGGTCAAGGCCCACCGCGGAAAGCTGAACAGTCCAAGCACGTGCCAACATTGCGTACACAAAAGAGAGTAAGGCATTGATTGGATCGGTCGGCGGCCGCCTATTGCGTCCCTGCCATTCAAAACGCCCCTCGCCCAACATTCCCGGTGCAACACACGCGGCAAAACCCTCAAAATACCTACGGGCCGCAAGGCCTTCTATACCGAGCAAGGCGGATAGATCGCGGGCCTTCATCGCCTCCTGTTGATCACGGTCGAGAGCATCCAGCACCGAATCCGGTGATTCAAGCCCTCGCCAGTTTCGGCGGAGCAAAGTTCTTCCATTACGTATCTTCGCAGCCACCATACCGCGTGCCAAACGCAGGCAAAACGCATCATCGAAGCTATTGCGCCATTGGTGCGCTCGAATTTCTACATTGCGATGGCCCAGCCCAATAGTATGGCCCATGAACCACCCACCATGGCTATGCCAGCTTACAGGAATTTCTCGACGCATCAATTCGTGTAACGCGGGCGTTGTTAGGTACGCGTTGCCGTAGACGACCAGCTGAGATACCTCTGCCAAGCGAGCGCTCATGGCCTTTTCGCCTTCGACAGAAATTTCCAGAATATCCCCATTCTTGCCGATGCGCGCACGTGGTTCCTGCACCACCAAAGGTAGCGCGTCCGTATTGGCGACAGCGAGAGGCCTTGGCTCAATGCGGCCAGCCCGTAGCCATGAGACCTCATCGGGCATACAAATTCCCACAAGCGAACAGCGCGGGCATTTGGGACTGTCTTCTAGTGGAGGCGGTATATGATTCGAAGCCGCCATCAAACGCAAACCATGAATCGCCTTCAACACCTCGAGATGAAGATCTGGTTCAAGAGTAACAGGAACACGCTCACGACTTCCTGCGAAATAAATGATGCCCTCATCGCAGTCATAGCCATGTTCTCGCAGCAGCAGGATCTGGATACCCACCTGCACGCGTTCAGGCAGGTAAGCCGAGCGTTCGACATGTGGGCGCCGACCACGCTTCGTATCGACCGGTAAGATTTTTCCAGCTTCACCTTCTACCAAATCGAGCTTCGCGATCACGCCAAGTGTGTCAGAGGACAGGGTAATGGATCGGGCGTGAATGCGGGTGGCTTCGTCGAATTCCTCCGCCTCTGGCATGGCGCCGCGCGGACTATCCGTGCGGCGATGCACGACACGGCCCTCGCTGGTGTCGGCGCTTTCGGCCCATTCACCCTGCACCCATTCGAGATAAGCAAGCCGCGGGCAGTAGACGAACTCGTTGATCATGCGCGCCGGAAGAGGGGGCACCTCGCCGCCTGCTGCAACAGGGTATTGTAGAGCGAGTTCGGGCTGGGGCGTTGCCTCGGTCATGGGACGCGCAGCGGTGCCATCAGACGACCTCAGCGCGAGTAAAATTCATGAATTTGCCATTAGCGACACGCAAGGCGCGACGGCGTTCAACTACGCCGAGATGGCTCAAGGTAACCTGGTCAGCAGATACGAGTGCCGGATGCCCGAAAAGGGCCTGTATAGCGGTGAGCGATGCCGCCCTGTTCCAAATGGGCCAAGTGACCCCAAGCGTACCATCCGGCCCGGCCTCGGCGCCGAGCGTCAAGAAGCGTACCCCGCGACGCCTTACCACCGCTGCACCTGGCAGTGCCGCTAGGCCGACGCTGGCCAATCGATTTGCGCCGTGTACCGTGCGCCCAGCATCTGCGGATGGATTTTTGAACCGTAGCGCATAGCGACGATCCTCAGCCGGGTCCCAGCGAAACCCATCCGTCTCATCAATGCGCGACCACGGCACGAAAAGCGCTGCTTGCAGATAACTCGGTGAGTTAAGGTCGGGCTGAGGACGGCGTTTTGCCATCGCCTTGGGCAGCACGCCGCGCGCCACCTCAGATAGGCGTGATAGAAAATGCTGATGCCCCTGGCCGAACATCGCACATAGCGGTGGGGCAAGAATCTGGCCGTTATCTTTCAACGCGCCATCGCTGAACAGACTGCCCATAAGGGCAGACCGTCCAGGGGTCTCCGGACACGACGCCGCCTCCAGTAAGGCTCTTGCTCGTGCGCCCTCGAAAGTGAGATCCTTCTCTCCATCGAAATCATGGTCCTTGGCCAGTTCAGCGCATCCATCAGCGGCAGCCTGCGCCACAACCTGCTGCGTCTCAGCTTGTCGAAGAACGAGTATTGGCCGCAGTGGCAACCCTGCCCAGTACGCCCGTGGGCGCCAACCCATGGTTTCCAGCGCCCGCAACAGCCCCAGTAGCGCCAGGAACGCCAAAAGATTGTCAGGCTCGAGCCCCTCCAGCCGATGCTCCGTCGATGCCGTCATGCGCCACCCTCTGCCGAGGCGCGATGGTCGGCAAGACGTAGCAAAGCCTCCAGACGGGCCAATTCCCAGGGCCCGTAGCGTGCTTTCAGGCGCTCGAAAATCTGCGGCCAATCTTGCTCACGGAATTGGAAGTCCAGCCGCTGCGGCCCAGGCGTGTCGGTTGGCTCGGCGGGATCATCATGGGGAAAGAGTGGACGACCATGACCGTGATGCGTGCCGATTAGCCACAGCACTAATTCTGGATCATAGGCTTGAGCGAGTTGCGGATCCTTCATTGCTCTCGTCACAGATTGCGCCTCATGCCGCCAACGCTCCGGCAAACCCGTGCGCCGCCTTGCAGCGATGGCGTCAGCGCGGGTCAGCTCCACACGAGATTTTGCCAGCGGTTCACCTAGGCGGAGCGCTGCCAGCAGCCGATCACCGCCCACCAACATGGATTGAAAGCGTGGATCCGCCTTGCCTGCATCATGCAGGCGCGCAGCGATCCGGATATCCGCAATGCGTTCGTCCGAAAGCCCAGCAGCGGCGGCGAACGCCTCCGCCTTCGCTACGACATCTGCCGAATGCTGCAGTAGCGATATCGAACGGTCGGCGATTGAGCCAGCGGCATCATCCTCGGTTGTCGCGACAGCTTCATCTGTCCTCGGACCAAGAAGTACCGCGCCTGTGTAAGAATCGGGGCGAAGCAGACGCCAGCCTTTCGCCTCGGGGATAAGGTCAGCATTCGCCAAGGCCGTAAGAGTCTCATTGGCATCAAGACCAGATTCGGGCGCCAGTATCGCGGCTGCGGACGACCAGCCCGGACCATCTGGGTAAAGGCGGCGTAGGCTGCGCCGCCCCGCACCGCGTTGGTCGCCAAGATCGGTGACGGGTGCATCTGACCCTGGGTTCCACCCAAAGCCATCACAGCCGCCATAGCTTGATGGAACGATAAGTACATCGCCAGGACGCAATTGTGTGGCTGAGACCACGCCTGTCGCTGATGCATCCGCGCCAGACCAGCGAAGTGCACGGCGGGAAGCAGACACCTCATCCGTCTCGGCGGGCGCGCCTTCGATGTCGGCCGTCTGGCCTGCGGTTTTGGTATCGCGGGCAAGCCAAGCGCGCGCAGCCCAAAGCGGAACAGACAGAGTCTCGCCCGCATGCGGGGGTGCTAGCGCGACCCATTCCGACGCTTGATCTAAGGTTGCCTCGGTCAAATCCGCGCGCCAGACAATAGAAACATCGGCCGGACCCGCTTGCGGCCCGTGAAGGAACGACGCAATTGCAGGATCCACGGCAGGGATAGGCGCGGTCCAAGACAGCAGCAGCACATCGGTTGGGCGCAGGATTGGCGCCTGTGGTTTCTTAGTCGAAAGCGTCTCCAATACCTCAGGCTCAGCCACCAGCCGCTCGTCCAGAGCTACAATCCCAAAGTCGAGGCTGGCCTCGGTCTTCTTTGGCGGCTTGCCAGCTTTCGCAATAAGCCAGTCCCAGGTCTTCTTTGCACGATCACCATAAACAGGATCATCGGCCCGTGCTGCGATTTCATTTTTAGTTGCGATAATGATCGCCTCGGCGTTGATGGATCGCCCTGCGCGGTTGAGACGGCCGAAGCGCTGCCGTAAAGAATCAAGCGGCGCAACTTGGGTCACCAGAGCGTCGAAATCGAAATCTGCGCCCGCCTCGATTGTCTGCGTAGCCACGATGATAAGGGAGCGCGTGCCACGAGTGGCGCCCGTCAGCATAGCTTGCCCGTGCTTGGCGAGCAGCGCGTCGCGATCCAAGCCGCGGATGCGGCCGGTCAGCAGAACCAGATCGGCTTCCACATCAGATAAGTCCTCAAATACCGCACGTGCAAGCGCCACGCGATTGACAACCACGGCGATCACGCGGGGCTGAGTCGGCCGCAGCATTTCCCGTGCGGCCTTCGCGAATTCTCTTGCGTGCTCAGGCGTCTCATACTGCTGCACACAGCGCAGTAAAGCAGGCTTCGGCGCCGTTAGTCGTGCCTTTAGGACGGGATGGTTGCGATCCTCGGCTTCTAACGCAAAGCGCGGGCCTGCGTGACTCTGCGTTGCTGAGAGACTGACGAACCCCCATGGGCCAGGCGAGCCTTCGCACCACGGCGGCGCGCGATAAGTGGCGATCCGCCGCAACGTTTGAGCAAAAGGGGCAGCGAGATGCGCCTCATCCAAAAGCAGCAGGCAATCGGCGCCAAGCAGGCCAGCATGGACTGGCTTCATGCTGTCGGAAATGCCGTAGCCGCGAAACAGCAGGCGCGATCCAACCTGATCCACGGTGGAACATAAAATGGTTGGCTGGGCGGCGGATTGCGCCCAATCCTCCTCTCGCGGAAGGCCGCCACGCAGGCGGGCTACCACGAGCGGCGGCACTCCGGCCCCTGCTAAAAATTTCAGTCGCGCAGCCATTCGCGCCAAGGGACCATCGCCCTCAGCATTTCGGAGGGCTTGGCTGATCGCTTCGGCACGGGCTGCGGCGGCATCGACGATTATTCTTCGGTCTACAATGAAGCATATGCGGACCGGAGCTTGCCGCCGTGCCCCATCACCTGCCTGCAACGCCAAATGAAACAGGGCAGCATCAATCGCCGCCGTTTTACCCGAGCTTGTTGGTAGGTCCAGCGCCTCCGGCCAACCCTTACCGCTCGCTAACCGATCCACTAGCCGGTTCTGCCACGGAAAGGGCGGCACCCCGTGCACGGCCGCGAAGACGTCCCGGAATTCGGAGGCATCAAGCGGTGGTAGGGTCATTCAGCAACAGCCTCGCGCAGAGGCAGGCACAGGCCAAGCCCGACGAAACGGCCCGCCCCCAGCAGAACAGGACCAGCGACCGGCTCGGAGAATTCGATTATGGCATGGGTAAGTCGCCGCCCCTTAAGAGAGTCAGGCAGGCGCCAAGCCGTCCAATTGGGGGCAACCCCGCTCGGGCGAGCAGAGGGCGTGCCGCGGATCGCGGTATGTTTGCCTGCGACTACACGGATCGGCTGAGGCAGGCCGATGCGTTCGCAGGCTGTCGCAATGATCGCCTCAATCTCACCATCAGCCTTGGGATGCCGATCAAGGGCTATTGGCGTAACGCTGGCCCATACGCGTGCTTCCTGTACATATCGATCAGGGAGTAGGGATTTTGCGTCTGGCATGGCTTCGCGGCGCAATCGCCATTCCTGTCCACCTGGCAGTCGCAAGCTGATTTCCAACCTGTCCAAACTGCCGGCATTGATACGGGAAATCGCCTGAAATAGCCCTCCTTCCTCCGTCCCAGCGCCATTCTGGAGTGTCCTGGGCAGGACCAAAGCAATCCCCATGATCCGCCCCTGAGACCATTCCCAGCCCGCGTCCAACAGTGGCACAGCGGCGAGATGAGGGGTGGCGAGCGGGCTGCCATCCGCTTGATGGCCAGAAACCCAGGCCGGCGCCGCATCTGGGGCGTAACCGGCCTGCAAGGCCTTGATCATGGTCTTTCCGAGCAACGCTGTCGCTCTCGCATCCGGTCGCCAACCACCGGCATGGGCGAAGACGATCCATTCCGTCCCGAAAACGCTCGCGTGGGGCTGGCGCGCGGCGACCGAAGCGGGAGGCAGGGTGGCCCCTGGTGATGGACGACGACCTGCCTCGAAGCTTCGTACCAGTTCGATGAAGCGACCAGGATAGATCACACGATGAGCCGTGATCGCATTGTCCGGGACGGCCATGCGTCGCACCGCGCAACGGACCAGAGAGGCGGAGTGGCCGAGATAGGAAGTGTCGCGCGCCAGCGCGTCCAATGCCTCCACTACGGCGGCACTCGGCGCGACCGGCCATATCCAGCGAACCACTGGATCGGCAGGAATGCAGGCCGGGAAGCGACGTTCTTGCCGCCGGCGACGCTCGGGCATCACCGTGATAGTCGTGGCCGCGTCGTCATTCGGCGGCACGTACACTTTTGCCGTGCTCCGCCAAACAGCAGACGAAGCTTCGATCACTGGGTGCTCTGCACGCTCCAGCCACTGCAGCGCTTCTCGCTCAGCCGGCTGCTCGCCACGGGCGGCCCAAGTAGCCACAAGAGCGGAGAACAGTCGGTCAGGCTGCGGTGGCCAGTCGGGTGAATCGCCCC
>JBEDHL010000151.1:0-6910 GCA_041174145.1 Pseudomonadota bacterium
GGCGCGCTGCTGGCCGAGGTTGGGCTGAAGGCTGCGCTAGTGCCGCGCTTTCCGGGTGTGACCTCGGCGCTTGGTTGCATCATCGCCGATGTGCGGCATGATCAGGTACGCACGCTGAACCTTGATCTGGATAGCTTGGACGCCACGGCGCTTGATGCGCATCTGGTGCGCGAAGCAGGCGCCGCCGTTGCCGTAGTGCGCGAAGCGGGGCTGCCGGTGGAGGGCATCGAAACCGTGTTTACGCTGGATATGCATTACGCAGGGCAGACGCATACCGTTGCCGTGCCGCTGCCCGTGACAGTGGCGGGCAATAGCACCGGCGTGACGCCAGAGATTGTGCGCAAGGCTTTTGAAGCGGCTTATCAGCGCGCCTTCAGCCGCTTGCTGCCTGGGCTTCCGGTGCGCATCGTCTCCCTACGCAGTGCCGCGATTGGCCGGCGCCCGGCTTTTGATCTGGCGGCACTTGCCCCCGGGCCGGAAGCAAGCCTGGAAAAAGCAACGCTTGGCGCGCGGCAGGTTTGGTTCGATGGCGCCTGGCATGAAGCGCGCATTTACGCGCGGCTAGAATTGCCGGTTGGCGCCGAAATCCCTGGCCCCGCCATATTGGAACAACCCGATGCGACTGTGGTGGTTGACCCTGGCCTGGTGGCGCGGGTGGATCGCTTCGGCAATCTGATTATCGAAAGGGCGTGACCATGGCCGGCGCCATTCCCATTACCGAAACCGCTTTGCTGCTTTGCGATTTGCAGAATGATTTCATCCATCCCAAGGGCGCCTATGCGCGTGGGGGGCAAAGTGATGCCACCATCGCGGCGCTGCCCGCGCGGCTGGCTCCGCTGTGTCAGGCCATGCGCGACAAGGGTGGCTGGATCGCCTCTACCCATTTCACCCTGGTGCCCGGCAAGGGCGGTGAGCCCTTCATCGCGGAGCACCTGAAACAAATGCGCCCCTTCCTGCGCAAGGGGGATTTCGCGCCGGGATCCTGGGGTCAGGCCTTGGTGGATGAATTGGCGCCTTCTGATCTGATGGTCGAGAAAATCGGCTATGATGCGTTTTGGAATTCGCGCCTGGAATGGGCCTTGCGCAAGGCAGGCATTCGCGCGCTGTTGGTGGCCGGCATTGTCACCAATGGCGGGGTTGCCTCCACCGTGCGCGGCGCGCATGTGCGGGAATTTGAAGTGACAGTGCTGGAAGATGGCTGCGCGGCGTTTTCCAGCGCGATACATCAGGCGGCGATTGAAGGGCTGCGCCCGGTGGCGCCCATCACCAGTATTGAACAAGCTTTGCACGAAGTAACGGGGAAGTAGGTCATGGATAAGTTTGGCATTGGTCAGCCGGTACGGCGCAAGGAAGATGTGCGGCTGCTAACCGGGCGCGGCACCTATACGGATGACCTGGACCGCGCTGAGCAGGCTCATGCGGTGGTGCTACGTTCCCCGCATGCGCATGCACGCATCCTCTCCATGGCTACCAGCGAAGCAAAGGCAGCGCCTGGCGTATTGGCGGTACTGACCGGCCATGATGCGATTGCTGATGGGCTGAAGCCATTGCCCGTGCAGGTGGAAGTACCCGGCAAGGACAAGCCGCTTTTCGCGCCCACGCGCCATATCCTCCAAACCGAACGGGTTCGCTATGTGGGCGATCCGGTGGCACTGGTTGTCGCGGAAACCCGCGAACAGGCGATGGACGCGGCCGAGCTTATTCAGGTGGACTACGAAACCCTGCCGAGCATTACCGACACCGGCGCCGCGCTTGATCCCGCATCGCCGGTGATCTGGGAAGAACAGGGCAGCAATCTTTGCGTGCATTGGGATAGCGGGCGGGAAGCGGAAGCCGATGCCGCTTTCACCAAGGCCGCGCGCATTGTGGCCGTTGACCTGGTGCAGAACCGCATTGTGGGCAACCCCATGGAACCGCGTGTGGCGCTTGGTGAATGGGATGGCGAACGCTGGACTTTGGTTTCGCCCTCTCAAGGTGCGGTGAAGGTGCGCGATAACCTGGCCAAGCTTGTCTTCAACGTACCGGTCGAGAAAATCCGAGTCATTTCGCCGGATGTCGGCGGCGGCTTTGGGTTGCGCGGTAAGCTGTTTCCCGAAAGTGCCATGGTGCTTTGGGCCGCGCGGCGCTTGGGCCGCCCGGTGAAATGGCGCGCGGGGCGGACAGAGACTTTCCTGTCAGACCCGCATGGGCGGGATCACGTGACGCATGCCGAAATGGCTTTTGATGAGAACGCCAAAGCAATTGGCGTGCGCATCCGCACCTTGGCCGCGATGGGCGCCTATTTGCTGGATTTCGGCCCGCGCGTGCCCACCATGGCCGGCGGGCGCATCAATGGCACGGTCTATGACCTTCAGGCGCTGAATGTGCAGGTGCGTTGCGTGTTTACCAATACGGTGCCGACCGATGCCTATCGCGGCGCAGGGCGGCCTGAGACCGCCTATGTGCTGGAACGGCTATTTGACCAAGGCGCCGCTTCCTTCGGCATTGGGCGCGATGAAATCCGCCGGCGGAATTACATCCGCCCGGAACAAATCCCCTACAAGACTGTCGCCGGCAATGTGATTGATTCCGGCCGTTTCGCGGAAACCCAGGATATGGCAATGAAACTCGCCGATTGGGATGGCTTCGCGGCGCGGCGCGCGGAATCCGCCAAGCGCGGCAAGCTACGCGGCATTGGGCTTGGCTATTTCATCGAAGCTTCTGGCGGGCAGCCTTTTGAATGGGCGCGGGTGGCGCTCACAACGGAAGGGCGCGCGAAGCTGACGGTTGGCACCTTCAGCCATGGCCAGGGGCATGAAACCGCCTTTGCGCAAATCCTGTCTGAAAAACTCGGCCTGCCTTTTGATGCCATTGATCTGATCCAGGGCGATTCCGATGTGGTGGTGAAGGGTGCGGGTACGGGGGGCTCTCGATCATCCCAGATGGGCGGCGTTGCCACCAGCCGCGCGGCTGCGCTGGTGATTGAAAAGGCCAAGCGCATCGCGGCGCATCTGCTGGAAGCCGGTGTTGCGGATATTGAATTCCTCAATGGCCGTTTCAGCGTGGCGGGGACGGATATCGCGACAGGCTGGCAAGAAGTGATCGCCGCCGCGCATGACCCCGCACGCCTGCCTGCTGGAGAATCCGCAGGACTAGATGAACAACTGACCTATACGCGCGATACGGAATGCAATTTTCCGAATGGTTGTCACGTTGCCGAGGTAGAGGTGGACCCGACAACCGGTGAAGTCACCATCGCCAATTACGCGGCGGTGGATGATGTTGGCGTGCCGATCAACCCCATGTTGGTGCATGGCCAATGCCATGGCGGCATCATGGCCGGGATTGGCCAGGCCATGCTGGAACATGCGCAATATGATCCGGAAAGTGGCCAATTCCTGACTGCAACTTTCCAGGATTACTGCATGCCGCGCGCCGGTGATGCGCCTTCCTTCACGCTTGATCTGAATGTGGTGCCCTGCCCATCCAATGATCTTGGCGTGAAGGGCGCGGGTGAGGGCGGCGCTTGTGGTGCGCCGCCGGCCATCATCTCAGCGGTGTGTGATGCGCTGGGCGTCGCGCATGTTGATATGCCGATCACGCCAGAAAGCATCTGGCGCATCCTGCAAGCCAAGCAGGCGGCGTGATTCAGCCTGCCGGCCGCACGCCCCAAGGATAAGGCATGCTGCCCTGGGCCAGGCCGGTAATGCTCCGCCGCCAAGCGCTGCGGATGCGGAATTGCCCAAGTGGGATGGTGGCAACATCATCCTGCGCCCGCTTATTGATCTCATCCGCCAGCGCCTTTTGCCGAGCCGCATCTGGCGCATCAAACCAGGCCTGGATGCGTTCCTGCATCGCAGGGCTGTCATACCAGCCGAACCATCCGCTCGCGCCTGGCCCTTTCACCAGGGAGCTCACTGCCGGGTTTAGGTAGGCGAGGGATGATCCATAGGTGTGGAAAATACTCCACCCACCACGATCTGCGGGTTCCGTGCGCACGCGGCGTTGCACCACCGTGCCCCAATCGGTTTCCGCCAATTCCACATTCATGCCAATGCGGCGCAGCCGATCCGCCGTGACTTGCCCATGCGGGCCGATCAACGGAAAATCCGTCGGGTTGATGATGACGACCTTCTCGCCATTATACCCACTCGCCTGCAAAGCGGCGCGCGCACGATCCAGGCTGCGCGGCGGGGCGTTAAGTTCCGAGAGATTCTCAACGCCATAAGGCGTACCGCACGGAAACAGGCTGCGGCATTCCTGCCAAACGCTGCGATCATCGCCAAGCGTTGAGCGCATATAATCCGCCTGATCCACCGCCAGCGCCACCGCCTGGCGCACCTTCAAATTATTGAAGGGCGCTTGCAGGTGGTTCAAGCGCATGATGCTCATCAAGCCGGTTGGGTTCAGAATGCCGACTTCAATATTGCGATTGCGCTGTAGCGTCGGCACCAGATCGGCCAGTGGTTGTTCCAGCCAATCAATTTCGCCCGATTGCAGCGCTGCTGCCGCCGTCGCGGGGTCTGGCAGAATATGCCATTCAATGCGCGGAAAATGCGCGACCTTGCCGCCTGATGCCCAATCCGATGGCTCATTGCGCGGCTGGTAGCGATCATTGCGCGCATACACCACGCGGCTGCCAGAGACGAATTCATCGCGCAGAAAGCGATAGGGCCCGCTGCCCACCATTTCACTGACTTGCGTGCTGGCATCGGTTTTCGCGAGCCGTTCCGGCATGATGAAGGGCACATTGGCATCGGGCTTCGCCAAAGCATCCAGCAGCAGCGGGAAGGGGCGCTTCAGGCGAATTTCGAGCGTGCGATCATCCGCGGCCCGCCATTCATCTACCTGCGCGGCCAGAATCTGCCCGAAGGCATCGCGCCTTGCCCAGCGCGCCAGGGATGCGGCGCAATCCGCCGCGCGCACCGGTTCCCCATCATGGAAGAACAGCCCATCCCGCAGGCGGATGCGCCACACCCGGCCATCGGCGGAAACCTCATGCCCTGCGGCCATTTGCAGGCGCGCGCGCTGCTGGCCATCCACGGCATAGAGCGTGTCATACACATGATAGCCGTGCATTTGCGTGACAATCGCGCTGGTCCAGATGGGATCAAGCGCGGTCAGATTGGCCTGCGGCACGAAGCGCAGCGTGGCGGTGCGCGCGGGCTGCGCCAGCGAAGGCGCAGCAAAGCCCGAGGCACCGGCGAAAGCCGCGGCCCCTTGCAGCAAATGACGACGTTTCATGACGTTTCCCTTTTTCTTGGTTCAGGCTTCGGCCAAAGCCGCACTCCATGGGCTCATTGCGTCGGTGATGCCGGTGCGCAGCCCATCGGCGCCGATTTGGATCAGATTGGGGCAGGCAAAATTCACCGGCAGCACAGCGTGTTCCACTTCCGTCACAGTATCTTCCGCTGCCAGCGCCGCAAGGGTTTCCGCGCCCAGCCGAATATCGGCGGTCACGCCCTCAGGGCCGGAGACATCAAGCCGCGGATGATGCGCCGCCGCTTCAGGCCCCATGCCGAAATCGGCAACGAAGGACAGCATTTGGAAGACAGAGGCCATGATACGCCGCCCGCCGGATGCACCCGTGGCGATCACGGGCTTGTCACCCTCGGCGGCAATCACTGGGCACATATTCGTCAGCGGGCGCTTGCCGGGCGCGATGGCGTTCTTTGCCTCTGGCCGCGGGTCGAACCACATCACGCCATTGTTCATGAGCACGCCCGATTTCGGCAGCACCACGCGGCTGCCCATGCTGGACAGCAACGTGGTGGTCATGGCGACCATCATGCCGTTCTTGTCGGCCACCGTCAGATGGGTGGTGCAGGACTCTGCAGCCTTGGGTTCCGCATCACCAAGCCCCGCCAAACGTTCCGCATAGGCCGCGCGCAGCACGCGCGCCAATTGTGCATACCAAGCGGTGGAGGGCGCCTTGCCGGAGAAATCCGCGCCCCTCATGCCTTCCAGGACGCGCAGCAGCGTGGGCGCGGCGGTCAGGCCATTGGCCAGCATCAGCCGCTTGCCGCGCCATTCGGCTTCAAGGGCGGGCAGCACGCGCGCCTTGCATTGCGCCAAATCCTCGGCGCTGACAAAGGCGCCCATTTCCTTGCAATCGGCGGCGATGGCGGCGGCGATATCGCCCGTGTAGAAATCAGCCAATCCTGCATGCGCCAGGCGTTCCAAAGTGGCGGCCAGATTGCCCTGCTGGAAGAAGCCGGGCGCACCCTGATAAGGCGCCACGGGCGGCAATCCACCCGGCAGGTAAATCCGCGCGGATTCCGCATAGAGCTTCAGCACGGAAGCGGAATTGGCCACTTTCAGCGTGGTGAACCAATCCTGGGCCAGGCCGCGCTTCGCCAGCGCCACCGCCGGCGCCAGCACATCCTTGATCGGCATGCGGCCATGGCGCGCATGCAATTCCATATAGCCGGCAACCGCTGAGGGGATGGCGAAGGAAAGCGGCCCATGCACATTGCGGTCTTCCAGCACTTCCGGCCAGGTGAACAAATCGGCCTTCATCTTGCCTGTCATGGGGAAGGCGGAAGGCTTCAAGCCGCGCGGGGAAACCGGGCCGAAATCAAAGGTCTCTGCGGCCCCACCGGGGGACATCACCTGCGCGAAGCCAATGCCGCCCAGGCCGCTATTCCAGGGTTCCAGCGTCGCCAACGCAAAGGCCGTGGCCACCGCCGCATCCGCCGCCGTGCCGCCGGCTTCCAGAATGGCCACACCTGCCTCCGCCGCGCCGCGCGCCTGGGACGCCACCATGCCCTTGCGGCCAGAAGCGGCAGGCTTCGTGATGTTCCAATGCTGGGAAGTATGACGGGGCGGGGTATAGGCCATGATGCGGTTTCCTCAATTTCTATGGGTCTAGCCTTGCGCCGCCCGCGGCTTCCCGCAAGCCCCCGACCGGTTTGCCCCGCCGCCCCTTTCC
>JBEDHL010000152.1:0-27366 GCA_041174145.1 Pseudomonadota bacterium
GGGCTATTCCAGCCGCGCTGCTTCATCAAAGGAAAGGCGCGGGCTGCGGGGGAACAGCCCGGCAGGGTCGCCATAGCCAAGATTGACCAGGAAATTGGACTTCCAGCCGGTGCCAAACAGGAACAGCTCATCCACCTTGGCATTGTCAAAGCCGCTCATGGCGCCGACATCCAAGCCCACCGCGCGCGCCGCCAGCATCAGGTAAGCACCCTGGAGCGAGCCATTACGAAACGCGGTCTTTTCCGCGAATTCTGGGCTTGAGGTGAACCACGGCTTGGCATCGGCATGCGGGAAAAGCTGACCGAGCTTGTCGTAGAAATAGCTGTCATAGCAGACAATCGCCGTGACCGGCGCAGTCATGGTCTTTTCAGTATTCCCCGCCGAAAGCGCTTCCTTCAGCTTCGCCTTGCCTTCCGGCGTGCGCACAAAGACGAAGCGCGCGGGGGAAGAATTGGCCGAAGTCGGGCCCCATTTCAGCAGATCATAAAGTTCATGCAGCTTGGCATCCGGCACGGGCCGGTCCTGCCACTTGTTTTGGGTGCGCGCGGCGCGGAAAAGCTGGTCAAGCGCAAGATCATCGAGCGTGGCGGCGGTTTCAGACATGAAAGGGCTCCGTAAAGGCGGCAGAATGAGGAAGGGTGTATAGCTTCAGGCTTCCACCTGTTCCACCGCCACCACTTCCGGCACGTAATGGCGGAGCATGTTTTCCACACCATGCTTCAAAGTGGCACGGGAAGAAGGGCAGCCGGAACAAGCACCCTGCATACGCAGCCGCACAACGCCATCGCGGAAGCCGCGAAACACGATATCGCCGCCATCGCTCGCCACCGCCGGGCGCACGCGCGTATCCAGCAATTCCTTGATTTGGGCGACGATTTCCTGATCTGCCGGCTCAAAATCTTCGGCATGTTCTTCGGCTGCGGCGCCTTCCAGAATGGGCAAGCCGGCCAGGTAATGTTCCATAATGGCGCCCAGCACCTGCGGGCGCAGCATCTGCCAATCGGCATCCAGCGTCTTGGTCACGGTCACGAAATCCGAACCGAAGAACACGCGTGCCACATCACCAAGGCCAAAAAGCCGCTCAGCGAGGGGGGAGCGGCCCGCGGCTTCCTCATGGCTGGTGAAATCCGCCGTGCCGCGATCACCCATCACATCCTGGCCAGGCAGGAATTTCAGCGTGGCGGGGTTCGGGGTGGCTTCGGTTTCGATGAACATGGCTTGGCCCTGTCAGCTTCAAAAGGTTTCCGGACCTATGTGGTCCGGTTTCCCCCAAAAGGCAACAGGGCCGGGGCTGATCAGACCCTTTCCGGGTTGCCGCGCAGCAGGTTGAAGCGCGTGGGCGCCATGGCGCCGGCCAGGTCAATCGCCACCAGATCCTGCCCAAGCTGGAAATAGACGAAGCAGGTTTCCTGCCCCGGATTGATCCGCTGCCAGGAGGAGCAGACGCGATCCCCACGATAGGCAAGACGGCCCTGATCGGTTGCCGTCTGCCCATTCACCCCCTGAAGCTTGAGGCGTTGGGACCCATCGGCAGTGATATGCACCAGCAGCCGAGCGCCATTGGGCAAACGCCGGTCCAGCGTATTGCCAGAAGCCAAGCGGCGGAATTCATCTGCTGAAAGCCGCTTGCCCCCCTGCACTTCGAAGGATGCCGGGCTGGCTGGGCCGGCTGGCGCATTGGCCAGCGGCGCTTGCGTGCCGGGCGGCGCGCCCGTTTGCGCGCAGGCCGCCAGCAGCAGGCCAAGGGTCAAAATGGTGGAACGAAGGGGGCTCTTCATGGCGCGGTTTCCTTCTGCGCTGTGGGAGTTATCGGGGGATGGCGCGATGGGCGCCAAGGGCGTTTTCCATCACGCGATTCTGACCAAGCTGAGACAGCATGTTGCGCATGCCCGCCACATCCACGGTCACGGTGGCAAAGCGTTGCACCTGCTGCCCATCAGCAGCGTTCTGCACAATGCTGGTGATGCCATTGCCGATCATAGTTTGCAGGCGCGTTGCGCCATTGGCGCCAAGCGCTTCAATCATCACCGGCCCGCCAGCCATGCTGACTTGCCGTTGCACGCCATTGGCATCGGTTACTGTCATCATCGGTGCGGCCATGCCGCGCCCAATTGTTGTATTGGGCATATTCAGCCGTTCAGCCGTGACCCCACCAAGGCGCGTTTCGATATCAAAGCCAAAGGCCACGGTAACGCCGCCTGGCATGGCAAAGCCGCCACGCATTTCGGTAAGTTCCTCGGCGGCGATGGCATTACCCGCAAGCTGCAAGGGTTCGGCACCATCATCTTCAAGCCCCAGCGCTTCAGCATAGCTTCGGTAGAGATCGGATGCGGCCCGGCCTGGGGCGGGTAGCATGAGGGAGAAAGCAAGAATCGCGACAGATCCGAGAAGTGACTTCCGTTTCATGGCTGATATCTCCTGCTTAATAGATCCAGGGGCGGATTTGTGTGCCGCCCTGGAACAAGGGCGAACCCGGCATGCCAAAGCCGGTCAGGCTACGGTCCAGTGCATCACGCACCAGCGTGCCGGGGGCGCGGCCCCGTGCGCCCCAATCTTCTGCCAAATTGAAATTGGCGCGACCGGTTTCAGACCGATCCAGAATAACGAAAAGCACGCCATTCCAGCTTTCTTCAAACCGCACGCGCGGCATGCTGCGCGTACCAAGGGCAGGGTCCGCCAGCAGAATGCGATCCGCCGAAATGCCACGCAGCAGCACGAAATGCCGATAGCCATTGGTGTTCACCAAGGCGATGGCCGGCACGCCGGCTTCGGCCAGTTTTTCCAGCGGCAGGCGGAAACCTTCAGCGCGCAAACCGCGCCGCGCCAGGAAACTGCGCATATCAAGGAGCGAAAACCCCGCATTCCTGATGCGCGCTTCATCACCATAAGCGATCATTTCGCGCAGGATTTCTTCCTCGGTTACCGGTATGCCGTAATGATAGGTGAGCAAGGTCGCGAGCGCAGCGGAACCGCAGGAGAAATCGAATTTCTGCTGCACAATGCGGTGAAAGCGCCGCGATTTCATATCGCTCACCCGCGGCGCTATCGCCGCCCCGCCTGTCACTTGCGGGGAGAGTGTTAGATTGACCTTGGGGTTATTGGCGGATGCCAAAGGCGCTGCAGGCTCTGTGGCGCAACCGCCAAGCAGCACCATAAGCGCCAGTGCCAGATGAGATTTGCGCATGAGGCGGCTCAGCGCAGCGTGATGTTCACCGTTGTCACGGATTGGAAAAGCGAATTATTGCCGCTGTTCTGGAACACCGTAGTGAAGCCCCCCGTGCTGTTGAGCGAACCCGTGATGCTATTGCCGCCCGTGACGCTATTGCTGCCGACCGTATTGCCTTCCACCAAGGCTGAACCGACGGAGATCGGTTCCACATCCCCGCGCCCGGCATGGCGCGAAAGTTCTGAGACTGAAAGCGGCGTAGCGGCTGCGAAAACATCCAAACCCTTGGCTGGGTCAGCGGCCAGGGCGATGTGGCAGGGCAGCGTCGCAGCAAAGGCGAAGCAGGCAAGGATTTTGCGCATGACGTCATATTCTCCTTGAAGTGCCGCAATCACGCCAAGTGTAACCGCGGATGGGTATTCTTAAGGCTTGTCCGAAACGCAAAAGCTTGGCGCGCCGACGGTTTCCCGCCGACGCGCCTTCGCCTGATCAATTGGTACGCTGATAGATGGCGCCAATGGCCACCGCATTCTGCATCATGCTATTCGCACCCGCATTCTGCGAGACCTGAGTCACACCCGTGGAACCATTGAAGGAGTTCGTCATGGAAACACCTGCGGAACCGAGGCTGGCGCTAGCAGTATTGCCGCTTACGCTACCAAGATTGCCCGCCGCCGCGATGGTGGTGGACAGATCTTCGATCGCGCAGTTGCAGTTATAAGTAATCGCGGAGAGCGCTGAGCTATTCTGCATCAGGCTATTCGCACCCACATTCTGGTTGACATTGGCAACACCGCGGAACTCATTGAATGAGCCTGTGATGCTACCAGTCGCGGTATGCTTGGAATCGGTTGAGCTATTGCCCGAACCAGTCACCTGGCCCGCATTGACGGCAATGGCCCAGGCATCACGATCCTGTTCCACGCCACGCACGTTTTCGATCATGGTCAGGGCAGTCGCGTTCTGCAGCAGGCTGTTCGCGCCGGCATTCTGGTTCACCTGAACAAGCCCGGTCGCGCCACCAAAAGCCGAGCTCAGCGTCGCCGAGGCTTCCGTTCCCGGGAGCAGGAATAGCGTGCTGTTCGTGCTGCTATTATCAACCACCTGACCAACGTTTGCAGCAACGGAATTCGCATTAGCGTCACCGCGCGGCAGGCCGAAGATAATCGGGGTCACGACATTACAATCGCAACCTTCGATGTAGGAAATCGCAACTGAGTTCTGCAAACCGGAATTTGCGCCCGCATTCTGGTTGACATTCGCCACGCCACGGAAGCCGGTGAAGCTGCCCGACAATGCCGCGCTGCTGTCCTGACCTGTCGATGTGCTGGACGTATTGCCGGCCACTTCGCCCACATTAATGGCGAGTGCCGCGGCATAATAATCCTGCACGTTTTGCAGCATCGGGGGCCAGCCATTGGCATTGGCAACACCGCCCAGCGCCAAAACGCCCGCCGAAGCCAAAAGAAGTTTTTTCATGATGTTCACCTCTGTCCTCTGTTGTTGTCCGGCAGCGCCGGCGCGATTGGACTAACACAGGCATTCGTAACCGCGCCGTGTTTCAAGCCGAGTTGATTGCATATTCCATTCACGGAAACGCACCGATGTGCGCGCGTCTTTTAATTCAGAAACCTCGCGCTTCTGTCATTACTGATCACGGCTTTCCTATTTGCGATGTTGCGTCGCGCCAAACATCTTCATGCGCAAGCGTATCGTATTCGGTATTTTCATCTGCATTTGCCGATGCGTTGCGCTTTCCTCCATTCGCGAAGGTCGCAAGCATGCCGAAGCAAGAGATAAACTCCACAAAAGGCGCCGCTGCGCGCAAAAAGGCGCAAGAAGGGCTGCAGCCCGCGCGCCTTTCCATGCTGCTATTGGTATCGGTGATTTTACTGGATAGCGGCGTGGCCGAAGCCCAAAGCGCCGCCCCAAGCCAGGCACCCGCCAATCAAAGCGCTTCGACCGCGGCAGAGGCCGCCGCCGCGCAACAGCAGGAACAACAACGCGTGATCGCAACAGATCCAACGCTTGCACGCGTTGGCGGCGTGCTGACGCCGCGCGGCATGTTCTCGCTCGAGCCTTCCTATGAATATTTCTACGCGCAAAATACCCAGGCTATTGTCAATGGCTTTACCATTATCCCCGGCATCACTTTCGGGACTGTAGATATTCGCCAATCCACGCAGCGCGGCAATCTTGGCGCAGTGACGCTGCGTTATGGCGTGACGGATCGGATGGAAGTGAATATCCGCGTGCCCTGGCTCAGCCAAAGTGATACGATTCAAACCGCACCAGCAGACACCAATGCCCAGCCCATCACCATTGGCCCCACCGGTAGCGGACTTGGTGATATTGAATTCGGCACCAGCTATCAGATCAATGAAGGTTTGAATGATTGGCCGGTTTTCATCGCCAATCTGCGCGTCAAAAGCGATTCCGGGCGCAGCCCCTTTGAAGTGCCCATCTATACCATTGCCGATCCGCAAGGTGGCTTCACGCGCGGCCTGCCGAAGGAATTACCCACCGGCACGGGCTTCTGGGCGATTGATCCCGGCGTTACCGTCGCCTGGGCATCCGATCCGGCAGTGTTTTTCGGTAGTCTCCGCTATATTTGGAATATCGGGCGCGATGTGGATATCCAGGATAGTGCCGGTGGCCCGCCCGCCCGCACCAATCTTGATCCCGGCGATGGTGTCGGCCTCAATTTTGGTGTCGGTTTTTCCTTGAATGAAAAAAGCTCAATCAGCATCAGCTATGAACATGTACGAATTTCGGCATCCCGTGCTGAAGGGCGTAAAATCGTTGGTTCTGATTTTGATACGGGCACTTTTAATTTCGGCCTGTCCTATCGTGTTTCGGACCGCATGAGTGTCAATCTGGGTGTCGGTATTGGCGTGACAGATCAAACCCCGGATACGCGCATCATCTTTCGTGTGCCCATCCGCTTTTCGCTGTAAGCCATTCGGCGGGGGCGCGTTGCTGCCCCCGCCTTCTCATGTGCCGCAGAAAGTCGCCAGCACGCGCTCTTCCGGATTTGGTGGGTTGGCGTAACGTGCATTTTCAGGCTGATCTTCAAAGGGCCGCGACAAGACTGCCATCAGCGCCTCAAAAGGGCGAAAATCATCACGATCCTCAGCGGCGCGGATTGCGGCTTCCACCAAATGATTGCGCGGGATGAAGGCTGGGTTGGCAGCGCGCATCAAGCGCGCAGGTTCTGCTTCCCGCACAAGCCTTGCCTGCCAGGCTTCCGCCCAAACGTCAAAGGCGGCGGGATCAGCAAATTGCGCGCGCGCCGGCGCTGCATTGCCCTCAGCCGCATCGGCTAAAGCGCGAAAGGTCAGGGTGAAATCGGCGGTATTCTCCGCCATGCGGCGCAGCAAATCCTCAATCAGCGAGGTATCTTCCGGGGTGCGTTCCGCAATACCAATCTTCCGCGCGAAGCCATCGAAATAAGCCGCTTCAAACGCGGGGGCAAAGGCGCCAAGGGCGGTCTGCGCCATCTCCAGCGCCGCTTCTTCCTGTTCTGCCAAAAGGGGCAGCAGCGCTTCCGCAAGCCGCGCCAGATTCCACTGCGCCATGCGTGGCTGATTGGCATAGGCATAGCGCCCGCCATGATCAATCGAACTCAATACCGTCGCGGGATCATAGGCATCCATGAAGGCGCAGGGGCCGTAATCAATCGTCTCACCGCTGATGGTCATGTTATCGGTATTCATCACGCCATGGATGAAGCCGATATGCAGCCATTGCGCGATCAGCTTCGCCTGGCGCGCGATCACGCCGGAAAGCAGCGCCAGATAGGGGTTTTCTGCCTCGGCCGCGCTGGGTTCATGCCGTGCAATGGCAAAATCCGCGAGGATCTTCAGCGCTTCCTGGTCATCCTGCGCGGCGAAATATTGAAAGCTGCCCACACGGATATGGCTGGCCGCCACACGCGCCAAAACCGCGCCGGGTTGCAGTTTTTCGCGCAGTACCGCTTCGCCTGTCATCGCTACAGCCAAGGCACGCGTGGTTGGCACGCCAAGCGCTGCCATGGCTTCGCTGATAATGGCTTCGCGCATCATGGGCCCCAGCACCGCGCGGCCATCGCCACCACGCGAAAACAGTGTGCGCCCGCTGCCCTTCAGATGAATATCGCGCCGCGCGCCATCGCGCCCGATCACCTCGCCCAGTAACAGCGCGCGGCCATCACCTAGGCGTGGGCTGAAGCCGCCGAATTGATGCCCGGCATAGGCCATGGCCAAGGGATCAGCGCCATCGGGCAGCAGATTGCCGGCGAAAATCGCCGCACCTTCTGCACCTTGAAGCGCCGCCGCCTCAAGCCCCAGCGCTTCCGCAAGCGGCGCGTTGAAAAACACCAGCCGCGGCGCTGCCACAGCAATGGGTGCCTGCCGGATATAAAAACGCTCCGGCAGGCGGGCATAGCTATTATCGAAGGCGAAGCGCGCGCTCATCCCAAACGTGGCATGGGGTTGGCGATGGGCATGGCCATCTTCGTCTTGCCCAGCGCATTCCAGCCCCGGTCATATTGCGGGGGCGTGGGCACTGCTTCCGTGCGGCCAAGCTCCGCCGCCGCATGCAGCGGCCAATACGGGTCACGCAGCAGCACGCGGGCCAGATAGATCCAATCCGCATGGCCTTCATCCAGAATGGCCTGGGCTTGCTTCGCTTCGGTGATCAGCCCAACCGCCGCAGTGACGATACCAGCGCCCTTTTTTACCGCCGCCGCACCTGGCACCTGATAGCCAGGCCCCAGAGGGATTTGCTGACGAGGATCATTGCCACCGGAAGACACATCCATGAAATCCACGCCAAGCGCCTTGAAGCGGCGCGAAAGTTCCACGGTTTCTTCCGTGGTCCAGCCGCCTTCCACCCAATCCGTATGCGAAACCCGCACGCCCAGCACCGCATCGGATGGCATGGCGGCGCGCATGGCGGCGGCGATTTCCAGCGGCAGGCGTGCGCGGCCTTCAAAATCCCCGCCCCAACGGTCATTCCGTTTATTGGAAAGCGGGCTCAGGAATTGATGCAGCAAATAGCCATGCGCGGCATGCAATTCGATCAGCCGGTAGCCGGCCTTGATGGAACGCTTGGTGGCGGCAACAAAAGCCTCAATGGTGGCGGCAATATCCGCTTCCGTCATGGCGCGCGGCGGGATGAAATCGCCAAAGGCATCGCCCGAAGGGCCAAGGGTTTCCCAAGAAGGCTCGGCCGCCCCAGGCAACCAAGCCTGTTTGCGCGATGCCTTGCGCCCGGCATGGGCCAATTGAATGGCCGGCACGGTGCCAAGTGCCGCAAGAGCTTGAGCCAATTGCGTGTGGCTCGGCAGATGCGCGTCAGACCAAATGCCGACATCGCCTGGGCTGATGCGGCCTTCCGGCACCACGGCGGTGGCTTCCACCATCACCATGCCCGCCCCCCCGGCGGCACGCGCGCCCAGATGGACCAAGTGCCATTCCGTTGGAATGCCATCATCATGGCAGGAATACTGGCACATGGGTGCCACGCCGATGCGGTTGGAAAAGGTAACGCCACGCAAAGTCAGCGGGGAGAAAAGATCAGTCACGGGCGGGAAGCCTCCGGGTTGGGCGAAACGGTCCAGGGCGGCAGCCGCCCCATTCGGTTTTCGAATATGGCGAACCATTGCGGCGCGCCAGGGGGTGCGGGCAGCAAAATGCCGCGCCGATCAGTTGGGAAGCGGCCCAGCGTCACCGCATCGCGGATATTCCCGCCAATGGCTTCCACCATGCCATGGTGGTTGCGGATCACAATATCGCAATGCATGGGCCGGAACCGCCCCTGATCCGCCGCGCGATCCCGCCAATGGGCCAAGGGCCGGCCTGATCGATCCGCACAAAGCAAATCCCCCGGCGCGGCCACGCGGTCCCTCACCCGATGCGGGATAAAGGGCGCCTGGTCCGGGTAGGCCAGGGCGTCGGCGATCATGCCATCAATGCTGGTGCCATGCGCGGCCGAGGGCGGAAATTCCCGCCCATCAACCCCGGCGCTCCGCATCACAAAGGAAATAAAGGCGGCAGACCAGGCATCCTGCTGCCACAGCGCCCCATGGGATGCGCGGTAAAGCGCCCGGTTGCGGGTGATGATGTCGCGCCCTTCCGGCACTGCCTGCCAATAGGCTTGCAGGCGCGGAAAGCCCGCCAAATCCGATTCCTGCGCAGCACCCGGTTCCCGGTCTGAGACCTGCCGGCCCCATTCTTCCCATTCCGCGACCGCGATGCGCAGCATCCTCTCCCGCGTGAGCGGTGGGTAGGAAAGCGGCGCCTCCCTTGGTGCCGGCGGCGGCACGGCGCAGGCGGCAAGCAGCGTGGCCAGCAACAAACCCAGGAAAAGCCTCGCCTTTTGCATCAACAGCCTCAAGCCTTGTCCAGAGAGGCGAAAGCATCGCTGGCGATATTCAGCGCCTTCAGCATGAAGGCGAAGCCGTTATAGGGCCCGCCCTGGATCAGCGCTTCGGTGATATCGCTTCTGCTGGCCCCGATATTGAGCGCGGAGAGGATGAATTTCCGCAGCAAAATATCATGATCCAAAGCGGCGAAGGACGCGACAGCGCAAATGGCGCGCACCCGCCGGTCAAGCCCTGGGCGGTCCCAAATCTCGCCATAGCAATACTGCACCACCAACGGGTAGATGCTGCCCGTGACGGGATTATCCGGCGCAGCATGGCCTTCATTGCGGCGTTCCGCATGAAGCGCGCCCTGCAAATCCCGCCCGCGGCCCATCAGCGCTTCCAGCGAATCAGCGCGCGGCGCGTCGGCTTCAAGCGTGATGCCTTGCTCGGCAAAAACGGCGCGCGCCGTCTCCAGCGCGGTTTCGGATGCCGCGAAGCCCCGGTAAATGCCGATCTGGATGAAAATCTCGGCCATGGCGCGCGGCGTCAGGCCAAGCTTCAGCGCGGCGGCGATGTGGCGGCGAAGCTGCGCCTGGTTCTGCACGGAACAAAGCACGGCGAGTGTCACCGCCATGCGGTCCTGGCGGGAAAGCCCTGGGCGGTTCCAGATTTGGCCATAGACAAGTTCCGCCATCAGATCATCAAAGCCAAAGGCGCCATTGGCCAGCGCCGCTTCGCCCGCGCCGAAAATCGCCGCACGCTCGGCCTTGCCCAAGCGGTTCAAATCATTGCGTTGTGTCATGGCCCATCCCCTTTGGTGCGGGGGCAAGCTAACAGCGGGCCGGGATCAGGCAAGCGCCGGGGGCCTTCCCCTTTGCTGCCAGGCAGTCCACATGAGCGCCATGTTCCGCCGCGCCCTGCTTGCCGCCCCCCTGCTTCTGCCGATCTCTGCCCTGGCCCAGCCCCAGGCGGCGGCGCTTTCCGAACGTGACCAGCGTGATATCGCCGCCGTGGAAGCCTATTTGAACCGCATGACCACTTTGCGGGCGCGGTTTCTGCAAATTGCGCAGAATGGCGCTTCCGCGCAGGGCTGGGCCTACATCTCTAGGCCCGGGCGGATGCGCTTTGACTATGACCCGCCGGAGCCCCTGTTGCTGGTGGCGGATGGCAGCCAATTCCTGCTCTATGACCGGGAATTAAAGGCGCCCACCACGCTGCCGACCAACGCGACACCGCTTGGGCTACTGCTGCGCCCGGAAATCCGGCTGGCCGGGGATGTCACCATCAGCCGTATCCAGCGCGATGGCGGGTTTCTGCGCCTGACCCTGTTCCGTACCCGTGACCCGCGAGAGGGATCCCTGACCCTGGTGTTCCAGCCGGAACCCATGGAATTGCGGCAATGGGCGGTACTGGACGCGCAGGGGCGGGAAACGCGCGTGACGCTGACCCAGATTGAAACCGGGCTGGCGCTGAATGCGCGCATGTTCCAGTTCAACCATCCGCAGTTTTTTGAGCCGGGTGGCGGGGCTGGCAGGTAAGGGGGCGCGTTTGCCGCCCTGCCCCCCGCGTGCTACCGCCCGCTTCAAATAAGCGGCCTTGCCCGCCCCCGTTTTGAAAGGCTTTGTCATGTCAGAACAAACCACCACCCCGCCCGCGAATGGTCCGGCGCCCATGGCGCCCAGCCCCATCACGCTCAATCTGCAATACACCAAGGATTTGTCCTTCGAAGTGCCAGGTGCGCCGCAAATCTTCATCAATCTGCGCGAAGCGCCGAAGGTTGACATTGCGTTGGATGTCCAGGCCCGCCGCCTGCAGGAAGGGCAGGAGAATTTTGAGGTTTCGCTGCAAATCCGCTGTGAGGCGAAGCTGCCTGGCGATACCCCTGCCTTCATTGCGGAACTGGTCTATTGCGGCATTTTCACCCTGAACGGCATCACGCCCGAAATGATGGAACCCGTGCTGCTGGTGGAATGCCCGCGCCTACTGTTCCCCTTCGCGCGCAATATCCTGGCGGATGTGACGCGCGATGGCGGCTTCCCGCCCGTGATGCTGGCGCCGATTGATTTCGTGGCGCTTTGGCAGAATCGCCGCGCTCAGCAGCAGGCTGCCGCCGCCCCTGTCCAAGGAAATGCCTGAATCTGGCCTGCTGGGGCGAAAAATCGCTCTTTCAGCCGTTTTGAACCCTTGACCCCCAGCCCGCGCATGTCATGTGCGGGCGCATGGATCAGATGATGCCCGCAACGCCGCGCCGCCAGCGCTTGGCCATTGTGCTTTTCAACCTCGGCGGACCCGATGCGCCGGAGAGCGTGCGGCCATTTCTGGTCAATCTTTTCACGGACCCCGCCATTCTGCGCGTGCCGGGCTTCATCCGCCCATGGCTCGGCCGGCTGATCGCCTGGCGCCGCACCAAGCCGGCGCAGGAAAACTACGCCGTGCTGGGCGGGCGTTCCCCGCTTTTGGAACTTACAGAAGAACAGGGCCGCAGCCTGGAAGCCGCCTTGGCCGATGAACCAGGCACTGAGACGCGTTGCTTCATCGCCATGCGCTATTGGCACCCAATGAGTGATGAATGCGCGCGCGCCGTGAAGGATTGGGCGCCGGATCGCGTGCTGCTGGTGCCGCTGTATCCGCAATATTCCACCACCACCACGGGATCGAGCCTGGTGGCCTGGCAAGACGCCACGCGTAAGATCGGGCTGGATGTGCCGACCACGGCGCTTTGTTGCTGGCATTCGGATCAGGGTTTTGCGGCGGCCACCGCGCGGCTGGTGCGCGAAGCCTATGCCAAGGCGCGCGCCGAATTGCCGGCAGAAGTGCCGTTGCGCGTGTTGTTTTCCGCCCATGGCCTGCCGGAATCCATTGTGAAGGCGGGTGACCCTTATCAATGGCAGGTCGAACAAACCGTCGCCGCGGTGGTTGCTGAATTGGCGATGCCGGAACTTGACCACATTGTCTGCTATCAATCCCGCGTGACGCCTCAGGTTTGGATCGGCCCTTCCACGGAAGCCGAGATTGAGCGTGCGGCGGAAGAAAAAACCGCCATCCTGATCTGCCCCATCGCCTTTGTGTCCGAACATTCGGAAACCCTGGTGGAATTGGATGTGGAATACCGCGAGGAGGCCGAACATCTTGGCATCCCCGGCTATTTCCGTGTGCCGGCGCAGAATAGCGATCCGGCCTTCATTGCCTCCCTTGCCGGGCTGGTGCGCGGCGCGCTGCAATCTGGGCGCAGCCTTTGTTCCTTCGGCGGCGGGCGGCAATGCCCGAAGCAGCATCGCGATTGCCCGCATGAGAAATTGCGCGTTGAGACTATGGCGCGCGCCAAAGCCGAGGCATGAAACGCCCCGCCGCCATTCTGTTTGATTGCGATGGCGTCTTGGCCGATACCGAATTGGTGGTGAATAGCATTGTCGCGGAGGAAATGACTCTGCGCGGCTGGCCCATGACGGCAGCCGAAGCGCGGGAGACATTTTTGGGCATGGCGCTGCCCGATATGCTGCCGCGTATTGAAGCGCGCGTTGGGCTGCTGCCGCCGGATTGGGGGCAGGAAATCTCGACGCTGATTGCGCGGCGCATGGCGGAAGAAACGCTGGCCATACCAGGTGCTGTGGAAGCGGTGCGTGCCTTTGCCGCGGCGGGTGTGCCCGTCGCGGTTGCGTCCAATTCCGCACGCTTTGAATTGGCGACGAAGATGCGAAGCCTGGGGTTGGCGCAGATATTCGCCGGGCGGGTATTTTCCTTTGAGGATGTGCCGCGCCCCAAGCCTTGGCCGGATATTTATCTGGCCGCAGCGGCGGCGTGCGGCGCCGCGCCCGAGGATTGTGTGGTGGTGGAAGATAGCGTGCCCGGTGTGCGCGCTGGGCGAGCGGCAGGTTGCCGCGTGCTGGGCTTCTGCCATGAAAGCCCTGCTGGCGTGCTGGCGGCGCATGGGGCGGAGCCATTCGCGGATATGACGGCACTGCCGGGCTTGTTGCTGGGCGCTTGATTGGCGATTCCCTTTGGCGCTGAGAGGGTCTAGTCTTCCCAAGTGTTGCAGGGGGACAGCCCATGACCTTGGCTCAATGGTTCAGCTTCAATGGCCGCATCAGCCGCAAGACCTGGTGGATTTTCTATTTTCTGATCCCGATCGGCATTAATATCGCTGCCGGTGCGCTGGATACGCAATTCACCGGCCCCCCAAATGCCCTACCCGATAAATCCGGTATGGGGGGTTACGGCATGGGGGCGTTTTCCATCATTGCATCCTTGGTCGGGGTTTGGGTTGGCCTGGCGGGTCAAGCAAAGCGCTGGCATGACCGGGACAAATCAGGCTGGTGGGTGCTGGTGAATTTCATCCCGCTGATTGGCTCGCTCTGGGCCTTTATTGTCGCGGGGTTCCTGCGCGGCACATCGGGCCACAATCGCTTCGGCCCTGATCCTTTGGCGCCAGAAGCCCCGCCCGGCGGTTACGGCGGGGGATGGCAGCAACCTTATCCCCAGCAGGCGCCTGGGGGATGGCAACCACAAGGCCAGCCGCCGCAGGCCCCCGGCGGTTGGGGCGCACCGCAACCTCCACAACAGGGTGGCGGCAGCGTGCCGCCCATTCGCCGGGGTTGATCAAGACGGCGCGTTTCCTTGGCGCGCTTTCCGCGTTAAACCCGCGCCGTGCCCGATACCTCCCCGCCGCTCGATCGCCTTTCTGAAGCGCAAGCCACGCCGGAACAGGGCAAGCGTGGCTTTTCCCCCCTGCTGCGGCGCATTCTGCTGCTGAATGCCCTGCCGCCGGCCCTGCTTGCGGCTTCCTTGCTTTACCTCGACCAATATCAGAACGCGCTTTTGGGTGCGGAGGTTGAGGCCATGCGCACCCAGGCGCGCATCTATGCCGGCGCCATCGCCGAAGCCGCGGTGCGGCCCGAAGGCGAACGCTATGTGCTGCAATTGGAAGCGGCGCGGCCCTTGTTGCGGCGCCTGGTGGACCCTTCGCCTAATACCCAGGCGCGACTTTTGGACACAGCCGGCCTGCTGGTGGCCGATAGCCGCATCCGCGATGGGGTGGGCGGCGCGGTGATTGCCGAACCGCTGCCACCGCCTGAACCGCGCGGCGCGCTGACGTCAACCGTTGCTGGCATTTACGAAAGGCTGGTCGGCATGTTTCCCGCCCTGCTGCGTGGGCGCGGCGGACCAGGGATGGTGGTGGATAGCGCCCCGGATGCGCCGGATTTCGATTGGCAGCCTGATCTTGGCCCTGACCGGCGCGAGGAATTGCGCATGGCGCTTGAAGGCGGTGTCACACCCTATATCCGCCGCAGCGCCGATGGCCGCCTGCTGGTGAGTGTCGCGGAACCCGCGCGGCGCGGCACGCAAAGTGTTGGCATTGTCCTGCTGACGCGTGAAGCGCGCGAAGTGGATCGGCGCCTGTTTGAAATCCGCGCTTCCGTGCTGCTGCTGTTTGCCACCGCGCTGATCCTGACGGTGGCGCTTTCGCTGTATCTGTCCCGCACCATTGCAACGCCAATGCTCGATCTGGCGCGCGCCACGCAACGCATCCGCGAAGGTGAAGGCCGCGCGCAATCTGTCCCCGATGGGCTGTTGAAGCGCAATGATGAAATCGGCGTACTGGCGCGGGATTTGCAGAACTCCGCCCGCGCGCTTTGGGCGCGGATTGACGCCAATGAACGCTTCGCCGCCGATGTGGCGCATGAATTGCGCAACCCGCTGACGAGTGTGCGGAGCGCCATTGAAACACTCCGCCGCGTGGAAGACCCTGCCAGCCGCAACCGCTTGCTCGCGATCATTGCCGATGATGCGGTGCGGATGGATCGGCTGATTGGCGATATCAGCGATTCATCGCGTGTGGATGCAGAATTGTCGCGCACCATTTCAACGCCGGTGGATATCGCGCCCATTCTTGGCGCGCTGACGGAACTGCACGACGCGACGCGTGATGACGATGACCCGGTAGTGCTGCTGGAAGGCGAAGCCGGGCCGCTGGTGGTGCGCGGCGTGGAAGGGCGCATTGTGCAGGTGTTCCGCAATCTGCTGGGCAATGCGATTTCCTTCAGCCCGCCGCGCGGCCAGGTGAAAGTCACCGCGCGCCATGCCGGCGCCATGGTGGAAGTGGTGGTGGAAGACCAAGGCCCCGGCATTCCCGAACAGAAGCTTGAAAGCATTTTTGAGCGTTTCTATTCCGAACGCCCGAGTGGGGAGCGTTTCGGCCAGCATTCCGGCCTTGGGCTTTCCATCAGCCGGCAGATTGTGGAAGGGCTGCGCGGGCGCATATCGGCGGAAAATATCCGTGATGCCAGCGGCGCCGTGACCGGCGCGCGTTTCATGGTGCTGCTGCCGGCGGCGTGATTTCCCTTCCCATCACGGGCTTTCGTGATAGGCTTCCCGGTAAAATACCCCTTCAAGGGATGGGACAGGGAAGGAAACGCCATGATTTCTCGCCGCAGCATTTTGGCAGCCAGCGCGGGACTACTCGCCGCCCCCGCCGTCAGGGCGCAGGGCGCCTGGCCGGACAAACCCTTGCGCTTTGTGATTGGCGGTGCGGCGGGCGGGGTTTCGGATATCTTTCTCCGCATGATGGAGAACCGGCTGCGTGAAAGGCTGGGTCAGCCCATGATCATAGACCCGCGCCCCGGTGCCGGCGGCATGGTGGGGGCGGAAGTCACGGCGCGGTCAGCACCCGATGGTTATAGTTTCTACATCAATCACATCGCATCCCACGGCATTGGGCCGACACTCTATCGTCGGCTTTCCTTTGATCCGCTCAAGGATTTGCCGGGGGTGGCGCGCATTGCCGCCATGCCCAATGTGCTGATCATCAAGGGCGATAGCCCGATCAAATCGGTCGCGGAATTAGTCGCCTTCTGCAAGGCCAATCCGGCGCGAGCGAATTTTTCCTCGGCCGGTTCGGGTACGTCTTCGCATCTTTCGGGCTTGCTGTTCGGCATGCGCATGGGGGTTGAGGTGACGCATGTGCCCTATCGCGGCACCGCGCCTTCCATGGCGGCGGTGATGAATGGCGAAACGCTGTTTGCGATTGATAACGCGCCGGCATCCCGCCAACAGGTACTGGGTGGCTTGTTGAAGGCGCTTGGGGTTTCCACCGCCAAGCGTTCCAGCACCATGCCCGAAGTGCCAAGCCTGGAAGAACAGGGCGTGCCAAATTTCGATGTCGCTTCATGGTATGGCATCACCGCGCCCGCCGCCGTGCCGGCAGCCATTCGTGAAAGGCTGGGCGCCGAGGTTGTGGCGGCGCTGAATGATCCCGCCATTGCCCAGCGCGTGCGCGATTACGGCGCGGAACCCTGGCCGCTTGGCCCCGCGGAATACGATGCCTTCATGCGCCGAGAGGTTGAAATCTGGGCGCCGGTGGTGCGCGCTTCCGGCGCGCAGATCGACTGACTGCACAGAACTATCGCCAAGCTGCTTTGGTCACGGCATAAGCCAGCACCGTGACCCAAGCACCCATCCTGCCGCGACGCATCGCCTTCCTGGCCCTCGCCATCTCCATCATGGCCGGGCTGTTCTGGCTTGCCTGGGCCACGCTTGCACCGGGCGGCTGGACACTTGCGGAAATCCTGATCCTGATTTGCATATTGGGCACGCTGCCTTGGGCCGCGCTATCGGCAGGCAATGCGCTGATTGGACTTGGCATATTGCTGTTGGCGCGCGACCCCGCCGCCGCCATACTGCCGGCACTGGCCACCGCGCGCCCCGGCATACCAAGCGCCCGCACCGCGATTGCCATTTGCATCCGGCGCGAAGACATGGCGCTGGTCCTACCACCACTCGCGCGTTTACTCGCAGGGCTGGCAGCGGCTGGTGCGGCGGATCGCTTTTCGCTCTGGTTCCTGTCTGATACGCCAGAAGGTGAGGAAGCGCGCGCCGAAGAAGCAGCCTGCCGCGCCTTCGCCGCCGCGCAGCCCATCGCCACGCATTACCGGCGCCGTGCGCAAAATACCGCCTTCAAATCCGGCAATGTGATGGAGTTTTTGGACCATCACGCGGGTGGGCATGATTTCATGCTGTGCCTGGATGCGGATTCGGAAATGACCGCGGATGCGGTGCTGCGCCTTGTGGCTTGCATGGAAGCGGATGCGAAACTCGCCATTCTGCAACAGCTGATTCATGGCCGGCCCACCGGTATTGCTTTTCCACGCCTGTTTCAATTCGGCATGCGCCAAGGCATGCGCGCTTGGGCCACCGGGCAGGCTTGGTGGCAGGGTGATGAGGGGCCATATTGGGGGCATAACGCCGTCATCCGCATCGCGCCCTTTCGCGCCCATGCGCGGCTGGAAACCCTGCCTGATGGGTCGCATATCCTGTCTCATGACCAGGTAGAGGCAACGCGCCTGCACGCCGCCGGCTGGAGGGTGCGCGTATTGCCGGATGATACCGGCAGCAGCGAAGGCAATCCGCCAAGCTACAGTGACTTTATCACGCGCGATTTGCGCTGGGCTGCGGGCAATATGCAATATCTGGCGCTGCTGCGGCTACCGGGCCTGACCCCCATGGCGCGCTGGCAATTGGTGCAAGCGATTTTGCTGTTCTTGAGCGCGCCCTTTTATGTCGCGATCCTGCTGCTGGCTGCCGTGAATGGGCTGACAGGCGGCGGCGATTCAACGCCGGTTGGCGCCTTGCTCGCCCTGCTTTTCGCGGGCTGGTGCTGCCATTACGGCGCGAAGCTTGCAGGCTACGCCGAGGTTTTGCTGAAGCCCGCGCTTGCCGCGCGCTATGGCGGACGCGCACAGTTCCTGCGCGGTGCTTTGGCCGAGGTGATATTCACCGCCTTCATGGAACCCGCGCGGCTGATGAGCCAATGCCTGTTCCTGCTGGTGCTGCCGTTTGGGATTCGCGTGGGTTGGGCGCCACAAAATCGCAGCGAACGCGGTATCAGTTTTGCTGATGCCTGGAAGCAATTCTGGGCGCCAACACTGGCGGGATTAGTGCTGACCTTTGTTTTTGGATCAGTATCCTTCACCGCGCTGCTGGTGGCCGCACCGGTGCTGATTAGCCTGATATGCGTCATTCCCTTCGCGATGCTGACAGCCAATCCGTGCTTTTCCGCATGGCTGGTGGCGCGGCAGCTTTGTGCGCTGCCGGAAGAATTAAAGCGAAGCTAAGCTAAGCCTGCCACCCCTTACCCTGCAGCACCGGCAGAGAGAATTCGGCGAAAGATCGGCACGGCAGCCGCCAAATCGGCCAAGGCCACGCATTCGCGCGGCGTATGGGCGGTGGCGATGGTGCCGGGGCCCAGAATCACACAGGGCGCGATATCCTGTAATTCACTGGCATCGGTCCCATAGGGCGCGGTGGCAGCGGGCTTGCCGGTGATATCCACCGCCAGCTGGATCAACGGATGATCCGCCGGTAATTCCGGCGGCGTGCCTTCACGCCTTTCGGTCAATTCCACCCCGGCACGCTTCGCTGCTGCCTGCACCGCGGCTTCAATACCACTAACATTAATGCGCCGGCTGCGACGGAATTTTATGCGGACCGTCGCCTGCGCCACCGTCACATTCACCGCCGTGCCGTGATTATCAATCACCATGTTGAAATCGGAAAAGGGCGGGTCGTAGGCGGGATCATGATACGCTGGATCAAAGCGCAGCTTTTCATAAATGGCTTTCATTTCCGCCATGAAGGGAATCAGCGCCCAATTCGCATTCAGCCCCTTGCCGGTGGAAGAATGCGCCTGCTCACCACGCGCAATGGCGGTATATTCGATATGGCTGCGATGCCCGCGCACTGGCGCCAAGCCCGTTGGTTCCGCCACCACAATTCCCTGCAAGCCAAGCGATGCCGCCAGCTTCGATTGCGCGGCGATGATGCGCGCCCCCTGCTTGCTGGTTTCCTCATCCGCCGTCAGCAGCAATGTGGCGGGTACATGGGCGGGCAGGCCTCGGGCGGCGATAATGCAGGCCGCGACCGGCCCCTTCATATCCACGCTGCCCAGGCCATGCAGCACGCCATCCATAATGCGCGGCGTCCAGGGCGGGTCCGCCCAGCCGGTTTCCGGCACCGTATCCATATGGCCGGACAGCGCATAACCGCCGCGCGGGCCGCGATGCGCCACCAGGGCGCGCTTCGCCACCCCTTGCGGGTCAGTGTAATCCAGGCGTTCGACCTCAAACCCCGCCAATTCGGCTTCGATCCTATCCGCCAGGGGCAGGTTGGAGACCGAGGAACGGCTATCAATCGCCACCAGATCGGCGGCCAGGCGGGTTACGGCTTCGGCGTCATTGCTCATGCCCCCAGCATCCCTTGCGGCGCGGCCCAGGGCAAGCGAGGGTAGGGTTATGACCGAGATCACCTATCTGGACCCCCGCAGCGGGGCCACCTATCCGCTTGCCACGCCGCGCTGGTGTGGTGACGGCCAAGCCCCCCTGATGCTGACGCCGCTCCCCGGCATTACCCGAGCGGCGATCCGGGCCGAGGATCGTTCGCTCTGGCGCTATGGCGCCGCGCTGCCCTTCCTGCCGGATGACCCGATCACCATGGGGGAAGGGTGTTCGCCATTGGTACCGCGCGTGATTGGCGGCGCTTCCGCGCTGGTAAAATGCGAATGGTTCATGCCGACTGGATCCTTCAAGGATCGTGGGGCTTCCGTGATGCTTTCCCTGCTGCGCGCGCAGGGTGTGACGCATGTGCTGGAAGATTCTTCCGGCAATGGCGGCGCGGCGGTGGCGGCCTATGCCGCCGCCGGCGGGATGCGCGCCAAGATTTTGGTGCCGGCTTCAACATCCCCGGCGAAAACCGTGCAATCTCGTGCGTCAGGCGCCGAGATTGAATTGGTGCCAGGCAGCCGGCAAGATTGCGCGGATGAGGCGCTGCGCCAGGCTGCTGATATTTTCTACGCCAGCCATAATTGGCACCCCTTCTTCCTGCATGGCACGAAGACGCTGGCCTATGAGTTGTGGGAAGATTTGGGTTTTGTCGTACCGGATAATGTGATTGTGCCCTGCGGCGCGGGGTCCAATGTGCTGGGCTGCGGCATTGGCTTTGCCGAATTGCAGCGCGCGGGTGAGATCAAGAAGCTGCCGCGCATCTTTGCGGCGCAGCCGGAAAATTGCGCGCCGATTGCGCGCGCCTTCCTGAAGCAGCCCGCCGTAGCCGCTGTGCCAACGATCGCGGAAGGCACCGCGATTGCGCAACCCATCCGCACGCCGGACGTGCTGGCCGTTTTGCAAGAAAGCCAAGGTGGTGCTGTGATGTTGAGTGAAGCCGAGATTGGCGCCGCCACCTTGGAACTGGCGCGTACCGGCATTTACGTGGAACCCACCTGCGCACAAGCCGCGGCGGCTTTCACGAAACTGCTGGAAGCCGGCACCATCCGCGCTGATGAAACCACCGTGGTGGTACTGACCGGCACGGGTTTGAAATCCACCCCGCGTATTGCGGAACTTTTGGGGGTCTCCATCTGATGGCCGGGCCGCGCATTGCCCTTCTGGGCTTTTCCATTGAATGCAACCGCTTTGCACCACCCGCGACATTGCGCGATTTTGAAACGCGCTGCCTGATTGCCGGCGATACCATTGTAGCGGATGCGCGTTCCGCCGCCCCCGCCGCTTTGGGTGAAATGCCAGGTTTCGTTACCGCCATGGATGCCAGCGGCGCCTGGGAACCCTGCCCCATCTTGCTCGCCATGGCGGAACCCAATGGCCCGGTGGAACAACCCGTTTTCGATGGCTTTATGCAGCAATGGCGCGAAGGGCTGATTGCGCTGAAAGGCCGCGTGGATGGCGTTTATTGCGTGCTGCATGGTGCGGGCTTGGCGACTGCCGATCTTGACCCGGAAGGCAGTCTGCAAGCGCTGATCCGTGAAATTCTCGGCGATGTTCCCCTCGTATGTTCTTACGATCTGCACGGCAATGTATCCGACCGCATGGTGGCGCTGACCAATGCCTTTGTCGGCTATCGCACCAACCCGCATCTGGATATGCGTGAACGCGGCGCGGAAAGTGCGGTGCTGATGCGCCGCCTTCTGGCGGGTGAGCGTTTCCATCGCGCCTTCCGCCGCTTACCGATTGTGGCGCCCACGGTTTCCATGCTGACGGCGCAGGGGCCTTATGCGGAGGTGATCAACCTCGGCCAGGAATGGGCAGCGCAAGATAACCGCATTGCCAATGTCTCCATCATGGGTGGCTTCGCCTATGGCGACACACCTTTCAACGGCATGGCAGTGATCATCACCGCGACGGACCAGGCAGCAGCGGAAGCGCTGGCGGATCGGCTGGCGGCGGCGGCTTGGGAAAGGCGCGGGCGCTTCATCGCCAATCTGACGGCGCTTGAAGACGCGACGCAAAAGGCGCTGCATAGCCCTGTGCCGCTGGCTTTTGCCGATGTTGCTGATAACCCCGGCGGCGGTGGGCGCGGCAATACCATGTGGATACTGGAAGCCTTCCATCGCGCCGACGTGCAGAATTGCTTGGTGGGCGTGATCCATGATCCCGCCTTGGCGGCAGAGGCACATAAGCTTGGCAAGGGCGCCCGCTTCACCGCGCGCTTTAACCGCGATGTCGCCGCCGATGATCCTTTCAGCAAGCCCTTCAGCGCGGAAGCGGAAGTGGTGGCGCTTTCTGATGGCCGCGTGACTGGCCGACGCGGCATTTTCGCCGGCACTGCCATGACGCTTGGCGCCACGGCGGCCTTGCAGATCGGCGGCATGACCGTGGTGGTGATTTCCATCCGCACGCAATGCGCTGATCCCGCCTTCTTCGAACATCTTGGGCTTGATGTCGGCAAGGCGCGCGCCGTTGTGGTGAAATCGCGCGGGCATTTCCGTGGCGGCTTCGACGAATTCTTCAAGCATGAACAGATTGTGGAGGTGGATTGCCCGGGCCTGACTTCCCCCATTCTGACGCGCTTTGATTGGAAGCATATGCCAAGACCTGTTTTGCCGATTGATAAGGAAGCGCACTGGCCATGAAGCTGGAAGATCTGCCCACCCCTTGCCTGGTGCTGGAACTTGGCATTCTGAAGCGCAATCTGGCCCGCATGGCGGATGCTGTGGCGCGCCATCCAGGCTTGAAGCTCCGCCCGCATATGAAAACCGCGAAAAGCCTGGCCGTGGCGGCTCTGGCCGCGCCCAATCATGGGCCGATCACTGTCAGCACCATTGCTGAGGCGCGGTATTTCGCCGGTGGCGGCTATCGCGATCAGATTTATGCGGTGGGCATCACGCCGCAAAAGCTGGACGCGATTGCCGCGATCAATGCGCAAGGCAATGATGTGAAGATCATCACCGATGATCTGGAAGTCGCCAGCGCCATCACCGCGCATCCCGGTATTTTGCCGACGCTGATTGAAGTGGATTGTGGCGAAGGCCGCGGCGGTATTGCGCCTGATTCAGCGGTGCTGGCGGAAATCGCTCAACGGCTTGGCGCGCGCTGCGCCGGCATCATGACCCATGCCGGGCATTCTTATGCGGAACGCAACGAAGATGGCATGCGCAAGGTGGCGGAAGCGGAACGCGCCGGCGCAGTGCTGGCCGCCGAGCGTTTGCGCGGCATGGGCATCACGCCGCGCGTTGTCTCGGCTGGGTCCTCGCCCACCGCGCTTTACGGGCAATCCATGGCGGGCATTACGGATATCCGCGCCGGCGTTTATATGTTCGGCGATTTGTTCCAAGGGCAGATCGGTACGCATGGCATGGAAGATATTGCCGTGACCGTGCTGTCCGCCGTCACTTCCCGCAAGATGGACCGTAATGCGGTGCTCATTGATGCGGGCGGTATTGCGCTTTCCAAGGATCGCAGCACCCAGGCGGCACCGAAGGATTTCGGCTTCGGGATCATGCTGGATCGCCAAGGCAAATGGTCCTTTGGGGAGGCGATTGTCGCGCGCACCCATCAGGAACATGGAGAAGTGCGGGGCGATGGCCCGCTACCTTTCGCGGAACTCCCTGTCGGCGCCCTGGTGCGTGTGGCGCCGAACCACACTTGCCTGACCGTCGCGGCGCATGACCGCTATTATGTTGTGGATGGCGGGGATGAGGTGATTGCCGTCTGGGACCGGGTGAATGGCTGGTAGCGCCGCGTTCCTGTCATAAAAGCTTCACATGCCAGGCCAGCCGGTTGCGCTATGCGGCCCACCTGAAAGCGCAATGATAGAGGTGGGCGCATGAGGGTTGGCATCAATGGCATGGGCCGCATTGGACGCTTGGCGTTTCGCGCGGCCTTCGGCGCGGCGGAGCGTGGCGAAGATGATCCGCGCCAAGCCAATCGGCTGGACATTGTGCATGTGAATGAAATCAAGGGTGGCGTTGCGGCCACGGCGCATTTGCTCGCTTTTGATTCCGTGCAGGGCCGTTGGCGCGCGCCTATCGCGGCGGAAGGTGCAGATGCTTTGCGTATTGCTGATAAGCGCATCGGCTTTTCCGAATACGCGACACCGGCAGCGATTCCCTGGGGTGATTTGGGCGTTGATCTGGTGCTGGAATGCAGCGGTAAATTCCTGACAGAAGCAACGCTCCGCGGACATCTGGATCGCGGCGCCAAGCGCGTGATTGTCGCGGCACCGGTCAAGGAAGCCTCAGTGCTTAATATCGTGGTTGGCGTGAATGATGCGCTGTATGATCCGGCACAGCACCCGATTGTCACCGCCGCATCCTGCACCACCAATTGCCTCGCCCCCGTGGTGAAGGTGGTGCACGAAGCGATTGGCATACGCCATGGCCAGATCACCACCATCCATGATCCAACCAATACCAATGTGGTCACGGATGCACCGCATAAGGATTTGCGCCGCGCGCGTTCCGCCATGCTGTCCTTGCAGCCCACCACCACAGGCAGTGCAACGGCGATTGCGCTAATCTATCCGGAATTGAAGGGCAAGCTGAATGGCCATGCGGTGCGCGCACCGGTGCTGAATGCCTCGCTCACGGATTGCGTGTTTGAATTGCAGCGTGCGACAAGTGCGGAGGAATTGAACGCGCTGTTCCGCGCCGCCGCCGCCGGCCCTCTGGCCGGCATTCTGGGCTATGAGGATCGGCCTTTGGTTTCCGCCGATTACGCACGGGATACGCGGAGTTCCATCATCGATGCGCCATCCACGCTGGTGACGGATGGCACCATGGCGAAAATCTATGCCTGGTATGACAATGAAATGGGCTATGCCTGCCGCATGGTGGATCTGGCCTGCATCATGGAAGCGCGCGGCATCTGACATGCGCAACTACGCCATCGTCACCGCGGCCTATTGGGGTTTTACGTTGACCGATGGCGCCTTGCGCATGCTGGTGCTGCTGCATTTCCACAAGCTTGGCTATTCGCCCTTTGCACTGGCTTTTCTATTTTTGCTGTATGAAGCGGCGGGGATCGGCGCCAACCTTTTCGGCGGTTGGCTCGCCACACGTTTCGGCATTGCACGCATGTTGGCGGTGGGCTTGGCCGCACAAATCGCAGGCTTCCTAATGCTATCCGCGCTTTCCCCTGGCTGGGTGTCGAGCGTGGCATTGCTTTGGGTGGTGCTGGCGCAAGGGATTTGCGGCATTGCCAAGGATATCACCAAAACCGCTTCCAAATCCGCCATCAAGCTGACAGCGGGCGATGCTTCTGGCCGCTTGTTCCGTTGGGTTGCCTGGTTCACCGGCAGCAAGAACGCCATGAAGGGTGTGGGGTTTTTCCTGGGTGGCGTGCTGCTGGAATCGCTTGGCTTTCAGGGCGCGCTTTGGCTGATGGCGGGGCTGCTTGCGCTGGTGCTGCTGGGCGTTGTTGCCTCCCTACCGCCGCTGATGGGCAAGGCGAAGGCGTCAAGCTCTATGCGCGAATTCATGGCGCGTGATCGCGGCGTTAATCTACTCGCCGCCGCGCGTGTGTTGCTGTTTGGTGCGCGCGATGTCTGGTTTGTGGTAGCGCTGCCGGTGTTTCTCTACGCTTCGGGGTGGAGCTTCACCGCCGTGGGTGGCTTCCTTGCCGTTTGGACCATCGGCTACGGCCTGGTGCAGGCAGCGGCACCATCACTTATTCAGCGCAGCGCCGATGGGCTGAGCGCGGAAGTGCCCGCCGCGCGGCTATGGTGCCTTGGCCTTGCTTTGCTACCGCCTGCGCTGATGGCGGCGCTTTGGCTTGAAGCGGGCCAGGCTGATCTGGTGCTGGTCGCGGGGCTTTTGGTGTTTGGCTTTGCCTTTGCGGTGAATTCCTCGCTCCATTCCTATCTGATCCTGGCTTATGCCGGTTCCAAAAAAGCCGCCGAGGATGTTGGATTTTACTACGCCGCCAATGCCACCGGGCGCTTTGCCGGCACGCTGTTTTCGGGCTTGCTCTATCAGTTGGGCGGCATCATGGGCGCCCTGGCCGGCGCGGCGATCATGCTTGGCCTCTGCTGGGCCATCACGCTTTTGCTGCCGGCAGACCGCGCCGCTTGCGCTGAAGCGCGCTGAGGGCAAAACTCAGCCCCTATCAAAGGGGGCTGCCATGCTGAAACGTTCCGAATTTCTCGCGGGCTTTGGCGCAAGCCTGTTTGTGCTGAGCCAAGGTGCCACGGCGCAACCCATGCCAGGCGGCGTGCTGCGCGTCGGCCTCAAGCTCAGCCCCACCTCCATGGATCCGCAATTCCGCCTGGCGGGGGAACAAAACCTGCTGCGCGGCTGCCATGCGCGGCTGATTGGCATGACACCGGATGGCAAGCCCGCCCCTGGCATCGCGCAATCCTGGCGACCGGTGGGTGATGGCCGCGCCTGGGAAATTACGCTGAACCCCGCAGCGAAATTCAGCGATGGCAGCCCTATCACATCCCAGGATGTCGCCTTTTCCATCCGGCGCATTCCGCGCCTGGAAGGCTCGGCCGGCGGCTATCAGATTTTTGTCCGCGCCATCAAGGATATCGAAATCCTGGACGCGCAGCGCCTGCTGCTGAAAACCGAAGAACCCTATCCCTTCATGGCGGAAGACCTCACGGAAATCGCCATTGTCGCCGCATCGCTCGGTGAGGATTTCAAGCCCACTGACTTCAACGCTGGCAAGGCGCGGGTATTCTCCGGCCCCTATACGCTGGTGGATTACCGCTTCGGCGAATTCGTCACCATGCGCCGCAACCCAAATTGGTTCGGCCCAAGGCCGGAATTTGAAGAAGTACAATTCCGCGTCATCCCAAATGATTCCGGGCGCATCGCCGCCCTGCTTTCGGGCGATGTACAAGCGATAGATGAGGTCTCCATCCCCGATCTTGCGCGGCTGCGCAGCAATACCGCGATTGATGTCTCCCAAATCGCCGGCATGCGTGTGATGTATGTGGCGCTGGATATGGACCGCGATGCATCCCCCCATATCCGCGATAATAACGGCCAGGCGATGACGAAAAACCCGCTCAAGGATGTGCGGGTGCGCCTGGCGCTATCCCATGCCATCAATCGTGCGGCGATTGTGGACCGGGTCATGGAAGGCGCGGCTTCTGTGGCTTCGGATGTGCTGCCGCCGGGCACGCCAGGAACATCCCCACGCTTGAAGCCCGTGGCCTTTGAACCGGATCGTGCGCGGCGCTTGCTGGCCGAAGCGGGCTATCCCAACGGGTTTCAAATCACCATCCACGCCACGAATGACCGCTACCCGAATGATGAAAAAGTGGCACAAGCCATCGCGCAATTCTGGACACGCATTGGCGTAAAGACTGAAGTGCAAACCATGCCGAATGCGGCTTATTTCCCAGCAGCGGCACGGCAGACCTTCACGGTAATGGCGGCGCAATATGGCGCAGATAATATCAGCTATGCCTATCGCGCGCTGCTGCACACTTTCAACCGGGACGCCGGGCTTGGCACCGCCAACCGCACCCGCCATTCCAGCCCGCGCGCCGATGCGCTGGTTGCGGAAGCGCTGAAGACCATGGATGAAGCCAAGCGCAATGAGCTATTCGCGCAAGCAACCGA
>JBEDHL010000153.1:0-3080 GCA_041174145.1 Pseudomonadota bacterium
TGGAGGAAGCCTGACATGGCCGCCCCCCCTTCTGGCGCGAGCCTCGCGCTGCTCGACAAGCTGGTCGCCGCCCTTAATGCCAAGGGGCTGGTGAGTGAGGCTGAGATCACCGAACGCCAAGCGATCACCGACCGCGCGAGCCCTGAGATCGGCGCACGTATGGTGGCCCGCGCCTGGACGGACCCTGACTATTACGCGCTGCTGATGCGCGACGGGAAAGCCGCGGCTGAGGCGATGGGCGCTTCCATGGCCGGTGCGCCGGAATTGGGGGTGTTGGAAAATACGCCAGGCCAGCATCATCTGGTGGTGTGTACGCTTTGTTCCTGTTACCCGCGCGCGCTGCTGGGCTATCCGCCGGGCTGGTATAAATCCTTCGCCTATCGTTCGCGCGCCGTGCGCGAACCGCGCGCGGTGCTGGCGGAATGGGGCACGCAACTCTCCGACGATGTGGAAATCCGCGTGGTGGATAGCACGGCGGATTACCGCTGGATGGTGCTGCCGATGCGCCCCAAGGGGACGGAAGGATGGAGCGCGGAACAGCTTGCTTCCATCATCACGCGCGATGCTTTGGTTGGCGTTGCAGTGCCGCGGGTGTGAGGGCCAAGCCCTCCAACATTTGAAATACCAAATGGCAAACAACGGCAAGGCTGAGCTGCAGGTTTAGTTCAAGCCCGCTGGCTAATCTGGTCAGCGTGCACCGTTTATTTTTGGCACGCTGGCGTCACTCAGCTTCCTTCATCAAGCCAAGGGCTTCGCGATAAACATCGCGGCGCTTGCGCCCCGTGGCCTTGGCCACTGCCTCAGCGGCATCCTTCACTGAAAGCCCACCCGCCAAGGCAATGCGAAGCTGCGCTGTTACTTCGGCATCCCCCACCACTTCTTCGGCGGCTGCAGGGCCCACCACGATGCAAATCTCCCCCCTGGCTTCGGCGCTGGCATAATGGGCAGCAAGCAGGCCAAGGCTATCCCGCCGCACTTCTTCAAACCGCTTGGTCATTTCGCGCGCCACGGCGGCGGGGCGGTCTGGGCCGAAGGCCGCAGCCATGTCTTCCAGGCTTTCCGCCAGGCGGTGCGGTGCCTCATAAAAGATCATGCTGGCGGCAAGCCCTGCCTGTTCCAGCGCACGGAGCCTTGCCAGTGCCACTTGCCGGGCACCCTGGCGGGGCGGCAAGAAACCCTCAAACAGGAAAGGCTGGGGTGGGAGCCCTGACAGGATCAGCGCCATCACCGCGGCATTGGGCCCGGGAATGGCCGAAATGGGCAGCCCTGCCGCGATGGCGGCGCGCACCAGGCGAAAGCCGGGATCACTCACCAGCGGGGTGCCCGCATCGGACACCAAGGCCAGGCTTTGACCCCGGGCAAGCATTTCCATTATCTGGGGGAGTTGCGTCGCTTCATTGTGATCATGCAGGGGAATAAGGCGTGCCTGAACACCCAGGCGCGTGAGCATTGCGCCGGTAGTTCTGCTATCTTCGCAAAGCACCGCGTCGGCGGCCTTCAATGCGGCCAAGGCGCGGGGCGGAAGATCCCCCATATTGCCGATGGGGGTCGCAACCAGTGTCAGACCGGGCCCAAAAACGGGCGCAGCCGAAGGATGGACCGACCGTGCCTCGTTTTGCGTTTCGCTTGCCGCCACGTCTTTGTGCCTTTTTCTCACTCATCTTGCTTGTCGCCCTCAGCGCCTGTGCTCCGCAAGCCCCCCATGTTTCGGCCGGCCCGCCGCGCGCCGTGCCCGTTGATACGCAGCGCAACCGGGTGGCGCTTTTGCTGCCGCTTTCGGGGCCACAAGCGCCGCTTGGCCAGGCGCTGCAGCAGGCGGCTGAATTGGCGCTATTCGAAACCAACGACCCGCGGGTTGAATTCCTGCCCATTGATACCGCCGGTAACGCCACGAATGCAGCGGATGCCGCAAGGCGGGCCGTGAGCCTTGGTGCGGTTGGCGTGGTTGGTCCGCTGACTTCGGCGGAAACTGCGGCCATGACCTATATCGCCAATGCGGCCCGCGTGCCGGTTTTGGCCCTGACCAATGATGGCAGCCTGGCCGGGCCAGGCGTTTGGACGCTTGGGATTACACCTGCACAACAAATGCGCCGCGTGATGGGGGCGGCAATGTCCAATGGTGCGCGGCAATTCGGGCTTGTTGCGCCGGATGATGCCTTTGGCCGCGCAATGGCGGCTGCGATGCGGGCCACCGCTGCGGATTTCAATCTGCCAAGCCCTGCCATCGTGTTGTATAATCAACAAGCTGGGGCGGCGGGGCCGGTTGCGGAATTGGCGCGGCGGACGAATCAGGCGATGGAAGCGGTGGTGATTGGCGCCACAGGGTTTCGCGCCCGTGAATTGGCGGCTGCATTGAAGGCCGCCGCGCAGGAGAATCCGCGCCCCATTTTGCTTGGTCATGCGCTTTGGGCGGCCGATGCGGGGCTTGCCAATGAACCCGCCTTGCATGGCGCGCTTTACCCGGCGCCTGATGAACGGGCGCGCCGAGATTTTGACGCGCAGTATCAGCAGGCTTTCGGCCAAACTGCGCCGCGCGTGGCGGGGATAGCCCATGATGCGGCACTTCTTGCGGCGGGCGTGGCCCGGTCACCGACTGGCACAACACCGGATGCCATGCCGTTGATCAATGGCGTTGATGGCCCGCTGAAGCTTGGCCCTGCAGGCGCGGTGGAGCGCGGCTTGGCGCTTTATCGGGTGGGCGCGAATGGTGAGGCGATCCTTGTGGAAGGGCCAACACCGCCCGGCATAGGCTACTGAATGCGCAAGGGGCGTTGCTTTAGGAGTAAGAAAGGCGCCCATGCGTAACTGGCTGCGTTTTACGTTGGGCATAGCCATCACGCCTTGCTTGGCGCTTGCCTTGCTGATGCTGACCCGCGAACTGAAACTGGCGCCGGGCTTGGCGGCAATTGCCGCGACCATTTGCGTGAGCTTATTTCTGGCTTGGGGTTGGCACGCAAGGCTGACGCAGATTGCCGAGGCAGTGCAGGAAGCTTTGGGCCAAGCAGCCCCGGAACCTCAGGATCATTCGCCCGCGCCGGCCTCTTTGGAAGCTGAGGCCTTGGCCTTTGGCATTCGCCGTG
>JBEDHL010000154.1:0-4013 GCA_041174145.1 Pseudomonadota bacterium
CAGGCGCTGGCGATCATGGGTGGCTACCGTATTGACCAGGAAGTTCGAAGCCTCCCCGGTGGAACTCCCCCAGGCGCCAATCTGCATGGCGTATTCAATACGCGCGCGGCGCGGCACAAAGGCGGTCCAGGGCGCGGCATCGACCTGGGTGCGAATGCCAATCCTTGTCCACATCTGCGCCACCGCCTGTGCCAGCCGCGCATCATTCGGCCAGCGGTCATTGGGGGTATGCAGCGTGATGCGGAAGCCATCCGGATAGCCCGCTTCCGCCAGCAAACGCTTGGCGCCATCGGGGTCGAAGCGGCGAGGCTTGATGGCGGGATTATAGCCGAAAGTGCCTTCCGGCAGCCATTGCGCGGTGGCCGTTGCCGCGCCTTCCATCACGCGGTCCACCAGCGCATCGCGGTTGATTGCCATAGAAAGCGCGCGGCGCACCCGCGCATCCTTCCAAGGGTTCACCGGCAAGGGTGTGCCGTTATTATCCGTGATCAGCGGTGTGCCGCCATCGCGCGAGTAATCGGGTACCATATACACGGTGCGGAGACTTGGTATTTCCGTCACGGTCACGCGCGGGTCGCGCCTTAGCCGCGCCAAATCGCTGGTGGGGATTTGCTCAATAATATCCACATCACCCGCGAGCAAAGCCGCGGTGCGTGACGCATCATTCAGCAAAAAGCGCTGATTGGACCGCGCCCAGGGTTCCTTTTCACCCCAATAACCATCAAAGCGGGCCAATTCCACCCGATCCCCGGACCGGTAGGAGAGCATTCGATAAGGCCCGGTCCCGATTGCCGCCTTGCCCGAATTGAAATCCTCACTGCTTGCCCCTTCCGCCGCATGGCGCGCGATGATGCAGACGGAAGCAAGGTCAAGTGGCATCAGCGGATGCGGCGCGCTGGTATGAATGATCAGCGTATGCGGATCGGGCGTTTCAACCTTGGTGATGGCGCGCAGAAAGCCACCAAAACCGCCTGGGCTATTCGGCACGCCGGCCTGCACGCGGGCGAAGGTGAAGACCACATCATCAGCGGTGAAGGGCTTGCCATCATGCCAGGTGACACCGCGACGCAGCTTGAATTCCCACGAGGTTTCGGAAAGCACCCGCCAGGATTCCGCAAGCTGCGGCGCTGGGCGCGACAGGCCATCGCGTTCCACCAGACGATCAAAAATATGATTGGTCAGCGCATTATTCGGCCCGACATTATGGAAATGCGGGTCAATTGTCGTCACCGGCGCGCCCAGGCCCACGGTCAATGTCTGCGCCTTGGGCGCAGAGATGGCCAAGGGTAGCGCGACAAGCGCGGCCAGCATGGTTGTGGTGGAGCGGTTCACGGCAGCCTCCCGGAAGATTCTTATCCGGAAGGCTAACGCGGGTTTACGGCAGAAGACCAGAGGCCTGAAAAAGAAAAAGCCGCGCTACCCTGGGGGTGCGCGGCTTTACTTGAACAAAAGCGGGCATCAGCCCTGGCGTTCCACCATCAGCTTCTTGATCTCACCAATCGCCTGCGCGGGATTGAGCCCCTTCGGGCAGGTGCGCGTGCAATTCATGATGGTGTGGCAGCGATAAAGCCTGAAGGGGTCTTCCAGATTATCCAAGCGCTCCCCGGTCGCTTCATCGCGGGAATCCGCGATCCAGCGATAGGCTTGCAGCAGCACCGCCGGGCCCAGATACCGATCCCCATTCCACCAATAGGATGGGCAGGAAGTTGAACAGCAGAAGCACAGGATGCATTCCCAAAGCCCATCCAGCTTCGCGCGTTCTTCCTTGGATTGCAGGCGCTCCGCATCGGGCGGCGGCGGCGTGTCTGACTTCAGCCAGGGCTCCACGCTGCGCAGCTGCGCGTAGATTTGCGACAGATCCGGCACCAGATCCTTTACCACCGGCATATGTGGCAGCGGGTTGATGCGGACATCGCCCTTCACTTCATCAATCGGCTTCAGGCAAGCCAGCGTATTCAGCCCATCAATATTCATGGAGCATGAACCGCAAATCCCCTCACGGCAGGAACGCCGGAAAGTGAGCGTGCTGTCCACCTCATTCTTGATCTTGATCAGCGCGTCCAGCACCATCGGCCCGCATTGGTCGAGATCAATTTCATAAGTGTCGTTGCGCGGATTTTCGCCGGAATCAGGGTCCCAGCGATAAATCTTGAAATTCTTTACCTTCGTCGCCCCGGCTGGCGCCTTATGCGTCTTGCCGGTGCCGATGGTGGAATTCTTGGGCAGGGTGAAAGTGGCCATTTTTCCGGGTCCTAATACACGCGTGCCTTGGGGGGGAAGACCTGCACTTCATTGGTCAAGGTGCGCATCTTCACATCGCGATAATCAAGCTTCACTTCCCGCTTGTCATTCACCCAAGCCAGCGTGTGCTTCATCCAGGTATCATCATCACGATCAGGGAAATCCTCATGCGCATGGGCGCCGCGGCTTTCCTTGCGCGCTTCCGCGCCAACAACCGTGGTGATCGCATTGCCGATCAAATTATCAAGCTCAAGCGCTTCCACCAGATCACTGTTCCAGATCAGGCTGCGATCAGCGATCTTGATATCGCCATAGCTGCCCGCGACCTGCGCCATTTTCTCAACCCCTTCCTTGAGCAATTCGGAAGTGCGGAACACCGCCGCATGGGTCTGCATGGTGCGCTGCATGGCGAGGCGCAGTTCGGCAACATTGGTGCCGCCCTTGGCGTTGCGCACGCGATCAAAGCGATCAAGGCTCGCCTCACCCGCCTTGGGCGGCAGCGGCGGTTGGGAGGCGCCGGGCTTGATGGTCTCAGCGGCGCGATGCGCTGCCGCGCGGCCAAACACCACCAGGTCAAGCAGCGAATTCGTGCCAAGCCGGTTCGCGCCATGGACGGAAACACAGGCCGCTTCACCCACCGCCATCAGCCCCGGCACCACACGGTCCTGGTCCTTCGCGGTTGGGTTCAGCACTTCGGTGTGAATATTCGTGGGGATGCCGCCCATGTTGTAATGCACAGTCGGCAGGATGGGGATCGGTTCCTTCGTCACATCCACGCCCGAGAAAATCTTGGCGGTTTCAGAAATCCCCGGCAGGCGTTCATGCAGAATGGCCGCGCCCAGATGTTCCAGATGCAGATGGATGTGATCGCGCTGCGGGCCCACGCCGCGCCCTTCGCGGATTTCCATGGACATGGCGCGGGAAACCACATCGCGGCTCGCCAAATCCTTGGCAGTCGGCGCATAGCGTTCCATGAAACGCTCGCCTTCCGAATTGGTCAGATAACCACCTTCACCGCGCGCCCCTTCCGTGATCAGGCAGCCGGCGCCGTAAATCCCGGTCGGATGGAATTGCACGAATTCCTGATCCTGCAGCGGCAGGCCGGCGCGCAGCACCATCCCGCCACCATCGCCCGTGCAGGTATGGGCGGAAGTGCAGGAGAAATAGGCGCGGCCATAACCACCCGTTGCCAGCACCACGCTTTGCGCGCGGAAGCGATGGATGGAGCCATCTTCCAGGCACCAGGCCGTCACACCACGGCACACGCCTTCATCATCCATAATCAGGTCAAGCGCTATGTATTCAACAAAGAATTCGCAACCATGCTTCAAGGATTGCTGATAGAGCGTGTGCAGAATGGCATGCCCCGTACGGTCAGCGGCAGCACAAGCGCGCATCGCGGGGGTTTTGCCGTAATCCTGCATGTGCCCGCCAAAGGGGCGCTGATAGATGCGGCCATCTTCGGTGCGGCTGAAGGGCACGCCGTAATGTTCAAGTTCGATCACCGCAGGGATCGCTTCGCGGCACATATATTCGATGGCGTCCTGGTCACCCAGCCAGTCAGACCCCTTCACGGTGTCATACATGTGCCAGCGCCAATCATCTTCGCCCATATTGCCAAGCGCGGCGCCGATACCGCCCTGCGCGGCAACAGTGTGGCTGCGCGTTGGGAAAACCTTGGTGATGCAGGCGGTCTTCAACCCCGCCGCGCCCATGCCAAAAGTGGCGCGCAGCCCGGCGCCACCAGCGCCCACCACCACCACATCATAGGT
>JBEDHL010000155.1:0-3589 GCA_041174145.1 Pseudomonadota bacterium
GCCCTTGCCCCAGGCGTAGCTTGCGCGGGAAGCAGGGCTTGGCGCGGCGGCGCCATCCACCGTCACTTCAAAGGCGCCGAGATAACCACTGGCCGCTCGCGCCCGCCCGCGCATCACCGGAAAATCTGCCTGACGCGGCGGCGCCACCGGCACGTCCCCCGTTAGCAGGACCGTGATGTCGAGCTTGTCTTGCAGCTTCGTGGCGGCAGTCAGCGCCACCTCATCGCGCCCCAACACCAGGGCGATGCCCGCGCTTTCCAGGCTGACCAGGGGGATTTCTGGCATGGGCTCGGCGGCGGCGGCGATCAGCGCGGCCATTTTCGGCCCGGCATCCTTGCCTTCGGCGGACCAGCCGGCGGTCTCTCGGATATTGACGAAAACCGGGGCGGCGGCGCCGGCGGCCTCGGCTTCTTGCGAGAAAAGAGGGGCTTGGGCGGTGCAGGCGATGGTCAGCGGGCGGCCAGTCGCCAAAGCCGCCTCAAACCGATCCAATTGGGCGAGGCAGAGCTGCTCCGCGCCCCGGATTTCAACGCCAGCGCCGCAGCCGCGCGTGAGCGCCTTGCCGTCCAGCAGCATGGTATCTTCGCAGCTGCACACCAGGGCGATCCGCCCCTTTTCCTCCGCCATGATGCTTTCCCTTGACCCCCCGCTGTGAAGACAGCGCGGCGCGGCATATATGGCACCCAAGACAGGCTGACGAGGGATGGCGCCAGGGTGGCCGAGGAATTACCCGCATTGCCGAGTGTTTTCACACCGATCATCGCACTCCGCGAAGGTGGCGATGCGCTAAGCCATGCCTGCGCGATTGCGCCGGAACAGGGCGCAGGCACGCTGGTATGGGTGCGGTCCTGGGCGCGGGCGGAAGCGGCGATTGTGCTGGAACCGGAAGAAGCCTTGCCCACCGCGCGCCTTGTGCTGCATGCGGCCAGTGTCGCGCTGGCGGATGCCTTGGGCGCCTATGGTCCGCCGGATATTCCGCTTATTTTTGAATGGCCCGGCAGGCTTCGCCTGAATGGCGCCGTGGTCGGGCGAACCCGGCTGGGCCTGCCTGCCGATGCACCGCCGGATGGCCCGTTGCCCTGGCTGGTGGTCGGCATGGAAGCGCGCTTCGCTGAATATGCCGATGGCGAACCGGGCGACGCGCCGGACCGGACATCCCTTCTTGGCGAAGGCTATGATGATCTGACGCCTGGCTTGCTGGTCGCCGCCTGGGCGCGGCATCTCATGGCGACCATCGCCGATTGGCAGGGGCGCGGCTTCAAGACGCTGGCGGAACGCTATCTTGCGCGGCTGGACCCCAAGCTTGGCGCCGGCGCGCGTCGTGGCATTGTGCCGGCCAGTGGCGATCTGGTGCTGGAAGGTGCCTCGGGCCGCGAAACCCTTTCTCTGGCCGAGGCTTTGGCATGACGAGGCTGCCCCGCACCCTCAGGCTTGATGCGTCCGATACCGTGATTTTCGACCAGGCGGCGGAAGCCGGCGAATGGGCCGTGCCTGGCGGTTTTTCCTTCTGGGATGAAGACCCGGCGCAAATGTCCGGCAAGCGCCGGCAGGCGTTTCGCGGTGGCTTCCTCGGCCTTGGCAGCTTCGGCTGGGCCACTTTGGTTGAGGTGGCGGAAGCCAGCGCCGATGATCGCGCCGCCGCGCTTGCCGCGCTTGCCAGCCATATCCGCCAGGCCCATGGCGCGCCGGATGAAGCGGCGGCGCTTGCCGCCGCCCAGGAGGAATTGGCCTTTGCCGAACAGCTTTGTGACCACGCGCCTGGCACGGTGCTCGCCTTGACCCGCAGCATTCAAGGCGGCGAACAGCGCGAACGCTTCCGCACGCTGCATCTGCGCGCCGAACAGCATCGCAGTTTTGAAAGCCTGCCGGTTTTCGCGAGTGTCGAGACCCATGGCGAGGAGGATGACGAACCCGCCCTCCGCCCCGATCTGACCAAGCTTGGCGGGCGCGGCGCATGAGTGCCATGCTCTCCCCCGGCGATTTCTGGGTCGCCTCCGGCCATCATCTCTGTGAGGCCGCGCCGCATGGCCGGCTGCGCGCGACCCCGGATTTATGGCGCGCCTTCCTCGCCCGGCCCGAATTGGTGCCGCCGCCTGAAGCCTGCGCGGCTGAAGTCGCGCTGCATGAAGCCTTGCTCGCGGCACCTGAACAGCCGATTGATGCCGCGCGCATCGCGAGCCTTGCCGATGCGGATGGGCAGGAAAATTGGCGGCATTTTCTGGGTTTTCGGGACCGCGTTTGCGCTGCGCCGAGCCTGGAAGAAGCCTGGCTCGCGCTTTATCGCGGTGACGTTGGCGGCATTCCGCCGATCTTCCTGCAAATGCTGACGCATCTTGTTGCCCGCGCCGCGATGGAAGGTGAGGGCGATCCCTATGCGCTGCGCGCCGCCGAGCTTTTCTTCCGCCCGCAACGCGCCGCGATTAATCAGGGTTCGTTGCTATTGGCGGATGAGGAAGTGCTGGAAATGCGTGGCCGCGATGGTGGCTTTGGTGCGCTTGGGCAATTGCTGGTCGAAGCCGGTGCGCCGCCGCGCGAGGTTGAGATTGATGTGCTGTCCGACGTTAATAGCCCTTTCTATCACGGGCGATCGGATGCGCATGATTTCGCGCTTGATATCGCCGAAGGCCGCCCCGGCCAGCAGGGGTTGGCGCGCGCGCTGTCCCGCTTCATTCGGCACCTGTTCGGGGAAGAAGTAACCATTCGCGCAGTGCCCACCATCGAAGATCGGGATTGGCGCTGGCATATCGGGTTGGATACGGAAGCGACCTCTATCACCAATGATCTCTGGCAGGGCAAGAAGGTGGCGCAGGCGCGGCTTGCGCGCATCCTTTGGCTTGGCGTGCTGGAATTCGCCAATGGCGCGCGCGTGCTGCCGCGCGTGGCGGGCAAGCCGATCTATCTGGCGCTTGCCATGGATGCGGCGAATAGGCTGCGCATGAAGCCGCAAAACCTGGTGGCCGGCCTGCCATTGCTGACCGCGGAGAAGGGCGCATGAGCCTGATCATCCCCGGCACCGTCACCATCCATGTGGGCGTGGTGGTGGAACGCCGCCCAGGCGTGACCCAATGGGCCGAATTCGCCTGGCGCGCGGTGGAGGTGTTGGAAGACGCGCCGCCCCTCGCCCCCTGGACAGTGCTGCGCGAAGAAGCCGGACGGACGCTGTTCTTCGCCGGCAATGCCGAAGTGGCGATGCACCCGACCGATACGGATAATTACAAGCACAACCTTGAAAGCAGCAGCCCCAGCATCTGGGTGGTGCTGCGCCCGGTGGAAGAAGCCCCCGGCTTCAAGCTGCAAACCGTGACGGTGGATGCGGGCGAAGCGCATCTTTATGCTGATTCGGGTTCAGACCTGATGGAAGCCGTGCCGCTACCCCCTGGCATCCGCGCCGCCTTGGAGGCTTTTGTCGCGGAACATCACCGTGAACGGGGCTTTCATAAGCGCAAGCGCGACAAGGCGGAGCTTGAAGGGCTTGGCCGGCGTGGCCGGGTGGAGGACGCATGAGCGGCGAAGGGGAGGGCTTTCTTTCCCGCTGGTCGCGCCGCAAGCGCGCCACTGCGGAAGGCCGCCCGCCGGAGGAACCCGCCCC
>JBEDHL010000156.1:0-5732 GCA_041174145.1 Pseudomonadota bacterium
CAACGGCACTTGCCGCATGGCAAAAAGATTGAAAAAAGCAGCCGGTAATAGCGCGAGCCCCATCATGGGCAGCAGCCACAGGCGCCAGATTGCATTCATCGGCCAAATACCGCAGCGAGTGCGCGCCATAGCCCAAGCAAACCCGCCAGAGCCATGGTGCCGCTAAGGAGCATGAAGCCAAACCAACGCTTCAGGCCCAGTGGCAGGCTGGGGGGTGGGTTTGCCGGCAGCGGCACGTTGCGTCTTTCACTCACGGGCCCTTACATCGCTGCTGGGGGCCGGCCTATCAAGACCGGCCAATAGAAGGAATTTACTGATGGAACAGATTGCCATCATCGGCGCTGGGCTGATTGGCCGAGCCTGGGCCATGGTTTTCGCCCGTGCGGGGCATAGCGTGCGCATTTGGGACCCGGTGGCCGGCGTTTCTGATACCGCGCTTCGCCTGATTGGGCAGAGCCTGGATGATTTGGCCAAGGCCGGCTTGATCAACGAGGCACCCGCCGTGATCGCCGCGCGAATCAGCGCTGCCGCCAGCATGGAAGAATGCGTGGCTGGTGCGGCCCATGTGCAGGAAAACGGGCCGGAACGGGTGGAACCGAAGCGGGAGCTTTTCGCGCGGCTCGATGCACTGTGCGGGCCGGAAGTGGTGCTGGCTTCGTCCACCTCAGGCATTCCGGCGAGTGCCTTTACCGAGGGGCTTTCCGGGCGCGCGCGCTGCTTGGTCGCGCATCCGGTGAACCCGCCTTATCTGGTGCCGCTGGTGGAACTGGTTGGCGCACCCTGGACCGCGCCTGAGGTGGTGGCGCGCACCCGTGCACTGATGGCGCGTGTTGGGCAAGTTCCAGTCACCGCCATGAAGGAAACCCGCGGCTTCGTCCTGAACCGGTTGCAAGCGGCGCTGGTGGCGGAAGCCTTCCGCCTGGTGCGTGATGGCGTGATGAGCGTGGAAGATGTGGATGCCTGCGTGAAGGATGGGCTTGGGCTGCGCTGGTCCTTCATGGGACCGTTTGAAACGATAGATCTGAATGCGCCGGGCGGTGTTGCGGATTACGCGGCGCGCTTCGGCGGGCTGATGGGCGGCATTACCGAAGAACAGACGCCGTTTTTGTATGACACGGAAACCGTGACGCGCGTGACGGAGCAGCGCCGTGCGGCGCTGCCTTTGGAGAAGATTGGGGAGCGCTCAGCCTGGCGGGATCGGCGCTTGATGGGCGTATTGGGGCATAAAAAGAAAGCGCCGGAATAGCCCGGCTACTTCGCCTGCAAAAACGCGAGGCTCTCCCCTTCCAACATCACCGCCGTCAGCCCGCCGCCCGACCAGGCGGCGGTATCAATGCAAATGCGATTATCGCGCACCACGGGCATGAAGCCCGCGGTGTGGCCATGCACCACCACAAAGCCATGCTCGCGCGGGCTGTTCAGAAAATCATGCCGGATACGGAGCAAATCCTCGCGCGATTGGTCTTCCAGCGCGACACCGGGGCGAATGCCGGCATGCACGAATAGATAACCGCCTTCTTCATGCCATAGCGACAAATCGCGCAGGAAGCGGCGCTGATGGGGGGCGATGGCATCCGGCCATGTCTCACGCGGTGCATCGGGTGCAACGCCCCAGGATTCAAGGCTCGCCCTGCCCCCACCCCAAAGCCAATCAGCGGCGGCGGCGCCATCGCCCGTGAGCGCGCCGAGCATGGTTTCTTCATGATTGCCCATCAAATGCAGCGTGGGCAGGCCCGGAATGGGATCGCCATGGGATAGGTAATCCACCACGCCGCGGGAATCCGGGCCCTTATCCACGTAATCGCCCAGATGAATCAGCATGGCCGAACCCGTGGGGCGGCGGCGCAAATCCTCGGCTATCTGCGCGTGAAGGTCGCGCAGCTGCGGCAGCGAGCCATGGATATCGCCAATGGCGTAAATGCGCCGCCCACGCGGCAAATGCCCCGGCGCGCCGCGTATTTCCATCACTTCCGATCCGCCCTTGGGTCCAGCGCATCGCGCAAGCCATCGCCCACCAGATTGAAGGCCAGCACGACGACGAAAATCGCCAACCCCGGCATGATGGAAAGCCAGGGCGCCTGTGTCAGGAAACGCTGCGCGCTATTCAGCATGGACCCCCAGGAAGGAGCCGGCGGTTGCTGCCCAAGCCCGAGGAAGGAAAGCGATGCTTCGGCAATGATCGCTTCCGCAATCGCCAAGCTTGCCTGCACCAGCAAGGGTGGAATGATGTTGGGCAGCACATGCACCAGGCCAATGCGCCAAGGCGGATTGCCAAGCGCGCGCGCCGCTTCCACCCAATCAGTTGATCTTGCGTCAAGCGCCATACCGCGCGCGAGGCGCACAAAAACCGGCGATGCGGTGATGGCAATCGCGAGCATGGCGTTTTCAAGCGCCGGCCCCAAAAACGCGGCCAGCGCAATGGCCAGGATCAGGAAGGGCACGGAAAGCATGGCGTCCGCAACGCGTGAGATCAGCGCATCAACCCAACCGCCGATCAAGCCCGCCAGCAAGCCAAGCGGCACACCAATGAACAGCGCACCAAGCACGGAAATCACGCCCGCCATCAGCGAAGCGCGCGCCCCCCAAATCACGCGCGAAAGCACATCGCGGCCATTTTCATCCGTGCCGAACCAATGTTCTGCGGATGGCGGCTTGCGGATGCGGGTCCAGCTTGTTTGCAGCGGATCATAGGGGGCGATGAGTGGTGCGAGCAGCGCAATCAGCACAAAGGCAATCACTACCACCAGGCCGAATACCGCAAGCTTATGGCGCAGAAAACGCTTGAGTGCGCGGCGTGCGGGGCTTTCACCCATCGGGATCGCGGCGGCGGTCATGCCTGACGCAGCCTTGGATTGATTGCCATGTAAAGCAAATCAGCAACCAATGAGAGCACCACGAAAATCAATGCGGTTGCCAAAACCACGCCCTGCACCACGGGGTAGTCGCGGTTGAAGACCGCATCCACAATCAGCTTGCCAAAGCCTGGAATGGTGAAGACCTGTTCGGTCAGTACCGCGCCGGCCAGTAGCCGCCCGAATTCAATGGCGCCCAATGTCACCACTGGGATCAGCGCATTGCGCAGCGCATGTTTCCAGACCACCACCCGTTCACGCAGCCCCTTGGCGCGTGCGGTGCGGACATAATCCTGTGACAGCGCTGTCAGCATCGCCGCACGCGTGTGGCGCATGAGCACCGACGCAACACCGGTACCGAGCACGAAAGCCGGCATGATGGTGGTGGCGATGGATTGCCAGAAATCCTCGGTCAGCGGCACATAGCCCGATGGCGGCAGCCAGCCCAATTCCACACTGAAGAACAGGATCATCATAATGCCGAGCCAGAAATTCGGCGTGGAAATGCCGAATAGCGCAATGCCATTGGCGGCCCAATCCGCGGGTCTGTCGCGCTTGACGGCAGAAAGAATACCCGCCGGCACGCCAATCAGCACCGCGATGATGAAGGACATGGCGGCAAGCTGCGCCGTGACCGGCAGCTTATCCAGGATCAATTCGCTCACCGGCATACGAATGCGCCAGGAAAAGCCGAAATCCCCGGTCAGCACATTGCCGATCCAATAAAGATATTGCTCGTAAATTGGCCGATCGAGCCTGAGTTCCGCGCGGATCTGTGCGAGCACTTGCGGATCGCCCCTCTCCTCCCCCGCCAGGATCAGCGCCGGATCCCCGGGCATTAATTGTTGCAGCCCGAAAATCAGGATGGAGAGGATAAAAAGCGTAGGCAGAACCTGCCCAATCCGCCGTAGAAGCCAGACCAACATGGCGCTTACTGCAACCGCACGCCTTGCAGCCGCACCAGACCATCCGCGATGGGGCGATAGCCGGTCAGCCGCGCGCTATGGGCCATGATGTTCTTGCGGTGCCACAGATAAATGCGGTGCACATCATCGCCATAGGCAATGCGCGCGGCGCGGGCGTAAAGCGCTTGGCGCTTCGCCAGATCCAATTCGGTGCGTGCCTCATCCAAAAGCTTATCCACTTCCGCATTGGAATAGCGGCCATCATTCTGCCCGCCGCCACTGCGCGTGAAGCTGAAGATATTGCCATCCGGATCAGTGCGGCCCGACCAGCCAACCAGATAGGTCTCGAACTCGCCCCGCGCCGCAGCCTGCAACGACGATGCGAATTCCATGGCGCGCAAACGCAGATCGAAACCGGCTTCCTTCACCATGGCCTGGATGACTTCACCAACCTGGCGCAGATCCGGGTTATTCGGCACGGTCATTTCAACCGTGATCGGCAAAGTGGCTCCGGCTTCACGCAGCAATGCCTGGGCGCGCGCCAGATCACGTGTGGTGGGCGGGAATTCACGCACATGAAAGGGGCTGGCTGGCGGAAAAGGCTGGCGGGTTGGCACATACATGCCTTCATAGACCACTTGATTAAGCGCAGTGCGATCAATGGCCAGTTCAAAGGCGCGGCGGATACGCGCATCGCGGCCAAAGGGCGTATTGGCGCGTTCGCCATTGCCGGTATTGATGCTGATGCTTTGATAGCCAAGTTCATCCACGGCGACGGCGCGCAGATTGCGGTTGCGCTGGATGGTTTTTACATCATCCGGTTCCATACGCTCAGCGAATTCCACCGCGCCCGATTGCAGGTTGGCGAGCCTGACAGTGTTGTCCGGGATCGGCAGATAGGTCACGCGGGCCAGATGGATATTCCGCGCATCCCAATATTCGGGAAAGCGTTCGGCCACAATGCGTTCCTGCGCCACGCGCTCCACAAAACGAAACGGCCCTGTGCAAACAGGGCGCGTGCCGAAATTCCGGCCCAGCGCCTCAGCGGCCTTCGGGCTGACGGGCATGCCGGCACGATCAGAAAGCGCAGCGAGGAAGGAAGCCGATGGCCCTTTCAGGCGAATGCGAATGGTGCGTGGATCAACGACTTCAACGCTTTCCATATCGGCGATTTCACTACGGCGGAAACTGCCCTGCAGGGTCAAATGCCGCATTAGCGAATACTTCACAGCTTCCGCATCCATCACTTCATTGTCGTGAAAGCGCACGCCTTCACGCAAAGTGATGATCAGGCTGCGCGGGTCTTCCCAGCGATGGCCAGTGGCAAGCTGGGGGACGATTTCAAGCTTTTCATTGATGTCAAAAAGCTTGTCGCAGAGCGCCGCATAGACAATGCGCCCAACAAAGGTACGCGACAAAGTCGGGTCCAGAATATCGGGGTCTTCCTTCAGCGCTATGCGCAGATTTTGCGAAGCTGCGGGCACTGCGGCCACGGCCAAAACGCCGAAAGCGGCCAAGGCAGTGTGAATAATTTTTTTCATGCGCGTTCTCCCATCCCGGTGGGTGAAGGGGCATTGCCCCGGAAAAAACCTTGTAAACGGGCCAATCTTTTACCACCACCAAGCGCGGCGATACGCTCAGCAGGTGGTGGCAGCGTTTCGGCCAAATGGCAGGCGACAGCGTGACCCGCCCCTGCAAGAGGCGGCGTTTCGCGTCGGCAAATTTCAGCGGCAAAGGCGCAACGTGTATGGAAGCGGCAGCCTGCAGGCGGCGCGATGGGGCTTGGCACATCCCCTTCCAAAGGCGGCGTTTTGGTCTGCGCGCCAGGCATGGCGGCCACCAGGGCGCGGGTATAGGGATGGCGCGGCGTGCCCAGCACCGCTTCAGCCGGGCCTTCTTCCACAATGCGGCCCAAATACATCACCGCCACCCGGTCCGCGACATGGCGCACCACGCCAAGATCATGGCTGACCAG
>JBEDHL010000157.1:0-4150 GCA_041174145.1 Pseudomonadota bacterium
CCCGCCCGCGCCGGAACCCATGCCGGAAGCGCCACCCGTTGAAATCCCCCCACCAAGCGCCGAAGCGCCGGCCAAAACCGGCTGGTTTGCGCGGCTCAAGGCAGGGCTTTCGCGTTCCACCGCCAAGCTCACGGAAAGCGTTGTCTCCCTGCTGCATAAAAGGCGGCTGGATGAGGAGGCGCTTGAAGAACTGGAGGAAACGCTGATCACGGCCGATCTGGGCGTGGCAGCGTCCCGGCGCATTGTGGAGGGCTTCCGCCGCACGCGCTTCGGCAAGGAAGTGAGCGATGAGGAAGTAAAGGCAGCGCTGGCGGATGAAATCGCCACCATTTTGGAACCGGTGGCGCAGCCCTTGGTGATTGAAGCCGCCCGTGCGCCGCATTTGGTGCTGGTGGTGGGTGTGAATGGCACGGGCAAGACCACGACCATCGCCAAGCTTGGCCGGCATTATGGTGAACAAGGGCTGAAGGTAGGCTTTGTGGCCGGCGATACCTTCCGCGCCGCGGCGGTGGAGCAATTGCAGGTTTGGGCCGGGCGGACCGAAGCGCGGTTTTTTGCGCCCGCCAAGCCTGGCGCCGATGCGGCGGGGCTGGCCTTTGATGCCTTTACCGCCGCGCGCGCTGACGGGCTTGATGTGCTGCTGGTGGATACCGCCGGGCGGCTCCATAATAAATCCGCGCTGATGGAAGAATTGCGCAAGATCATTCGCGTGATCCGCCGCGTGGATGAAACCGCCCCGCATTCCGTGCTTTTGGTGCTGGATGCCACCACCGGGCAGAATGCCGTGCAGCAGGTGAAGGTTTTCAAGGAAATGGTGGATGTCACCGGCCTGGCTGTCACCAAGCTGGATGGCTCGGCCAAGGGCGGCGTTGTGGTCGCTTTGGCGCAGGAATTCGGCCTGCCCGTGCATGTGGTGGGTGTGGGCGAAAAAGCCGAGGATTTGCGCCCCTTCGCCGCCAAGGATTATGCACGGGGGCTGATGGGGCTGGACTGAAAAGCCCCGCTGGCGGATGGTTTGGGCATGAGCAAGCCACCCATCGCCCGCACCCCGATCCCCGATATCGCAGCCCTGCCGGAAGATATCCGCGCCCGCATCCTGACCGTGCAGGAAAAATCGGGCTTCATCCCCAATGTGTTTCTGATGCTGGCGCATCGCCCGGCAGAGTTTCGCGCCTTCATGGCGTATCACGATACGCTGATGGACAAATCCGAAGGGATTTCCAAAGCCGAGCGTGAAATGATCGTGGTGGCGGTTTCATCGCGTAACCAATGCCAATATTGCGTCGTGGCGCATGGCGCCATTCTACGCATCCGCGCCAAACATGCGCTGATTGCAGACCAGATCGCCGCCAATTGGCGCAAGGCTGATATCACGCCCAAGCAAAAAGCCATGCTGGAATTCGCGCTGAAAGTCACCGATCGCGCCAATGAGGTGAATGATTCGGATCACGAAGCACTCCGCGCCGCCGGCTTTGATGATGAAGCCATCTGGGACATCGCAGCCATTGCGGCCTTTTTCGGCATGTCGAACCGGCTCGCGAATGTCACCAATCTGCGCCCGAATGACGAATTCTATGCCATGGGCAGGGGCTGAAGCGATGACTGAAACCCGCTGGGAACGCATGACCGCGCCGGAATTGCGTGCGCTGGCCGAACGTAATGCGGTGGTGATCCTGCCGGTGGCCGCGCTTGAACAGCACGGGCCGCATTTGCCGGTTTGGACCGATAGTTTCATTGGCCATTCGGTTGCCATTCGCGCGGCTGAGCTTTGCGCGGATTTGCCCGCCGTGGTGCTGCCGCCGATGTGGATGGGCTTGTCAGAACATCACTTCCCCTTCGGCGGCACGATCAGCCTGGATTACGCGACCTTCGCGGGCGTATTGCGCTGTGTGATGCGATCCCTGCTGGCGGATGGGTTTTCGCGCCTGATGCTGTTCAATTCCCATGGCGGGAATATCGAGCCGCTGGCAGTGGCATCACGCGAAATGGCGCATGAATTTGGTGTGCCGGTGCTGACGACTTCCATCACCAAAGTGGCGCCCAAGGAAATTGCCGCCGCACTCACCGCGCAACCCGGCATTCATCATGCCTGCGAAGGGGAAACCAGCCTGTGGCTGCATCTTGATCCTTCCCAGGTCCGGATGGATCAGATTGCCAATTCTGTCTCGCCGGGGAATTTCGACGCTTCAGGCCAGGCAGTGACGCGCTTCTGGTCCTTTTCCGAACGCGCGCCCGTGACGGGTGTGCGCGGGGATGCCCGCGCTGCCACGCCAGAAAAGGGCAAGGTGATTTTTGAGGCCATGGCAGAAGGGTTGGCGCGGGAATTGCGCGATACATCGCTTTGGGCCAAGCCTGATCCGGTATGGAGCCCCGGCCGTGCGCAAGGGCCGCGCTGAATAAAGAGAGGGAGGCTTTAGATGAGCCAAGATACTGCTGAACACATTATCGCCACGCGCCGCGCGAAGCAGCTGCTGGCGCCGCTGGGTGCCGCCGCACCCGCAACACCGGCCGCCGGCTATAAGCTGCAATACCAGGTTGCGACCAAGCTTGGCGCCGTGCCGCCGGCGGGATTCAAGATTGGCGCCACCACCAAGCAAATGCAGAATATCCTGGGCCTGACGGGCCCCGCCGGCGGCTTCGTGCCGAAGGAAGGGCTGCGCGCAACACCCGCAAGCTTCCGCTTCGCGGATTTCCTGAAGCCCGGCGTGGAATGCGAAGTGGGGCTGCGTATCGGACAAGATTTGCCCCATGGCGCGCATACGCGTGAAAGCGTCGCGGCCGCCGTGGCCGAGGTGTTCCCCGCCATCGAAATTGTTGAAAAACGCTATGGCGATTTGGCGGAACTTGGCACACCGACCTTGATTGCGGACCAAGTGTTTCACGCGGCCGGCGTGCTGGGTGCGCCCGTTGCTGATTGGCGCGCCGTTGATCTTGGTGCGACGCGCGGACGCATGACGGTGGCGGGCACGGTCCGCGGCGAAGGCGTGGGCGCTGATCTGCTGGGCCATCCTTTGGAGGCCCTGGCCTGGCTGGCAGGTTCTGACTGCGCGCGGGAATTTGGCGGCCTTAAGGCCGGGCAGGTGGTGTTCCTTGGTTCTGTCACCCCGCCGATCTGGCTGGATGGCCCCTGTGACGTGCTGGTTGAATTCGATAGCCTTGGGAAAGTGCAGGTGAGTTTCACCTGATCCGATACCTTGGCGCGGGGCAGGGGCTCCGCGCCCGCTTGATTACAAATAAACTGTGCCTGTTTACTAATTTGCTTACCTATCATTAACCATTTGGGGGTTAGTTAGGCCTCACGGCGCTCATCACGCCCCGACATTGCCAAAACGGCTGAGCTAATGGACCAAAACCATGCAGCCCGCCGATTGGAAAATGCTTCCGGACGAAATTCAGCTTGTCCTTTCGCGCGAAGCCATGCGCCGCGCCGCCGATACACTGGCCGAACACGCCGAAATGCTTGCCGCCGAAATGGAAGATGGCGCGCTGCGTGATCGCGGCGGCCCGGATGCGCTCAGGCTTTTCGCGGCCCTGGTGCGCACCACGCATGATGACAACTTCGGCCAGGTTGGCCACGCATAGCGTAGATTGAAGCCAAGTGGCTTCACTTGGCTGCCCAGATAGAAATGGTCAGGTAAAGCTTTGATCCTGACCCACTGAGCGGATGCGCAACTGGTCAGCGCCTGATCAAATTATAACGAATACGCAGGTCAATTTCGATTTCGTTAGACGTCGGGCGCTTGAAGGCCGGCAGCTTCGCGCCGCGAAAGACCGATTGCGAATAGTGATTAAGCGTGATGGAACGCGATGCGGTGCGAAGTTCAACCCGCCGCACCGTGCCATCTGGCGCTGTAATGATGCGCACACCAACCAAGCCTTGTTCGCCGAATTCGGCCGCGTCCCGCGGGTAGCGCAAATTATCCTGTAGCCAACGATAAAATTCGCGCTGCCAATCATCCACGTCATCCGCGCCGCGCACCTGCAGATTGGGGACGCCAAGCGCTGCATTGGGCACTGGTCCTGGCGTGAAATCCAACTGATTGCGCGGCCGATAGCCCTGCTCCCCCAGCCGGATGGGCGGCAAATGCGAAAGATCAAGCGGTGGGCGCGGTTCCGCGCTTGGCCGTTGCGGTTCTGCGCGCTGCGGTGT
>JBEDHL010000158.1:0-6028 GCA_041174145.1 Pseudomonadota bacterium
CGCGCGGGGGGCGATGACCCAATTCTTGGGCACCCATATCGGCAAATTGGACCGCAAGGGGCGGATTTCCGTCCCTGCGCCTTTTCGTGCCGCCCTGGAGCGCGGTGGCGCCGAGGATTTGGTGCTGCGCCCTTCCCATCGCGCGCCCTGCATTGAAGCCTGGCCGATTGCTGCCTTTGAAGCCTTGGCTTCGGGCATGGATCGCCTGGATGCCTTTTCCGACCAGGCGGATGATCTGGCCGCGGCACTTTTCGCCGATGCCCATGCCGCGCGCGCCGATAATGAAGGCCGCCTGGTGCTGCCCGAAGCGCTGATTGCCCATGCCGCGCTATCGGACGCCATTGCCTGCGTGGGTGTGGGGCGGATTTTCCAGATTTGGGAACCGGAAGCGGCCCGCCTGCGCACGGAAGAAGCGCGTTTGCGCGCCCGTGAACGTGGCCTGACCCTGCCCGCAGCGGGGGGCAAGCCATGAATACTGAAGGCCATGTGCCGGTGATGCTGGCCGAAGTGCTGGCAACGCTCGCCCCGCAAAATGGCGCGACCTATCTGGATGCCACTTTCGGCGGCGGCGGTTATGCCAGCGCTATTCTGCAAGCCGCGCCTGGCTGCACGGTTTTCGCCATAGACCGCGACCCGGATGCCATTGCGCGCGGTGCCGCGCTGGCGCGGCGTTTCCCGGGCCGGCTGCATCTGATTGAAGGCCGCTTTGGCGATATGCTGGCGCTGCTGCGGGATCGTGGCATCACCGCGCTGGATGGCGTGGTGATGGATTTGGGCGTTTCATCCTTCCAATTGGATCAGGCAGAGCGCGGCTTTTCCTTCCGTGCCGATGGTCCGCTGGATATGCGCATGGAAAAATCTGGCCCCAGCGCAGCGGATTTGGTGAATGGCCTGCCGGAACGCGAATTGGCCGATATTATTTTCCGCTTTGGTGAGGAACGCTTCGCCCGCCGCATCGCGCGCGCCATTATTGCGCGCCGCGCGGAAGCGCCCTTCACCACGACCGCTGATCTGGCCGCGCTGGTGCGCCGTGCCGTGCCGCGTGATCCATCGGGCATTGATGGCGCAACGCGCAGCTTCCAGGCCCTTCGCATCGCGGTGAATGATGAATTGGGTGAGGTTGAGCGCGGCATTGCGGCGGCGATGGAATTGCTTGCCCCCGCTGGCCGCTTGGTGGTGGTTGCTTTCCATTCACTGGAAGATCGCATCGTCAAACAAGCCATGGCAGCGGCCTCCGGGCGGGGGGGCGCTTCGCGCCACGATCCCACCGCCTTGCTTGGCCGGCAGAAAGCCGCCTTTCACTTGCTGACGCCGCGCGCCTTGCGCCCCGCTGAGGCTGAATGCAGCGTCAATCCGCGCGCGCGCTCCGCTCGCCTGCGGGGGATCGCACGCCTTGGTACGGAGCATGCCGCATGATCCGCCCAGTGACACTGGTTTGCCTGCTTGTGGCCGCTGGCGCAGGGCTGCATTTGTATCAGGTGAAGCATTCCGTTTCGATGCTTGACCGCGAATTGCGTGATGTGAATCGCCAAACCGAAGTGGCGCGTGAACGCACCCAGATCCTGCGCGCGGAATGGGCGCTGTTGAATGAGCCTGATCGGCTACGCCAGGTCGCGCAGCGCCATTTGGCGTTGGAACCCATGGCGCCCACGCAATTTATTCGTGAAGCCGAAATGGAACGCCGCTTGCCGGCGGCAAAGCCCTTCTCCGGCCCGCCTTCTTTGTTCGGTCCGCCAGAGGCGCCAAATCTAGTACCGGAAGCTTTGGTTATACCTGCCCCACCGCAGCTTGCTGCTGTGCCTGCCGCGGCCGCAGTGCCGGCGGCGCCTTCGCCGAATGCAAACGCAGCTGCGCGACCACCTGTTGCGGAAGCGCCAGCGCCGCGCCCGGCCCCGGCACCCCCGCGCATTACTGCGGCGCCTGCTGTGCAGCCGCCGCCTGCGCCGCCTCCAAATCGGCAAATGGTCAGCCCTGCCTTGCTTGTGGCCCCCGCCGCGCCGCCATCACATTCTATGGTTTCGTCTGCGCTGGGTTCGGCAGCCGGCGCCCTGCCCCCGCCCGTACCTTTGCCGCGCCCCGTTCCGGTGGGAGCCCCGCAAGGGGCGGCCCGCTGAGTGGGGCGCATAGGGCATGAGCGACGCTTTCTCCAATAATCCGCGCCAGCCGTCACCCGATGCGCCACCCGGCAACCGGTTGAGAGAAGCCGCGCCCACAGAAAGCACAAGCCGCGCCCTGGTGCGCGTGACGCAGCCAGATTTGCTGCGCCATGCCCAGTTGGAAAAATCTCGCGGTCGCTTGCTTTTTGCTGCTTTCATTTTCGCGGGATTATTTATTGGCGTCGCGGCAAAGCTTTCATTGGCAACGGTATTTGATCCCGCTCAACCAAGGCGCGCGGCCATGCTGTCCCGCCCACCCGCGCCACCCGCGGAAGCGCCGGTTTCGCGCGCCGCCGTCACGGATCGCAATGGCGAAGTACTGGCGGTTTCCTTGCCGCTTACTGCGCTCGCTGCGAATCCACGCCAGATTGAGGATCCTGCCGAAGTCGCGGATAAGCTCCGCAGCGTACTGCCGCAGCTTGATCGTGAAAGGCTGATCGCGCGTCTGACGGGTGATCGGCAATTCGCTTATATCGCCCGCGCATTGACGCCACGTGAAATGCAGGCAGTGAATAATCTAGGTATCCCTGGATTGAATTTCGAAGATGCGGAACGCCGCTTCTTTCCGCAGGGCCGGACTGCTGCGCATATCATCGGTGGCGTGGATGTGGATGGCAATGGCATTGCCGGGGTTGAGAAATATTTTGACGAAAGGCTGCGCACCCTTAGGCGTGATACGCTGCGCCTTTCGCTTGATGTGCGCGTACAATTGGCAATGCGCGATGCGGTGCAACACGCCATCACGGATTTCAATGGCATTGGCGGCGCCGGCGTGGTGATGGATGTGCATACCGGCGAAGTTCTCGCCATGGTAAGCCTGCCTGATTATGACGCCAATGATGTTGGCGCGGCTACAGCGGATGAGCGCTTCAATCGCGTGACGGTGGGCGTTTACGAACCGGGATCCACCTTCAAGCTGCTGACCGCCGCCATGGCGCTGGATTTGGGTACGGTCCAGACCTGGAGCGGTTATGACGCTTCCCGGCCCATCCGTGTGGGGCGGCATGAGATTAATGATTATCGCGGCAAGAATCGTTGGCTCGCCTTGCCGGAAATTCTCGCCTATTCATCAAATCTTGCTTCCGCCCATATGGCGGCAGCCGTGGGGCCGGCGCGGCACCGTGAATTCATGCAGCGCATGGGCATGACATCGCGGCTTCGGATCGAAATTCCCGAAACGGCACTTCCGCTGGTGCCGGGACAAAAGACTTGGCGTGAATTGAATACCATGACCATTGGCTTCGGCCATGGCATTTCCGTAACACCGCTCCATGTCGCAACCGCGGGTGCGACGCTAGTGAATGGCGGTATTTTGCGTCAACCCACCGTGTTGGCACAGCCCCCCGGCGTTGAGCGTGAAGGCGTGCGCGTGATTGACCCGCGTACATCGGAAACTTTGCGCCGGCTGATGCGGTTGGTAGTGACGGATGGCTCCGGCAAGGGCGCTGAGGTGCCTGGCTATTATGTCGGTGGCAAAACTGGCACGGCGCAAAAAACCGGGCCGCGCGGTGGTTATCTGGAAAATAAACGCATCGCTGCTTTCATTGGCGCCTTTCCCATGCAGGCGCCGCGCTATGCCGTTTATGTTATGGTTGATGAACCCAAGCCCAATGCGCGCAGCCATGGCTTCGCGACCGCCGGCTGGGTGGCTGCACCTGCGGCGAATATGGTGATTTCGCGCATCGCGCCCATTCTCGGCATGCTGCCGGAACCCTCCACACCCGAAATTCAGCGCGCCATCGCCATGCCCATGAATGGACGCGGCGTGCCTGGGGCCGCGCCGCCACCACCTGTTACAACGCCAACCGCCAATCGCCCGCCGGCGCGTCAGGCGACCGAAATGCCGCCGCGCGCCGCTGTCACCCAGCGCGAGGCTGCTCTTGCGCCTCGGTGATCTCATGCGCGGATGGGCGGGCGGGGCAGAGGCCGCGTCTCTCGATATAAAAGGCATCACGGCGGATAGCCGCGCAGTGCGCGCGGGCATGGTCTTTGCTGCCTTGCCAGGGGCGCGCAGTGATGGCCGCGCCTTTATTGCTGATGCGGTGGCGCGTGGTGCTGTGGCCGTATTGGCGCCGGAAGACACGGCTTGGCCTGCTGACGCACCTGCGCGCCCGCTGATCACCGCAGCTGATCCGCGCCGTGCCTTGGCCTTGATGGCGGCGGCGTTTTATGGCGCGCAGCCAGATAGCGCTGTGGCGATTACCGGCACTAATGGCAAGACGAGTAGCGTTGATTTTCTGCGTCAGATCTGGGGCGATACGGGCAGAAAAGCTGCGTCGCTCGGTACGCTGGGTTTGATTATGGATGGCGTGCCGGCCGGGCCTTCGCTGACCACGCCTGATCCAGTGGCGCTGCATGAAAGCCTGGCGCGTCTTACGCGGGATGGCGTGGTGGCGGTGGCGATGGAAGCATCCTCCCATGGGATTGATCAGCGCCGGCTGGATGGCGTCAGGCTGGCGGCGGCGGGATTTACCAATCTGACGCGCGATCATTTGGATTATCACGGCACCATGGCCGCCTATCGCGCCGCCAAGTTGCGTTTGTTTGAGACGCTTTTGCCGGAAGGCGCGCCCGCCATCGCCATGGCGGATATGGAAGCGGAAACGCTGGCCGCGCTGCGCGATATTGCGAGCAGGCGCAAGCTTGATCTGCGGCTGGTTGGTGTGGGCGGCGATGCTTTGGAACTGACCAGCGCGGAAGCCTTGCCGGAAGGACAACGGCTCATTTTTCGCATGGCAGGCGCGCGGCATGATGTGATGCTGCCTTTGCCGGGGCGCTTTCAGGCCGATAATGCGCTGCTGGCGGCGATGTTGGCGATAGCAACAGGTATTGCGCCAGAAAGCGCGGTGGCGGCGCTTGGGCGGTTGCGCGGGGTACGCGGGCGCATGGAACGCGCAGCGATCCTGCCCAATGGCGCGGCGATTTATGTGGATTACGCCCATACACCTGATGCGCTGACGCGGCTTTTGGCCGCACTCCGCCCACACGTTGCGGGGCAGTTGCATGTGTTGTTTGGCGCGGGTGGGGATCGCGATCCTGGCAAGCGCCCGCTGATGGGGCGCGCTGCGGCGGAAGCGGCAGACCGCGTTTGGATTACGGATGACAATCCGCGCAGCGAAGACCCGGCCATGATCCGCGCGGCGGTATTGCAGGGCTGCCCTGCAGCGGTGGATGCCGGCGCGCGAGAGGACGCCATTGCCAAGGCAATGGGCGCGCTTGGTCCGGGAGATGTGCTGGCGGTGGCTGGCAAGGGCCATGAAACTGGCCAGGAAATCGCCGGCATTGTGCATGCCTTTGATGATGTCGCGATGGTGCGCAAGCTGGTGGGGGCATTGCCATGACGGCGCTTTGGACCAGCACCGAATTGCGTGCGGCTACCAGCGGCGTGCTTGCGGCGGAATGCGCCGTGAAGGGCGTTTCCATTGACAGCCGCAGCATTGCGCCAGGCGATATTTTCATCGCGCTGCGTGACCAGCGTGATGGGCATGATTTCGTTGCCGATGCTCTGGCACGCGGTGCCGTGGCGGCGATGGTGGATCACGCCCCCCAGGGCGCGGTGGATACAGCAAAGCTGCTGATGGTTGGCGATACGCTGGCGGGGCTGACAGCGCTTGGTGCGGCCGGGCGTGCCCGTGCGATGGCGCGTGTGGTGGGTGTAACCGGCAGTGTCGGCAAAACTACCACAAAGGAAATGCTGCGCGTGGCGCTGGGTGCTTTTGGCGCGACCCATGCCTCGGCCGCTTCGCATAATAATCATTGGGGCGTGCCACTCACACTCGCCCGCCTGCCACGTGATGCAGCTTTTGCCGTGATTGAAATGGGCATGAATAATCGCGGCGAAATCGCGCCGCTATCGCGCCTTGCCCAGCCGC
>JBEDHL010000159.1:0-8389 GCA_041174145.1 Pseudomonadota bacterium
GAATCGGACCCCGCGATGATCAGCACGCGCCCCTTCATGCCACGCGCGCCTCGGCCTTGATCAGATCAGCGAGCCGCCCAACCACGCCTTCCACCAGGGTTTCTTCCTCGGCCTCCGCCATCACGCGAATCACGGGTTCGGTGCCGCTGGCGCGGATCAGCACGCGCCCGCGCGCGCCAAGCGCTGCTTCTTCCGCCGCAATTGCTTGAGCCACCACGGGCTTCGCAAGTGGCGAGGCACCGGCATAGCGCACATTCACCAGGCGCTGTGGCAGGGGCGCGAAGCAGCGCAGCACCTCACTCGCCGGGCGCTTTTCCTCAACCAGCACTGAAAGGACTTGCAGCGCGGCGATCAGCCCATCCCCGGTGGTGCCAAATTCCGGCATGATCATATGGCCGGATTGCTCACCGCCCAGATTGCAGCCGACTTCGCGCATCTTCTCACCCACATAGCGGTCACCAACCGCAGTACGCAGCAAGCCAAGGCCGCGGGCTGCCAGGAAGCGTTCCAACCCCATATTGGACATGAGGGTGGCCACCACCGCGCCACCGGTTAGCCGGCCCTGCGCATGCCAGGAACGCGCGATCAACGCCAGGATCTGATCCCCATCCACCACCTGCCCGGCTTCATCCACCAGCACCACACGATCCGCATCGCCATCCAAGGCAATGCCAAGATCGGCACGGCGTTCACGCACCAAAGTCGCAAGGGCCGCAGGCGCGGTGGAGCCCACCGCCTTATTGATATTGAAGCCATCCGGCGCGACGCCGATGGGGATCACCTCCGCCCCCAATTCCCAGAGCACGGTGGGCGCGACGCGATAGCCCGCGCCATGGGCGCAATCCACGACAATGCGGAGCCCATCCAGCGTCTGCCCGCGCGGGAAGGACGCCTTGGCGGCTTCAATATAACGCCCCGGCGCATCTTCCAGCCGGCTGGCGCGCCCAAGCCGCGCCGGCGGCACCAGGGAAGCCGCCAGATCGCCCGCCATCAGCGCTTCAATCTCGGCTTCCTGGTCATCCGTCAGCTTCAACCCATCCGGGCCGAACAGCTTAATGCCGTTATCTTCGTATGGGTTGTGGGAGGCGCTGATCATCACCCCCAAATCCGCGCGCAGCGAACGCGTAAGCAAGGCAATCGCCGGCGTCGGCAAAGGCCCGACCAGCACGACATCCATCCCCGCGCCGATGAAGCCGGCCGTCAGCGCCGGTTCCAGCATATAGCCGGAAAGCCGCGTATCCTTGCCGATCACCACGCGATGGCGGTGATTGCCGCGGTTGAAATAGCTGCCGGCCGCCTGGCCAAGCCTGAGTGCGGTGACGGCATCCATCGGCGCGGCATTGGCCTTGCCACGAATGCCATCAGTGCCGAAAAGCTTACGGGCCGGGGGGGTCTCGCTCATTGTGGTGTTATAGCCCGGCAGGCCCACCGGGTGAAACCCGGCCGCGCCCGACAAATCCGGGCGCGGCGCGGTGGTGGCCTCAAGCGCGCCGGATATTCCAGAACAGCGGCGGCTGGCCCTTCAACATGCCGGTCAGGTTCCGGCGATAGGCGGTGGGCTGGTAATACATGCCCGTCGGCACATAAGGCACTTCTTCAAAGGCGATGCGCTGCATCTCCCGCCCGGCCGCCGCTTCCGCCGCCGCATCCGGCGCATTGAACCAGGCATCGCGCTGCGCTTCCAAGGCTGGAATGGTCGGCCAGCCCGGCCAGGCATTATCGCCATGGCCGCGGATGGAGGCGTGGCTTGCCGGGTTCCAATGATCAATCCCGGACCAGAAGGTGAAGAAGCCAGACCAGCCACCTTGATCGAGCGCGTTCTTGCTCGCGCGGCGGGCGACCAGCGTGCCCCAATCCGTGCTGACCAGATCAACATTGAAGCCCATGCGGCGGAAGAGATCAGCACCGACAAGCGTGGCGGCATTAATCGAAGCAAGATCAGTCGCGTTCAGCAGCACAAGCCGCTGGCCCATCGCACCGGCGGCCTGCACTTCAGCGCGCGCGGCATCAATGCTTTTGCGCATCCGTTCCATGCCAACATTGCTCGCCATCGGGCTTTCCGGGGCGAAATAGCCAATGCCTTCGCGGCGAAGATCAGCGCGGCCTTCCACGCCTGAAGTGCCAATCACTGCGGTCATGAAATCAATCTGATTGATCGCGGTCAGCACCGCACGCCGCACGGCGGGATTATTGAAGGGGGCGGCGGTATGGTTCGGGCGGAAAATGCCGATCAGCCCGGTATCATTGATGATATCCACCTTGATGTTGCGCGCCGCGGCACCGCGCATGAAAAGCGGGAACAAATCAGCGGTTGGCTGTTCCCACCAATCAATTTCACCCGATTGCAGCGCGGCGGAGGCCGTGCTGGCATCCGGAATGATCCGCCATTCCACGCGATCAAAATGCGTCACCTTGCCGCCGGCGGTCATGGAAGGCGCTTCCTGACGCGGCACGTAATCCGCATTGCGCGCATAGGCGAGCATGGAGCCCGGCACCCATTCATTCTGGATGAAGCGATAAGGCCCGCTGCCAACCGCTTCCGTGATGTTCGTGAAGGGGTCCACATTGGCCAGCCGTTCCGGCATGATGAACAGGCAGCTTGTGGTGACCTTCGCCAGGCAATCAAGCATTTTCGGGAAGGGCGCGGTCAGGCGAATTTCAAACACGCGGTCACTGACTTCAACCATATCAGCAACACGCGCCATCAGCACCTGACCGAAGGCATCGCGCCGGCCCCAGCGCTTGATGGAAGCGATGCAATCGCGCCCACGCACCGGCGTATTATCATGGAATTTCAGCCCTTCACGCAGGGTGAAACGCCAGGTCTTGCCGTCATTTTCGACAACATGGCCTTCGACCATTTGCGGGCGCGGCTGGAATTTATCATCCATGCCATAGAGCTGGTCATAGACCAGGAAGGCGTGGTCGCGCGCGACGAAGGCGGTATTGGTGAAGGGGTCGATATTCGGCAAATTGGCGTGCGGCACGTATTTCAGCACGCGCGGCGCCTGCGCGATGGCCGGCGCGCCAATGGAAGCGAATGGCAGCGCCGCCGCCCCACCCAGAAGGTGACGTCTTTGAAGCATGTTTGTCTCCCGCTTGCTCTGGCGAAGCCCATCGCCGTGATTTCAGAAGGCAAGTCTAATGTAAAAGCCCTCGCCTGTTCAATGATTTGCAGGAGGACCGATGTTTTTCAAAAAAACTGGTTCTTCGGGTGCGGCAGGCCCAGATGGTCCCGCAAGGTGGTCCCTTCATATTCCCGCCGGAATATCCCCCGCCGCTGTAATTCCGGCACCACCAAGCGCACGAAATCCTCGACCCCACCTGGGATGGTGGGGAACATGATGTTGAAGCCATCACAGGCTTCGGCTTCCAGCCAGGCCTGCATTTCATCGGCGATGGTCTTTGCGCTGCCGGTGAAGGAAAGCCCGCCATAGCCGCCCAGCGCCACGGCCAATTGCCGCACGGTAAGCTTGTCACGCCGCGCGCGTTCCAACACGCGCTGGCGCCCGCTTTGGCTTTGATTGGTTTCAGGGATTTCAGGCAGCGGCGCGTCCAGGTCAAAGCCGCGCGCATCCACGCCAAGTGCAATGGAAAGCGCGCCCATGCCGCTATCGGGATGCACCAGACTATCGAGCAGCGCGCGTTTTTCCCGCGCGGCGTCATCGGACTCCGCCACCGTCACAAGGGCGCCGGGCAAAATCTTGATCAGCGTCGGATCGCGCCCAGCCTTGGCAGCGCGGGATTTGATATCGGCGTAATAGGCGCGCGCATCAGCCATGGGGCCTCCGGCGGCAAAGATCATCTCCGCGACCTCAGCTGCCAATTGCCGCCCTGAATCAGAAGCGCCGGCCTGCACTATCACCGGCCAGCCCTGCACCGGCCGCGCGATATTCAAAGGCCCCGCGATGGAAAGATATTTGCCTTCATGGTTCAGCTTATGCATCCGCGCGGGATCCCAAAAGACGCCGCTTTCCTTGTCTCGGATAAAGGCATCTTCCGCGAAACTATCCCAAAGCCCGGTCACCACATCATGGAATTCTCGCGCACGGGCATAGCGTTCGGCGTGGTCCATATGTTCCGTCATGCCAAAATTGCGCGCTGCATCGGGGTTGGAGGTGGTGACGATATTCCACCCCGCGCGCCCAGCGCTGATGTGATCGAGCGAGGCAAAGCGCCGTGCGATGTGATAGGGCGCGTCATAAGTGGTGGAGGCAGTGGCGATCAGCCCGATCCTTTCCGTCACCATCGCAAGGGCCGATAGCAAGGTGAAGGGCTCGAAAGATGTCACCGTGCCGCTGCGCTTCAGCGCTTCGATTGGCATGTTCAGCACCGCCAAATGATCCGCCATGAAGAAGGCATCGAATTTGCCGCGTTCCAGGGTTTGGATGCACTGGACCAGGTGCTTCAAGCTGAAATTCGCCTCGGGCGCGGAGTCAGGATGGCGCCACCAGGCGGTGTGGATGCTGACGGGGCGCATGAAGGCGCCAAGATGCATTTGCTTCATGGGCATGATTGATCACCCCGCGCTGCCATTCGCGCAAGCCTGCCAGACGGCCAGCGCCTGAATGGTTTCCGCCACATCATGCACGCGCAAAATCGCCGCCCCGCGCGCCGCACCTGCGAGCGCAACTGCCAAACTGCCAGCCAAGCGATCTTCCGCGGCCTCAACGCCCGAAAGCGTGCCGATAAAGCGCTTGCGCGAGGCACCCAGCATGATGGGGCATCCAATCCCCGCCAGGATCGGCAAGGCTTCAATCAAAGCCAGATTATGCGCCATGGTCTTGCCAAAGCCGATGCCGGGATCAATCGCGATGCGCCCGCGCGCAATGCCAAGCGCTTCAAGTGTGGCCACTCGGTCACGCAGAAACCGCGCCACTTCCAACACTACATCGGCGTAATCCGCCTTTGCCTGCATCTCGCGCGGGTCGGTGCCCGGCATATGCATCAGGACAATCGGTGTTTGCGTGCGCGCGAGGAAATCCACCGCCGCCGGATCGTGGCGCAAAGCGGTCACGTCATTCACAATTTCCGCGCCCGCATCCAGGGCCGCCTGCATGGTCGCCGCATGCCGCGTATCAATGCTGACAGGCGCAGATTTCGCGAGTTCGCGCAGCACCGGCATGACGCGGGCGATTTCCTCATCAGGTGAGACGGGTTGCGCGCCGGGGCGCGTTGATTCACCGCCAATATCCAGAATATCAGCGCCCGCTTCCAGCATGGCATGGCCTGCGGCAATCGCCGCACTTGCATCAAAATGCTGCCCGCCATCGGAAAAACTATCGGGGGTGATGTTGAGAATACCCATCACCAGCGGGCGCGGGCTGACCAGCCCAGCAAAGGGCGCAGGGCGCGCCGTTACCGCTTCAATCTCATCGCCCCAGTCTTCAGGCAGCGCGGCGACAGGCAGGGTTGCTACTTCGCGCCCATCTTCGACCAACCGCGCCAAGGAAAAGGCCAGATCGCCACCCTGCAAGGGCAGCGCCTGGCCTTCACCAATCGCCCGAAACGCGGCTGGGCCTGATAACAGGCCCAGCGGATGCAGCCAGCGTTCAGCAGCCACAGTTTAAGTGGCAGGCGCCGCGCCCGGAGAAAGCCCACCCGGACGCATGGTAGGCCGGCCGGCCGTTGGCACACTACCACGGCCTTGGTTCACCGGCTCATCCGGGCGATTGCGCACCACTGGCTCACCATTGATTACCTGGCGGATTTCATCGCCGCTCAGCGTCTCATGTTCCAGCAGGCCCTTCGCCAGCAGATGAAGCTCATCCATATGCTCGGTCAGGATTTGCGTGGCCCGCGCATAGGCGCCGTCGATGATGGAGCGGATTTCGCCATCAATCTGGCGCGCGGTTTCTTCCGAGATATTTTTCGTCTGGGTGACGGAATGGCCCAGGAACACTTCCTGGCTATTATCGCCATAAGCGATCATGCCAAGCTTTTCACTCATGCCCCATTCGGTCACCATCATGCGCGCCTGATTGGTCGCCATTTTGATGTCACCGGAAGCGCCATTGCTGACCTTATCGGCACCGAAGATCAGTTCTTCCGCCACGCGCCCGCCCATCGCCATGGCGAGTTCGGATTTCAGCTTGGATTTGTGCTTGGAATAGCGATCACCTTCGGGCAGCGACATCACTAGGCCCAGCGCACGGCCACGCGGAATGATAGTGGCCTTATGCACCGGGTCACATTCCGGCTCATTCATCGCAACCAACGCATGGCCGGCTTCGTGATAGGCTGTCATGCGCTTTTCGGCGTCAGACATCACAAGGCTGCGCCTCTCAGCGCCCATCAGCACCTTGTCCTTGGCGGCTTCAAATTCCGCCATGCCAACCGTGCGCCGACCCGTGCGCGCCGCAAGCAGCGCCGCTTCATTCACCAGATTGGCCAAATCAGCACCCGAAAAACCCGGCGTGCCACGCGCGATCACCTTGGGGTCCACATCGGAAGCCAGCGGCACCTTGCGCATATGCACGCGCAGGATTTTCTCGCGCCCATTCACATCAGGGTTCGGCACCACAACCTGCCGGTCAAACCGGCCGGGGCGCAGCAGTGCGGGATCCAGCACATCGGGTCGGTTGGTGGCCGCAATCAGGATCACACCCTCATTGCTCTCGAACCCATCCATTTCGACCAGCATCTGATTGAGCGTCTGTTCACGTTCATCATTGCCGCCGCCAAGCCCGGCACCGCGATGGCGCCCAACCGCGTCAATTTCGTCAATGAAGATGATGCAAGGCGCGTTCTTCTTGCCCTGTTCGAACATGTCACGCACGCGCGATGCGCCAACGCCCACGAACATTTCCACGAAATCTGAACCGGAAATCGTGAAAAAGGGCACATTGGCCTCACCCGCGATGGACCGCGCCAGCAAGGTTTTACCCGTACCGGGCGGGCCGACCAGCAGCACGCCCTTTGGGATCTTGCCGCCCAGGCGCTGGAATTTCTGCGGATCTCGCAGAAATTCGACAATTTCTTCAAGTTCCGCCTTGGCTTCATCAATGCCGGCAACATCGTCAAACGTCACGCGGCCCTGCTTTTCGGTCAGTAGCTTGGCGCGGGATTTGCCAAAACCCATGGCGCGCCCACCGCCGCCTTGCATTTGGCGCATGAAGAAAATCCACACGCCAATCAGCAGCAGCATCGGGAACCAGGAGGCGAGGTAATGCAGCAGCGGATTGACCTCGGCTTCTTCCGGCCGTGCCACCACGCGCACGCCCTTTTCCGTCAGGCGCGAAATCAGCGCCGGGTCTTCCGGCGTATAGGTGGTGAATTGGCGCCCATCGCTGAGCTGCCCGGTCAGGGTGCGGCCCTGAATGGTAACATCACGCACATGGCCGGCCTGTACCTCATTCAAGAAGTCCGAATAGGCGACCTGGGATGTGCCCGGTCGGCTGGAACCGCTCGGTTGAAAGAGGTTGAACAACGCCACCAACAGCAGCGCCACGATCACCCATAAAGCCATGTTTCGGCTGAAATTATTCACCGCAACCCTTCCATCTTCAGAAGCCGGACGGCGCAAGCGGCCGCCCCTTCGCTACCATACATAGTAAGGCTTCACGCATCTTGAATGACCCGCGTGAAATCTTCCAGCCACGGAAGCGTGATCAGCCCAAGGGCAACCCGCCGCCACGCGGGGCGAAGGTCATGCGCCAATCCGCCGCTTCCTGGCTTTTACCATAGAACAGCCCGGGCAGAACCGCCAGCTTTCCCTTTTCATCCCAAAGGGCTGGCAGGGCAGCGAGTGCCGGCAGCGGGATGGTACTGCGGCTTCGGAAATCCGCCGCCGCCGCGCCAAGCGCCGCGCAATTCCAGCCAGGCCGCGCCGGGCCATTCATTCGGAAACGCCCATCCCACAGCAAACCGGGCGCCCAAATCTGTGCAGGGGCGACCAGGCCAGGGTCACGCACCACCAACCAGCGCCCGCCCGCGCCGGGCCGCACCCAAGCGCCGGCCAGGCTGCCCCCGCCGCGAGCCATGAGCGCCGCCGTGGCCGCGATCGGCACTGGCCAAGCCGCCCCGCCAATCAGCCCAATGAGCCGTGCAAGGGCGGCGATGCCCGGCGCATCATGCCCCAGCGCCTTGGGGTCCACCCAGGCGTAACCCTCAGGGCGAATCTCCGCCGCCGCCGCCAGCCGGGCCAGAAGCACGGTTTCGTCGCGGGCGCGGCGGCGCGCGAAAGCCCCCGCTGCCTCGGCCAGGGCGTGGATCCCCTCACCTTCCCCATCCGGGTCACCCAACGCCTGACGCAGCCGGATGCGCGCAAAGCGCGGATTATCATTGGATGGGTCGCGCACGGGGGCCAGACCAGCGGCGGCCACCACGGCTTCCAGCCGGGCCGGCGCAAAGCCCAGCAAGGGCCGCAGCAACAGGCATTCCGGCGCAG
>JBEDHL010000160.1:0-9573 GCA_041174145.1 Pseudomonadota bacterium
CTTCCCCGCCGGCGGCACCACGGATTTGCTGGCGCGGCTTTTCGCGCAACGCATGACTGAAACCATGGGCCAATCTGTTGTGGTCGAAAATCGCGGCGGTGGCGGCGGTTCGATCGGCGCGGATGTTGTCGCGAAGGCAGCACCGGATGGCTATACGCTGTTGATGCACAACATCACCTTCCCGACGACAACGGCGGCGATGACGCTGGCGGGGCGCCCGCCGCACGACATTGAACGGGATTTCGCGCCGCTATCGCTTGGCGCCAATGTGCCATTGGTGATCCTGGCCAATCCTTCAGTGCCCGTCACGGATCTGAAAGGCTTTGTTGCCTGGGCGAAGGCGCAAAGCTCGCCGCCCTTTTATGGCTCCACCGGGCCTGGTTCCTTCATGAATATGGTGGGCGAGGTGCTGAAGCGCGATGCCGGCATTGCGATGGAACATGTGCCCTTCCGCGGCGCGGCGCCGATGATCCAGGAATTGATCGCGGGGCGCGTGCAATTCGGCGGTGATCAAATCTCCACCTGCTTCGGCCATGTGCGTTCCGGCGCGCTGAAGGGCTTGGCCACCACCGCATCCAAGCGCGCCAAAATACTGCCCGATGTGCCGACTGTGCGCGAACAGGGTTTTGCTTCCCTGGAACTGGAAGGCTGGAACGGGTTTTTTGCCCCTGCCCGTACGCCCGCCCCCATCATGGCGCGGTTGCAACGCGAAATCGCCGCTGCCGCCGCGCAGCCCGAATTCATCAAGCGCTGCGATGAAGTCGGGGCAGAAGCCGTTGGTTCCGATTCGGAAAGCTTCGGCGCCATGGTGCGCGCCCAGGCCGCCAAGATTCGCGACCTGGTGGCGAGTGTGCAGTTGAAGCCGGAATGACAATCGACACTAAGCAGAGAGATTGACCATGAGCGAAGCCCCCGAATCCAGCCTGATTGCCGCGCGTGAAGGCGCTGGCGGCACGATCCTGATGAACCGGCCCAAGGCGCTGAATGCGCTCAATCAGGATATGATCCGGGGCTTCGCCGCCGCCATCGCCTCATGGCGGGATGATCCTGCGGTGAAGCTCGCGCTGCTGGAAGGTGCCGGCGGGCGGGCTTTTTGCGCGGGTGGCGATGTGCGTGCCGTGCGCGCTTCCGCCGTTGCGGGTGATCGCGCGGCGGTGGAAGCGTTTTTCTCAGAAGAATACGCGGTGAATGCCGGCATTGCAGCTTTCGGCAAGCCCTGGATGAGCCTGATTGATGGCGTTTGCATGGGGGGCGGCATTGGCGTTTCTGTGCATGGCACGCATCGTATCGTCACCAATCACGCCATGTTTGCGATGCCCGAGACCGCGATTGCGCTATTCCCGGATGTTGGCACTTCCTACGCATTGCCCCGCCTGCCGGGTGCGCTTGGGATGTGGCTGGCACTCACCGGCGCGCGGTTGAATGGCGCCGATGCGGTGCATGCGGGGTTGGCCACACATTACACCACACGCGAAGCACTGCCGGCGCTGCGGGCTGCGCTGATCGCGGGCGATATCGGCGCCGTGGCGCGGTTTTGTGAAGCACCACCGGAAGCCAGCTTCGCGCCGCATCGCGCGGCGATTGATCGCTGCTTTGCCGCGGGGTCCATCCCCGCCATTATCACTGCCCTGGAGGCAGAGGGCACTGATTGGGCTCGGGAACAGCTTGGCGTGCTGCGCCATGCCTCCCCCACTTCACTGTTTGTGACACATGAATTGCTGACCCGTGGCGCTAGGCGCGATTTGGCAGGCTGCCTTGCCATGGAATTGGCGCTGACGCGTGTGGTGGTAAACATCCACCCGGATTTCCGCGAAGGCGTACGTGCCGTGCTGGTGGACAAGGACCATCACCCGAAATGGCAGCCTGCATCCATTGAAGCCGTTGACCAAACGGCTATTCGGGCGATGTTCACCGCGTAACTATCGCCCAAGCAGCACCAACACCACGCCCGCCACCACGGTCAGCGCGCCGATCACATCGGTGCGCTTCATTTTTTCCTTCAGGAAAAACCGGCTGAACAGCAGCGTGAACAGGATTTCCACCTGACCCACCGCGCGCACCAAAGCGACGGGGGCGAGTGCGAAGCCCGTGAACCAGCAGGCGGAACCGCAAGCCGAAAGCGCGCCCACCTGCGCGGAAGATCGCCAGGTGGTGAAAACGGCACGCACACTGGCGGGTTCTTTCCAGATCAGCCAGGCGCCCTGCATGATGGTCTGCATGATGTTCATGACCACCAGGCTTTCCAAGGCGCGCAGCAGGATATCCGGGCCATCCAATTCATGCACGGCGGCGCGAATGGCCAGGGCGCATAGCGCAAAGGCAAAGCCCGCGCCAAGGCCGCAAAGGGCTGCAGGCTGTGCCGTTGCGCGCAGCATTTCGCCAAGCGAACCAACGCGCCCGGCCAGCGAAAGATAAAGCGTACCGCCCACGGATACGGCGATTCCCGCCCAGGCGAGGGGCGAAAAATTCTCACCAAGAAGAATGAGTGCAAGGAAAGCGGCTTGCACGGCCTCTGTCTTCGCATAAGCGGTGCCAACGGCGAAACCCCGCGGCCCGAAGGACATGATCAGCAGATTGGTGCCGATGATCTGCCCAAGCCCCCCGAGTGCGATGAACAGCAGGAACATCGGTGTGAGTGTGGAAAGTGTGCCACCGAAAATCAGCCAATAAATCCCAATCAACAACAGCCCAACTGGCACACCGTAAAGATAACGCACCACGGCAGCAGCGTTGACGGATAGCTGCCCGCGCAGCTTTTGCTGCATGGCAGTGCGCCAGGTTTGAAACAGCGCGGCCAGAACCGTCGCGGCAACCCAAAGCGGCATCAGCCGAGCCTCGGGTCAAGCCAGGGCTGCGCCATGGGCTGCCAGGGTGAAAGCCGCGCGCCCGCTTCATCCAAGGCAACGCCAAGCCCCGGCGCTTGCGGCAAGCAGGCGCTGCCCTGTTGAAAGCGCAGATCATGGCCATGGATCATGGTGAAGAAACGCTCCGTTTCGCCGAATTGCACTTCAAGCGGCAGCAGATTGGGCAGGGTCGCGCAAAGATGCACGGAATGGGCGTGGCAGATGGGGCCGGTTGGGTTATGCGGCGCGATCTCAATGCCCGCAGTTTGGGCCAAAGCAGCGATGCGCCGAATTTCTTCATGCCCGCCGGCATATTTGATGTCTGGCATCAGCACATCATAACAGCCCGCTTCGATGATGCGGCGATAAGCGCCAAGGCCCGAGAGGGTTTCGGCCCCAGCGAGCCGCATGCCCCGATCATTCGCCATGCCGCGTAGCCGTGTGATGGCCGCGTGATTGGCCTCGGCCACTGGGCATTCCAGCCAGAACAGGTTGAAGGGCGCGACATCACGAATCAGCGCCGCCGCGCCGCCGGGTGAAAAGCGCCAATGCGCATCCACCATGACATCAATCGCGCTGCCCACCGCATCCCGCACTGCGGCAATGCGCGCCAGCCCTTCCGCATAGGCGGCGCGCTGCGTGGGGTTTGCTGCGTCTTCCCAGACCATGGGTTCAAAGGGGGCGAGCTTTACCGCGCGAAAACCAGCGCTGACCGCGCGCTTGGCCGCCTCAGCAAAACCCGCCGACGTGCGCGGTGCCGCGCCGCGATTGATATTGGCATAAAGCGGCACGCTATCGCGCAAGGCGCCGCCCAACATGGCGTGAATGGGCCGCCCCGCTTCCTGCCCAGCCACATCCCAAAGCGCCTGTTCCAGACCGGAAATCACAGCGTGGGAAACAAGCCCTGCCGGCGCATGAGGCAGCAAGCGCGCCAACCGATTGCGCGCGCGGGCATCCTGGCCCTTCAGCGCTGCCGCCAGCCGCGCGACTTCCACCGCCAATAACGCTTCATGATCGGCGAGCGTGATTTCGCCAATGCCGCTGCGGCCATCTTCCAGGCGGAGCAGGATAAAACACCAATTGGTCTTGGGCGTGACATTCACGCCCAGGAAATCAAGCGCGGCAATACGCATCAACCGCGCGCCTTGCGGAGTGCAATCGCAAGCGGCGGGTCATCAGTTGCGAAAGCGTCCATACCAAGGTCAAGCGCCTTTTCAATCTCGGCGCGATGATTAGCCGTCCAAACACCGGTGGTGAGCCCTGCCTTACGCGCGGCGGCGATGAAAGCCGGCGTCATGTCACCCATTGAACATTCGCAACCCGTGACTCCAAGGGAAAGCGCCGCCGCCATGCAGGCATCCGGACCAAGGCTTGCCAGGATGGCACTATTCACCAACCACACTGCGCCGGCCAGGCGCTTTTCCTGCGCGGCCGCCGCCGCAGTGCCACCATGAAAAGCGATGATGACGCTGCGCGCTAGCATGCCCTCCGCTTCCAGCACGCCAAGCACACGCGGCAGGAAATCCGGATAGGGTTTGTGGTCGCGATCACCCTTTACTTCTACCCGCAGCAGCTTATCGCTTGGCGCCACCAGCCGCGCCAGTGCAGCCAGGGTTGGAATGCTTTCCCCCGGCGCGCCCCGAAACCGCGCCGCGCCTAATTCAGCCGCGCTGCGCGCCACCAAAGGCCCTGCCAGATCCGTCATGCGTTCCAGCGTTGCATCATGATGCACCATCGGCACGCCATCAGATGATGGGTGCACATCACATTCCAATACCTCGACCGGCAACGTCAGGCTTTGGCGGAAAGCAAGCAGACTATTCTCCGGCCAAAGATAGGCGCCGCCGCGATGGGAAATAATCTGCGGTTTCACCATGGCCATCAGCGCGCCGCGCGTTCCGCATGCTTGCCCATGGTATTGAAAGGCGCATAGGGCGGGAAAGGCCCAATCGCCACCATGTCAACTTCCACCAGCGCCGGGCCGGAAACAGCGAGCGCTTTTTGCAGCACCTCGGTCACCTCCTCTGCCTTGCTGATACGGAAGAAGGGCATGCCAGCCAGCGCGGCCAAGCCTTCCAGATTCGGGTTCAGGATGTCATCACCGAACAACCGCCCATCAGCGAGCGCATCCTGGATATGGCGGATCACGCCATAGCCGCGATCATTCATCACCATGGTGACGAGTTCAGCCTTTTCCTGCGTGGCAGCCCAAAGTTCATTCATGCCGAGCGCGAAACCGCCATCGCCCACCATGGTAATGGTCTTGCGACCGCCCGCGCCAAGTGCTGCGCCAATACCAAGTGACAGCCCCGGACCAATGGCGGCGCCCACGGGATGCACGGCATTGCGCGGATCGTAAATCGGGAAAATGCGATTGCCCCAGGTGGAATTTGAGATGGTGATGTCACGCACCCAAACGCCATCACGCGGTAGCGCGGCGCGCACCGCATCCGGAAAACCCTGATAGGGGCCAAGGGTTTCGCGATATTCTTGCCCTGCACGGGATTTCAGCGCGGTGAAATCAGCGGCGAAGCCGGGGTCAATCGCCATCTTTCCCGCCAGCCGGTCGGCAAGCGCCGCCATGGTCAGCGCCGCATCGCCATGGACAAACAGCGAAGAAGCATAGCCGCGCCCATTGGCCGAAGCATCGCCATCAACGCGGATCAGCGTTTGCGGCAGCTTCATGTTGAAATCCATCGTCTCATGCCCACGCAGGCGCGAACCCACCACCAGCATGGCATCCACCGAGCCATAAAATTCCTGCACGCGTGGCGAACCATTGCCATGCAGCGCGCCGAGGCTCATTGGGTGATCTTCCGGAATAATGCCGCGCCCATTCCAGGAAGACACTGCGCCAAAGCCAAGCGCCATCAGCCGCGCCGCTTCGGCGCCGGCCTGCTTCGCGCCATTGCCAAGCCAGATCATGGGCCGCTTGGCTTTGGATAGGATGGCAACAGCTTCATCAAGCTCAGCCGGGTTGGGCGGCAAGGGCGCGGTGATGGGCAGCACCAGCGCATCCAGCCCCGCCGGGCGTGGGATGGGCGTGCGCTGCAAATCAATCGGGATTTCCACGGAAACCGGGCCGCGCGGGGCGGAAAGCGCATCGACTGCCGCACGCACCAAAACGCCAAAGGCTTCCCCCGCGCTGCGCACGCGATAGGCGGCCTTGCAGACCGCCGCGAGTGCTTGCGTCTGCCCCGGCACGTCATGCACCGTGCCGACATCACGATCAATGAAGCGCGTCGCGGTTTGCCCCGTGATATGCAGCACAGGGCTTCCAGCAAAGCGCGCTTCCACCAGGCCCGGAATGGCATTGGCCATACCGGGGCCGGTGCTGGTGAAGATCACGCCCAAATGGCCGGTGACGCGCGCATAGGCATCGGCCATATGCGCGCCACCCATCTCACCGCGCGCCTTCACATAGCGCAGGCGATTGCGCTGGCCGATTGCATCCAGCATCGGAATATTATGCACAGACACAATGCCGAAGACGGTGGAAACCCCCACCTGCGGCAGGAATTCAGCCACCAGATCGGCGACAGTGTATTTTTCGGCCATGGCGCAGCCTCCCTTATTTTCGTTATGCTTCAGAAACCAACCAGATCGCCGCCCTTGAGCTTCAACATCTCCCGCGCTTCCGCCGGCGTCGCGATTTCCAGGCTGAGTTCTTCCAGGATGCGACGGATTTTGGCGACCTGTTCGGCATTGGATTTCGCCTGCTGGCCTTTGCCGAGCCAGAGGCTATCTTCCAGCCCAACGCGCACATTGCCACCCAACATGCCGGCCATGGTGGTGAAGGGCATTTGGTTGCGCCCCGCCGCCAGTACGGACCAGACATAATCCTTGCCGAAAAGCCGGTCCGCCGTTTCCTTCATGAACATCAGGTTGCGCGGTTCGGCGCCAATGCCGCCCAGAATGCCGAAAATGGTCTGGGTAAACAGCGGTGCTTCGACAATCTTGCGGTCCAGCATATGGGCCAGATTGTACAAATGCCCAACATCGTAACATTCAAACTCAAAGCGCGTGCCATGCTCCTTGCCGAGCCGTTCCACAACCTGTTCGATGTCCTGGAAGGTATTGCGGAAGATGTAATTGGTTGTGCCTTCAAGATACGGCTTTTCCCAATCATATTTGAATTTCTTCACCCGCGCTGCCGATGGCGCGATGTTGAAATTCATCGAACCCATATTCAGGCTGCACATTTCGGGCTTCGCCAAAAGCGGCGCGGCCAGCCTTTCATCCAAGGTCATGCCCAGGCCGCCGCCAGTGGTGATATTGATCACCGCATCGGTGGATTGCTTGATGACCGGCAGGAATTGCATAAAGACCTTGGGGTCCGGCGTTGGCTGACCATTTTCCGGGTCACGCGCATGCAAATGGATGATGGAAGCGCCCGCTTCCGCCGCCGCGATGGATTGTTCCGCAATCTCCTTCGGCGTGATCGGCAGGTAATCCGACATGGAAGGCGTATGGATGGCACCCGTCACGGCGCAGGTAATGATGACCTTGGTCATGGCTTTCCCCTTATGGCTATGGGCTGATCCTGCCGCGCGCCGCGCCGGAACGGAAGGGGGTTATTCGTGCCGAAGCGCCGTTATCGGGTCTAGATGCGCGGCGCGCCTTGCTGGCCAGAAGCCGAAAAACAGGCCGGTCAGTGCGGAAACCCCAACCGCAATCAGCACCGCATCCGCCCGGACCAGCACCGGCCAGCCCGCCACATCGGCCAGAAGATGCGATAATGCGACCCCCGCCAGTACGCCAGCAGCGCCGCCCAAAAGCGCCAGCATCACCGCTTCCAGCAGAAACTGCGCCAGCACATCGCGCCTGCGTGCACCTATGGCGAGCCTTAGGCCAATTTCCCGTGTGCGTTCAGTCACACTCACCAGCATGATATTCATCACACCAATGCCACCCACCAGCAGTGAAACCGCGGCGACCGAGGCCAAAAGCGCAGAAAGCGTCCGCGCCGAGGCATCGCGCGTGGCCTGAATATCGGAAAGATTGCGGATGGAAACACTGTCCGGTTCATTGGCGGCCACGCGATGGCGTTGGCGCATCAGGGTGCGGATGGCTTCTTCTGCCGCGGCCATATTCTCACCCTCATGCACTTTCACGGAAATCACGCCCACCTGGCGCGCATTGGCGCGCGATGCGCCCATAACGCTGCGTCGCGCAGTCCAATAGGGCACAAAAACCGTATCATCCTGATCCTGCCCCATGGGGTTCTGGCCCTTGCGCGCCATGACGCCAATCACCTCAAACGGTGTTTGGCGAATGCGAATTTCGCGCCCCACAGGGTCTTCTTCGGCGAACAGCATCTCGGCCACGGTGGCGCCAAGGATCACGACCTTACGCCCGCCCGCGGCTTCTTCCGGTGAGAATAGCCGCCCGCCATCGGCTATCCATTCATGGGCGGTGAAATAATCGGGCTCTGTCGCCAGCACTGTGGTGGACCAATTCTGATTGCCCGCCACCACCTGAAAAGTCTGGCGAATGGAACCGGCCGCCACCTGCACTTCGGAAATTTCGCGCGCAATGGCCGCAGCATCGTCCCAGGAAAGGTTGGAACGCCCACCCGCACCAAGCCGCACGCCCCCCATGGTGGCGCTGCCACCCCAAACGATCAGCAGATTGGCGCCGAGCGATTGGATTTGCGCCAGCACCTGCCGCCGCGCGCCTTCCCCCACCGCCACCGTTGCAATCACCGCCGCGACGCCAATGAAAATGCCAAGTGCCGTCAGGATGGAGCGCAGCAAATTAGCCGAAAGCGCAGAAAGCGCACCGCGCAGCGCTTCCAGTACATCAATGCCGCGTCGCGGGGATGAGGCTATAGGCGGCAGGGTCGCATTCATACCACGGCATCCGCTTCCGGCAGCGCGACCAGCGCGGTGGCGGCATCCGCGGCGTTTTGCGTTTCATCCGCAATCAACCGGCCATCGCGAAAGCGCAGCACGCGTTCGGCAAAACGTGCCACATCGGCATCATGTGTCACCATCAGAATGCCGACACCATCGCGATTGAGCGCCTGGAATAGCGCCATGATGGAAAGCCCGGTGCGTGTATCCAAAGCGCCGGTTGGTTCATCGGCCAGAATCAAATCCGGGCTGCCAACAATAGCGCGCGCAATCGCCACGCGCTGCTGCTGCCCGCCGGAAAGCTGCGTCGGGCGATGGTGCATGCGATCTGCAAGACCCACCGCCGCCAGCGCCGCCGCCGCGCGTTCCCGCCTTTGGCGCCTTGGCATGCCGCGATAAATCAAGGGCAATTCCACATTCGCAAGCGCATCAGCGCGCGGCAGCAAGTTGAAGGATTGAAAGACAAAGCCAAGACGCCGGCTGCGTAAATCCGCCAGCCGATCATGCGAAAGCGCCTCCACTTCCTCACCCATCAGCCGATAACTGCCGCGTGTCGGCCGATCCAGGCAGCCGATGAGATTGAGAAAGGTGGATTTGCCGGAACCAGAAGGCCCCATGGCGGCTACAAAACGCCCAGGCGCTATAGATAGTGATACATCCTGCAGCGCAGCCACCACGCCTTCGCCGGCGGGGTAGTGCTTGGTCAGCCCTTGGGTTTCGATCAGGGCGGTCATGGTCTCAAAAAAGCCGCCGACCACTTGCCGCTGGTGCCGCGCCGGCACGTTCCTGGCCAATGACCACGGCGGCACCTGCGGCGATATCACCGCTGATAATTTCCGTGACGCTGCCATCAGTCAGGCCGATGCGTAGCTGCA
>JBEDHL010000161.1:0-4121 GCA_041174145.1 Pseudomonadota bacterium
GCCCAACCTCAGTGAGCAGCGCACCGACATGCAAGGCACCACCACCACCGAAGGGCAGCGCCACAAAACGCGCGGGATCAAGCCCGCGTTCGATGGATACAAGCCTGATGGCGCCAGCCATTTTCGCATTCGCCACACGCAGAATGGCCTCAGCCGCCGCCATGGCATCCAGGCCAAGCGCCGCACCGACATGCTTTTCAATCGCGGCCTTCGCCGCTGCCACATCAAGGCTTGTAAGTGCGCCACCAATGGGCCGCGCGGCGTTGATGCGGCCCAGCACCAGATTGGCATCCGTCAGCGTGGGCCGATCATTGCCTTGCCCGTAGCAGACCGGCCCAGGCCGGCTGCCCGCGCTTTCCGGCCCCACTTGCAGCAAGCCACCGCGATCCACCCCCGCGATGGAGCCACCGCCCGCGCCGATGGTGGTGATTTCGATCATCGGGGAACGGATCACCATGCCGAAATCAATCGTCGCCTGTGCCGCCAATTCCATCTGCCCATCAGCAATCAACGAAACATCGAAGGAAGTGCCGCCAAGATCGCAGGTGATCACATGGCTGAAGCCCGCAGCCTTGGCGATGGCGCCCGCCGCAATCACCCCCGCCGCCGGACCAGACAGCGCTGTGCGCGCCGGAAAGCGCCGCGCCGTTGCGGTGGACATGATGCCGCCATTGGATTGCACAATATGGAAGCGTCCGCCGAACCCTTCCTGCGCAAGAGCGCCTTCCAGCTTGCCGAGATACCCCGCGACCAATGGCTGCAAATAGGCATTCAGCGCCGTGGTGGAAGCGCGTTCAAACTCTCGGATTTCCGGCAGGATTTCGGAGGAAACCGAAACATGCGGATTGGGCCAAATGCGCCGCACTGCCTCTGCCGCCGCCTGTTCATTGGCGGGATTGGCATAGGCATTGATGAAGATAATGGCGCAGGCTTCCGCCCCCGCCGCCAGCAATTGCCGCGCCGACTTCTCCACCGCCGCGATATCGACCGGCGTGTGGATGCTACCATCAGCGAGGCATCGTTCCGGCACTTCCAGCCGCAAATCTCGGTCAGCTATTGGCTGGAACTCGCCCCATAAGCCCCAGGTGTGGCGGCGGTCTCGGCGGCGCATTTCCAGCACATCGCGAAAGCCGGCGGTGGTGATGACGCCAAGCTTGGCGCCCTTGCGTTCCAGAAGCGCATTGGTGCCAACCGTCGTGCCATGCACCACCGCCGCCATGCCCGCCGCACCGCCAAGGGCAAGCAGGCCAGCGAGAAAGCCGGATGCCTCATCACCGCGTTGACTTGGCACTTTCGCGGTTTGAAAGCGGCCTGTTGCTGGATCGAACAGGAACAAATCGGTGAAGGTACCACCGACATCAACGCCGACAATCGCGCCATTCATGATGCGCGGCTTCCATAATCGTGCGCGGCGGCTTCAGCGCTGACATAGCCCAAGCGGATATCACGTGCGATGGCATGCAAGGGCCGCGCGGCGGGATCGCCCCAACCTCCACCGCCAGGTGTTTCAAGCCGCACACGTTCACCTTGCGCGATGGAAACGCCGACAATCTTGCTGGTCATGGGCGGGGTTTCACCTGCGCTGCCCCAGGTAAAGCGATTAAGCGCGCCCGACGCGCCACCCGCCACGCCAAAGGGCGCGAAGCGCCCGCGTTCACCCAGCAAAGCGACTTCCGTGCGCCCCGGGGCAAGCGCTTCAATCTCATACACCGCACCAACACCGCCGCGATGTTCGCCTGCGCCGCCGCTATCCGGACGCAAAGCCCATTGCGTGAACATGACAGGATAGGCCGCTTCCAGAATCTCCACCGGCGGGATTGTCGCGGTGGAAATCGGGTTATTCGCGTGATGCAACCCATCAGAGGCAGGGTTGCCGCCAAGCCCGCCGCCGAAGAAGGAAAACATCACCCAGCGCGTGCCGTTCTCTCGCTGTCCGGAAAGCGCCAGCGCATTGATGGTGCCAAAGGGTGCCGCTGTTGCCGTGGCGGGGCGCGCCTGGCCGAGCGCGCCAAAGATCACGCCAATCAGTCGCAGGATGGTCTCTGTATAACCCGCCACGGGGCGCGGTGCTTCCGCACCCAGCAAGGTGGTTGCCGGCGCGATGACTTCCACCGGGCGCAAAACGCCAGCATTGGCCGACACATCAGGAAAAGCGTGTTTCAGCGCCACATAACAGGCCGCCACGGTCGTCGCGATGGAGATATTGAGCGGGCCTGCACAGGGCGGTGAGGATCGCGACATATCCAAGGTCAGCCGATCACCTTCGATGGTGAGGTCAAGCGCTATCCGCAGCGCTTCATCCTTCACGCCATCATTATCCAGGAAATCATCAAAACTATAGCGCCCATCTGGCAAGGCGGCGATTTCCGCGCGCATCAGTGCCTCTGCCCGGTCCGCCAATTGCGCGAAGGCCGCGGCAATGCGCGCATCGCCATAATCATCCAGCAGTTCAATCAGCCGCTTTTCACCAAGATCGAGCGCATTCAATTGCCCGTTCAAATCACCCCAATTGGATTGCGGCACGCGGGAATTGGCGGCCAGAATATCCAGAATATCCTGCTGCATCTGCCCGGCGCGGATCAGTTTTACGGGTGGGAAACGCACGCCTTCCTGATGGCTTTCAGTGGCACGCGGATTGTAATTGCCCGGCACATTGCCGCCGATATCCAGCCAATGGCCAACACTGGCTATCCAGCAGAACAGCTTGCCGGCGCGGAAGATGGGGCGCACCAGGCGGAAATCATTCAAATGCGTCCCGCCATCATAGGGGTCATTGAACAGGAAGGTATCGCCTTCCTGAAGCCCGCCCTCTGCCGCCACCTTGCGAATGACGGAACGTACGGCGAAGGACATGGCACCCACAAAAATCGGCAAGCCCTTGGTGCCCTGCACCAAAGTATCGCCGGTAATCGCATCATAAACACCATGGCAGGCATCACGCGCTTCGGCGATAATGGGGTTGAAGGCGCTGCGATAGAGCGTTGCATCCATCTCATCGGCGATTTGTTCAAGCCGGCCCTTCAGCACCGCCAAGGTCACGGCATCAAGACGCGTAGGCGTTGCTTCGTTCATCTCACAATCCAAGGTAGCTGCGGCGCAATTCGGGGTCAGCCGCGATATCGCGCGCCGCGCCGCTGAGCGTAATCACACCATTTTCCAGCACATGCGCCTGATCCGCCACTTCCAGGCTTTGCGCTACGTTTTGTTCCACCAGCATGATGGTGAGCCCATCCGCATGCAGGCGCCGGATCAACGTGAACATTTCTTCCACCAGTAAAGGCGAAAGCCCGAGCGATGGTTCATCCAGAATCAGCAGCCTCGGTTCCGCCATCAGCCCGCGCCCGATGGCGAGCATTTGCTGCTCCCCGCCCGAAAGCGTGCCGGCAGCCTGGCGTGTTCTCTCCGCAAGGCGCGGGAAAATGTCAAAGATACGTTCCAGATTGCGGGCGCGATTGGCGCGGGCGCGGCGATAGGAACCAAGTTCCAGCACTTCGCGCACATTCAGGTTTGGGAAGATCTTGCGCCCTTCCGGCACATGGATCAGGCCAAGCGCCACGATTTCAGCGGGCGAAAGCGCGGCAAGGTTCTTTCCGGCGAAACGGATTTCCCCACCACGCAGCCGCACCACGCCGCTGATGGTCATGTTCAGCGTGGTCTTGCCAGCGCCATTGCCGCCCAGTACCGCAACCAAAGCGCCTTCCGGCACAGTCAGATCAATGCCGCGCAGGATCAGCGTTTCGCCATAACCAGCCTGCAAAGCTTTGATTTCAAGCATGGGAGGTCAACCTTTGCGCGGCCCCCGGACCAAGATAGGCTTCGATCACACCGGGGTTGCGCACAACCTCGGCCGCCTCGCCCGAGGCGATGATCCGCCCACCCGCCAGAACATGGACATGTTCACAAAGGCTCATCACCGCCTGCATCACATGTTCGATCATTAGAATGGTGACACCGCCGGCGCGAATATCCTGCAGGACCGGCAGGAAGTCGCGAAGCTCAGAGGGGTTCAACCCGGCCAGCACTTCATCCAGCAGCAAGATACGCGGGCGTGTAGCCAAGGCGCGCGCCACTTCCAGGCGCTTGCGCCCCGCCACCGTCAGCGCGGCGGCGGGCTTGTCGAG
>JBEDHL010000162.1:0-5075 GCA_041174145.1 Pseudomonadota bacterium
GCCGCCTTGGCTTGTTGCCGTTGCAGCAAACCCGTCAGGAATTGCGCAATGGCGCCCATGCCAGAAAGCCCAGTGCGGGCTTCCGCATCGCTGTTGTAATTCGTGTTGGTATTCACATCATAAGCGAAGCTATTCCCCGCGCGATCCGTGATGAATTCAATCGCGCCAACGCCCACGCCATTGGCACGCAAAAAGGCTTCCATGCGCGGCAGCAAGGGGTGGGTGAAGCCTTCAATGATGCGGAACTTCTCGCCCGGCGCCACGGCGGGGCACACCGCGCCCGGTTCAAGGGCGCAGACATCCGCCGGGCAAAGCTCAAACCCTTCAGAAGTATCCACCCGCACGGCATAGAGGAATTTGCCATTGATGAATTCGGCCCGCGTGATGAAGGGCTCCGGCGCTTCAATATAGCGCTGCACCAGCCAAACCCCATCGCGCGGTGCGGCGAAGGGATCAGGATCTGCGGCGATTTTCGCCACCGCTTCGCTGAGTGCGGCCTGGCTCAGGATCAATTGCACCCCAAGCCCCTTGCCGGCGCGGTTATGTTTCAGGATCACGGGGAAGCCCAGCTTTTCCGCTGCCGCTGCAAGATGCTGCGTGCCCACCACGGCGATCGTCGGCGGTGTTGGAATATCAAACCCCGCCAGCGCCGCATATTGCGCAACCTTGGAAACTTCCAACTGCAAAGCGCGCCGGCCATTCACCACAAGCCGCCCATGGCGTTCCAGATGTTCAATCACCGCAGCGGCATATTCGGGCGCATAGGTATGGCCGCGGGTGTGGGAAGAAGCGCTCATGCGATTATAGAAAACGCCCTCAGGCGGCGGCGTGGTCAGGTCCAGCACGCCTTCATCCAGGAACCATTCCTCATAAGGGGTGCCAATGCGGGCAAAGGCGGCGCGGAGTGGTTCAACCCAGGCATCGTTTTCATGAATGACGAAGATTTTCGACATGCGGCTTCTCCAAAATTTCACAAGAGAAAGTCCTGTCTTTGACACAACGCAAGTGGCTCAAAAAAGAAAGATTTTTCTGCTTTTTGCGGCATAATTTGGGGAAATTCTCACCCCAGCCCGCTATCCGGGGAGAGGCCCATTCCCCTCAAGGCGTGCGCAATTCCCCGATCCGCCTTTAGGCTTTAGAAAAACCTAAACCCGTCTGCCAGCAGAGGTGCCCATGCAGCTTGATCCCGTATTCGCCGCGCCGGGGCGCTTCCTGAAGGGCAATATCCACACCCATTCCAACTTGTCTGACGGGCAGCGCACGCCAGCGGATGTGGCGGAAACCTATCGGCGCGGCGGTTATGATTTCATGGCGCTGACGGATCATTTTATGGCGCGCTACGGCTTTCCCATTGCCGATACACGCCGCTTCCGCGCGCCCGGCTTCACCACGCTGCTGGGCGCTGAGGTGCATGCGCCGGCGACCTCACTCGGTGAGATTTGGCATATCCTGGCCGTTGGCCTGCCGCTTGATTTCGCCCCAACCCCGCCTGAGGAGAATGGCGCGGCACTCGCGCAACGCTGTGCCGATGCCGGCGCCTTTGTCGCGATTGCCCATCCCGGCTGGTATGGGCTGACGCCAGCCGATGGCCATAGCATTGCATCTGCCCACGCCGTTGAGATTTACAACCACACCAGCCAGGTGCGCACCGATCGCGGTGGCGGCGCCTTTCTGGCGGATCGGCTTTTGGCTGATGGCAGGCGCGTTTCCCTGATTGCGGTGGATGATGCGCATTTCGCCTGTGAGGATTGGTTCGGCGGCTGGGTCATGGTGAAGGCGACCGAAAATGAACCCGAAGCCCTGCTGGCTGCGCTGAAGGCTGGGCATTTCTACGCCAGCCAAGGCCCGCGCATAGAAGGCATTGTATGGGGCGAGGACAGTGTGGAAGTGCATTGCAGCCCGGCATCCAGCATCATGGTGCTGGGGCGCGGTTCATCCGCGGCGCAATCCGTGGCCCCCTTGCAAAGCCGCGCCGTGTTGCCGCTTGGGAAGCTGCGCGATGGCGGCTTTGCGCGCGTGGTGGTGGCGGATGCGGCCGGCAAGCGTGCCTGGTCCAATCCCCATTTCTTTGGATAAATCCATCGGTACCGAGATTTGACAGCGCCAATTCATGGTTGAAAGAACCCGCCTCCAAGGACTGGCTCTTTAACGGCTTCTGATAAATTTTTTACGCTGGGCCCGCTTAGTCACCTTTCAGCAAGGATAGCGCCTGCAGAATGCGCCGCTTCCCTGAAAGGAACACGCCGCCGGATGCCTAGTAGAATTGCGCCCCTTCTGTTCAGCCTGCTCGTGATCCTTGGCGCCGTGATTATGGGGGCGGCCATTTATGCATCCATGGCGCTGCGCCTGGATGTGCAAGGCCTTGGCGCCGTTATGCTGCTGGCGCTTTTCTCCCTTGCCATCATCATCGGTATCGGCTGGGTCTGGCGCAGCCGTGTCAGCCGCCCCTTGGGGCGGCTTGCACCTTTCATGGCAAACATGGCGCAGGGTGATCTTGCCAGTAACTTCCCAGGCAAGCCCCGTCAGGATGAAGTGGGCGACATCATTCGCGCCGCCGCTTTGATGCGTGACGCCCTCATCCACGCCGAAAAACGACACCTTGCATCTGAAGCGGAACGCGCTGCCATCCAAAGCATCGCCAAGGAACTTGAACACGCGATCGGCAATACGATCAGCACGCCGGCAAAGAACCCGGCCGAGTTGCCACCGCATGATACCAAGATGGCTCCAGTGACCAATGGGGACCAGGCACTGGAAAGCCTAGCGGTGGCGGAAGGGGTCATCGCCGGGGATGGCATGCAAGCCATCTGCGCCGCCGTGGAGGGACTGACGCTCACGATTTGCGAAGCCTCCAGCCGCATCAGTGAAGCGACGCAAACCGCGCGCGGTACAGCGGAACAAGCAGATCGCGCCAATGGGCTGCTGGAAACCTTGAATGCCGGCACGACGCGCATTCTTGATGCCACGGGGCTGATGGCGGACATCGCGGCCGAGACCAATCTGCTCGCGCTCAATGCCAAAATAGCGGCGGTGCGCGCCGGCGAGGCTGGCAAGGGCTTTGGTGTCATGGCCTCAGAGGTGAGGAGCCTTGCGGCGCAATCCGCCAAAGCCTCCGGCAGCATCCAGACAGAAATCGGCGCCATGCGCGCAGTGGTGGGGGAAGTGGTGGCGGTGATCAGCGACATCATCAGGCTGACCCACACCCTTGGGGAGCAAAACACCGCCATTGCCGCTGCGGTGGAACAGCAGGCAGTCTTTACGGCAGCAGTCGCCGCTGGCCTCCGCAAGGCTGACTTGGCGGCGGATGGGTTGGAAGGCTCCCTTCGCCAGGTCTCGGGCGTGGTGGCCGATGCAGCGGGGGAAATGGGCTCCATCACGCAGACAAGCCAAAATCTGGAGGTCGAAGCGCTGCAGCTTCGTGCCGCGACCGAGGCTTTGATCAAACGCCTAAAAGCCGCGTGACTGGGGCTGGTGCCATCTGGCGCCAATCAGTTCCATAGCAGGTTATAGGATTGTTGGCCTATTTTTCACGAATATTTTACCCGTTATCATGATTGGCCGCATAGGCCGGGCACCTCGGGGGATTCGAGCGAATCCCAATGTTTTCTGTTGCAATTATGCCACCACACTGTGGCCAAGCCTTGTTTTGGCCAAAAGGCTTTGATTTTTTTCCCATATTTCCATCTTCTCAACAGCGACTTTCAGCCAATCACGCCAGGTTTCATCACGTTACAGCCCTGGCGCTTGTCACGAGAAGGTGAGCGCTCTTACCTCCCCACCAACGGCTCGAAACGGGCCACAGCAACAGGGGGCTTAGGGTTTGATGCGCGCAGCGATCATCATCGCGACAGCCGTAATGTATTGCGGCTTTGGGCTATCGCCAGCCATGGCCAGCAATGGGCAGGCCGGCGTCAATCGGCAGGCTACGACCCAGTCCCGCCCGGCCGTCCAGAATAAGGCTGCGCCCCAGGCCCAGGGAGCGCGCACGAACCAGCAACGCCCAGCAGCGACGCAAGTGCGCCAGGTTTCGCAATCTCAGCGCGTTGCCCAAAGCTATCCTGTTGGCATTTCCTGCGTCCCCTATGTGCGGCAAGCGACCGGTATGGCCATTCGCGGCAATGGCGGCGATTGGTGGCACAATGCGGCCGGGCTTTACGCCCGCGGCCATGCCCCGGAAGCTGGCGCCATCCTGGCCTTTTCCCGCACTGGCCAGATGCGCTCGGGCCACGTGGCTGTAGTGCAGGAAGTCATCAGCGCCCGCGAGATTTTGATCCATCACGCGAATTGGGCGGGCCCCGGCATTCGTCCTGGGTCAATCATGCAGGATGTCTCGGTGATCGACGTATCGCTGCATAATGATTGGTCCGCTGTCCGCGTGCAGGTCGGCCGCGATCAGGAAAGCCTGGGCCGTATCTACCCAATCCAGGGCTTCATCTATGATCGCCATGATGATGGGTATATGCGCACAGCTGGCACACCGCGTCCGGGCGGGCCAGTGCTGTCCAATGCGCGCTCGCTGCGCCCGGAAGATGTGCGCGGCTTCGAAGAAGTGGCCCAGGCGCCAGCTCGCAGCCGGTAAGGTGCTGTTACCCTTACGGTTTCCGGCCTGATCCGGGCTGCGCTTCGGCGTCAGGTTTCTCTGCCTCAGCATTATTTGGTTTCGGCGCAAAGCCAAGCCCCGCTACCACCGCGTCTTCGCCAAACTTCGCCCGCAGCGCTTCCATCGCCTTCCAGCGCGCAGCCCGGCGCGGGGCTTCAGGGTCTGCCAAATCCCCACGATCCGCCTGATCGGCTGATGCCAAGGGCTGCGCGCCAATGCCAATCAGGCGAAAGGCAGTGCCATCCGCTTCCCGCTGCAATAAGGGCCGCGCGGCAGCGAAGATCACCTCCGGCAGTAAGCTCGGTTCCGCCAGGCGCTGGGACCGGGTGCGGAGCGCGAAATCAGCGCTTTTCAACTTCAGCACCACGCCACCCGCAGCAAAGCCCTTATCCTTGAGCCGCCGCGCGAGCTTTTCGCATAACAGCCACAAGGGCCCTTCCAGCGCCGCAAGCGCGCTTATATCTGCGTCAAAGGT
>JBEDHL010000163.1:0-4827 GCA_041174145.1 Pseudomonadota bacterium
TTGTTGTATCAGGCTGCGCTTGATCCCGCCGCGCTTGCGCAAATCAGCCTGACCGGCGCCGAGCCCATCCTGCCTTCCAGCTTCCGCGTGGATGCGGCGGCGCAAGCCAGTATTGCGGCGACAGGGCTGGCGGCGGCGGAAATCCATCGTCGGCGCGGCGGCGGCGCGCAGCGCGTTGCGGTTACAATGCGTGATGCCGCGCTGGAGTTTCGTTCGGAACATTATCTGTCCGTGGGCGGCAAGGCATCCGGCGCGCGCTGGGATGCGATTGCGGGGCTGTATCGCTGCGGCGATGGGCGTTGGGTGCGGCTGCACACCAATTTCCCGCATCATCGCGATGGCGTGCTGCGCCTGCTTGGGAATGTCGCGCATGATCGCGCGGCGGTGGCCGAGGCACTCAGCACTTGGCGCGCGGCGGAATTTGAAGCGGCCGCGGCGGAAGCCGGGCTGGTGGTGACCATGACGCGGAGCCTGGCGGAATGGGAAGCCTCGCCCCAGGGCCAGGCGGCGGCGAGCCTGCCGCCTGTACTGCTCGAGAAAATCGGCGATGCGCCACCAACACCGCTGCCACCGCGCGCGGATCGGCCTCTGGCGGGCTTGCGCGTGCTGGATCTGACGCGCGTGATTGCCGGGCCGGTGGCGGGGCGCACCTTGGCCGCGCATGGCGCAGATGTTTTGCATATCAGCGCCGCGCATTTGCCGAGTTTCGATGATCTGGTGATGGATACCGGGCGCGGCAAAAGAACCGCCGCGCTGGATTTGCGCGACACCAATGACCAGGCGCAACTTCGCAACCTTGCCGCAGGCGCTGATATTTTCCTGCAAGGTTATCGCCCCGGCGCCATTGCCGGCCATGGCTTCGCGCCAGAGGCACTGGCCGCACTTAGCCCCGGCATCATTTGCGTCTCCCTTTCCGCCTACGGCCATCTTGGCCCCTGGGCGGGGCGGCGCGGTTTTGATTCGTTGGTGCAGAATGCCAATGGCATGAATCACGCCGAAGCTGAGGTCGCCAATCAGGACCAACCGCGCCCCTTGCCCTGTCAGGCGCTGGATCATGCTTCGGGCTATCTGCTCGCCTTCGGCGCCATGGCGGCGCTGCTGCGCCGGGCGGAGGAAGGCGGTTCCTGGCTGGTGCGGGTATCGCTGGCCGGCACCGGGGAATGGATCAAGCGGCTTGGCCGGCTGGAAGGTGGCCTCGCCGCGCCGGGGGTGACGCAGGGCGATATCGAAGCCGCGTTGGAAGCAAGCGAAAGCGGCTTCGGCGCCATGCGCGCCATCCGCCACGCGGCGCGGCTGGAAGCAACGCCGCCGAGCTGGATTCTGCCCGCCATGCCGCTGGGTAGCCATGCGCCGGCATGGCAGGGCGGCGACTGATGCCGCGCTATTTCAGGCAGCGCAGGAACAGCGTTGAAGGATGCGCGACTTCCCCGACGGCATCCGCGGCGCGTGGTGCCTGATCGGTATTACCAGGCGTCACGGCAACATTCTGTTCGCGCAGGAAATCCAAAGCTTCCGTGTGTTTCACGGCGAAGTTCACATTCTGCGGAATATCGCCGGTCTGCCGCGCAACTTGCCCGGCATTGAGCTTGGACACCACCACGCCAATTACCTGCCCGCGCATGTCCAAAAGTGGGCCACCGGAATTACCGGGCTGTACCGGCGCGCTGATCTGAATATGGCGCGGATTATCGGCAAGGCCCGCAAGGGCAGAGACCTCGCCCGTTGTCAGCGTGGGGCCAGAGGACAGCAAACCCGCCAAGGGGAAGCCATAGGTCACCACGCCCTCACCACGCCGGACGGTGGCAGAACCCCGAAAGGGCAGGATGGGGCCGGCATCGGCTTCCGTGCGCAGCAGAGCCAGATCGCGGGTTGCGTCACTGGCAATGACCATGGCCGGAATCTCCTGCCCATTTGGCAGGCGCGCGGACATTTCCGCGCAGCCATCCACCACATGGTGATTGGTCATGATCCTTTGTGAAGCGACGACGAAGCCGGTGCCGGAGGATACTTGGCGCCGCGCCGCACGCTCACCGGGTGCCAAGGGCGGTGGCTTGTCGCGCGGCAGATCGGCTTGGCCGCCTGCCGTGCCGCCGCCTTGGCGGGGCAGGGGTGGGGGTTTTTCACTGGGCAGCGCCGCGCGCGGGCTTGGCGCTTGCCCCGCGGCCGGCGGCTTTTGCGCGAAGCCTGCCGCGCTCGGGCCAAGCGCCAGCAGGATTGCCAAAAGAATAGGATGCTTCATGGGCTGACTCTGCCGCGCGCCTGGCATGCTGGTCAATGACGCGATCAAAGATGCCCTTCGCGCCGGAAGGAATAATGCCTGCCATTACCGATGATCAAATGATCATGCAGCACAATACCAAGCATCTGCGCCGCCTGATTGATTTCTCGCGTCATCTCCACATCCGCGCGAGATGGTGTGGGATCACCCGATGGGTGGTTATGCACCAGGATCAGCGCCGTTGCCTGCAATTCCAGGGCGCGGCGCACCACTTCGCGTGGATAGACTGGCGTGTGATTGACCGTGCCCTTGGCCTGCGCCTCATCAGCGATCAGCCGGTTCTTGGTATCGAGAAACAGGATGCGGAATTGCTCAATCCTCTCCCGCGCCAGCGCCGCATTCAAATAGTCAATGAGCTTTTCCCAATTATTCAAAACTGGGCTTTGGCGCACTTCCTCCCGCGCCAGCCTGAGCGCGGCGGCTTGAATGCAGCGGAGCGCGGCAATCCCGGCCTCCCCCAGCCCTTCAATCTGGCCCAATTCCTGGTGCGGCGCGCTGATGGCACCGGCATAGGAGCCGAAGCGCGCCAGCAGCGCGCGGGCGATGGGTTTGGTATCCCGCCGTGGCAGGGCCAGAAACAGCACCATTTCCAGTAATTCGTGATCCAGCAGCGCATCCGGCCCGGCGCGAAGTAGCTTTTCGCGCATGCGCGCGCGATGGCCCAAATGGCCGGGGGGTGAGCCGGCCTCATCGGTAGCGAGTTCCAGCCCTGGCAGGGCGCTGGCCTCAGCGAGGCCCTTGGTTTTCTGGCTTCCCATTTTCCCGCCCGGTGAAGCGCTGCGGGTAAGGCCGCTGCGCCTGATTACGCGAAAATCTTGGGAAGAATAAAACCTATGATTGAAAAATACCAGTTAAAACTGGTCGGCCAAGGCTTGCCGCGTCAGGCGCCATAGGGCGGCTTATGCATGCCCGCCGGGGAAAGGGTGAAAATCTCCACGCCGGTGTCCGTCACCGCCACCATATGTTCGAATTGGGCGGAAAGCGACCGGTCTCGGGTCACCGCAGTCCAGCCATCATCCAGGATTTTTACTTCGGGCCGGCCGGCATTCACCATGGGTTCCACGGTAAAGAACATGCCGGGCTTCAGCTTCGGCCCTTCGCCAGGGCGGCCGAAATGCAGCACATTGGGCGGTTCATGGAAGTGCCGGCCAATGCCATGGCCGCAAAAATCCCGCACCACGCTGAACCGGTGCTTTTCCACATGCACCTGAATGGCATGGCCAATATCGCCGAGCGTCGCGCCGGGGCGAATGGCGGCAATACCCTTCATCATGGCGTCGTAGGTGACATCCATCAGCAACTTGGCCTTGGTGGAGCCTTCGCCTGCCACATACATGCGGCTGGTATCGCCATGCCAGCCATCCAGAATGACGGTGACGTCAATATTGATGATATCGCCATCGGCCAGCACGCGGTCCCCGGGAATGCCATGGCAGACCACGTGATTGACCGATGTGCAGGAGGATTTGGTGTAACCCCGATAGCCCAGTGTCGCCGGAATGGCGCCGCGTTCCACCATGTAGTCATGGCAGATCCGATCAATCTCCCCCGTGCTGATCCCCGGCCGCACATGGGCCGTGATCATATCCAGGGTTTCAGCCGCAAGCTTCCCCGCACGGCGCATGGCCGCGAAATCCTCAGGCTTGTGGATGGTGATACGGCGAGATTCGCCGCCTTGCTGCTCCATGGTGTCTCAGGGCTCGGCTTGGTTACACGGGCAAAATGCGCCGCGCGGTAGCGGGATGCAAGGTTTCGCGCGAAAGTTTTGCGCTTTCAGCCCTTCAGCGCGGCTTGTCGGCCTGCTCGCCGGTGCCGAATTCCTGAGCGCCCAAAGCATCCGCGAGCCGCGCATTGGCGCTGCCAGGCCGCGCCGGTTTTTGCTGGGTGGGGGAGGGTGCCCAGCCGGTCAGCACCAAAAGCCTGAGCGAGAGGTCAATCGCACCATCCCCAAGCCGCGCCGCCGCCATGGGAAACAACGCGCGCGGCGGTATGCGCCCATCACGCGCCAGCACGGCATTGGCTTCTCCGGCGGCGCGCAAATCGGCAAAAATGCCAAAGGCGGATTTGTAGCGCAGCGCCATATCCTCGGCATCCGCAACCGGCAGCGCGAAGCCCGCGCGCTGCAAAAGCCCCGCCCCATCGCGCAATTCGGGGAAGGGGGAGATGCGGGGCGAAATGCCGCCGCGCAATTCTGCCTCGGCCTCCGCCAGCGCGGAACGCAGCGCCCCAAAGCTCGGCAGGCCCGGCAAGCTCGCCAGGAATAGCCCATCGGGGGCGAGTGCGCGGCGAATTTGGATCAGCGCTCCCGGCAGGTCATTCACCCAATGAAGCGAGAGGGAGGCGACAATCAGATCGAACGCCCCTTCGGCAAAGGGCAGGAATTCCTCATCTGCCGCCACCGCCAGCCCTCCGCCGCGCGCCGCCATGCCCGGCGCCAGATCGGCCGAGACAATGAAGGGTATCCCCCGCGCCGCGAGCTTTGGCGCCACAAAGCCGCGCCCGCCCAGATCAAGCGCGCGGGTGAAGCGCCGCGTGGTGTCGTCCAGCCG
>JBEDHL010000164.1:0-5143 GCA_041174145.1 Pseudomonadota bacterium
GGCTTGAAATAGGGCACGGATTTCGGCTCGACCGGCACGCTTTCCCCGGTGCGCGGATTGCGCCCTGTGCGGCCCTGGCGCGACTTGGTTGAAAAGGCGCCAAAGCCGCGCAATTCCACGCGATCTCCGCGCGCCAGTGCGGCGGTGATTTCGCCGAAAATCGTCGCGACAATCGCCTCAATATCCCCCTGGCGCAAATGCGGATTACTTGCCGCCAATTGCGCGATCAGTTCTGATCTCGTCATGCCGGGTTTTCTCCCTAAGCGTTCTTCATAGGGCGCCCGTATTGAATTGCGGGTGCCCCTAAGCCTCATCTATTGGGGCAACTCCGCCAAGCCAGATGCCATGCCTGGAATGAACGAACCCTACCCTAGTGGGAAAGCTGCCAGACCGCCCGCGGGGCGTCAACGCCAAACCATTCTGCCATAAGCGTTTTCACGAGGCTGCCGACATAGCGGTTGAGGAATTTCTCCACCCGGTCGCGCGGTTCCAGATCGCGTACCGGCAGGGCTTCGGGCACGTCCTTCTGAGCTGCGAGCCAGGCGCGGGCTTCGGCCTCTCCGCCAATGGCGTCAATCAGGCCAAGGCCGAGCGCTTGGCGCCCGGTGAAAACGCGCCCATCAGCCAGCGGGCGCACGCGGGCTTCATCCATGCGCCGGCCCGCCACCACCATGGCGATGAATTGGCCGTGCAAATCTTCAAGCACGCGCATCATTTCTGCCCGCCCCTGGTCGGTCAGCGGCTGGAAGGGGTTGGGCTGCGCCTTGAAGGGGCCGGTTGCCAATATGTCTGGGCGCACGCCAAGCCGGGCCATCAATTCCGAGATATCGAAGCTTTGCAGCAAGACGCCAATGGAGCCAGTGACGGTGGCTTCCCGCGCCAGCACATGCTGGGCGGGCATGGCGATCATGTAGCCGGCCGAGGCTGCCGTGCCGCCCATCAGGGCCACGATGGGCTTTTTCTCGGCAAAGCGCTTGAGCGCGCCATGCAAAGCCTCGCCGCCCGCCATGCTGCCGCCGGGGCTGTCGATGACCAGCAGCATCGCGCGGGCCGAGCTATCGGTTCTGGCTTCTTCGATCACTTCCAAAAGCCGGCGATCTTCGGTGATCACGCCTTCAATACGCAGCCTGAGCACATGTTCGCCCGAGGCGAGCCCGCCCATGTCGCCCCGACCAAAAATCACCGCCAAGGCAGCAATCACGCCAAGCACCGCCAGCGCGCGCCATAGGCTGACGCGCCGCGACAGGCGGCGCCTTTCGGCGAGGAGATCAGCTTCTAGCGACATGGGCTTCTTGTGGCGCGCGGCGCGCGGCGGTGCAAGAGAGAGATATGAAAAACCCCGGGGCGTTGCCACCCCGGGGCTGATCACTCGTTACCAATGAACCAGGGATTATTCTTCCCCGGTCATTTCCCGGCGGCGACGGATCGCCGCACCCAGGATATCGCCGAGCGAGGCGCCGGAATCGGCGGAGCCATATTCGCGCATGGCTTCGCGTTCTTCTTCCACTTCCTTGCCCTTGATGGTCAGCGTCAGGCGACGCGCGGCACGATCCACCGCAGTGACCTTCGCATCCACCTTTTCGCCAATGGCGAATTTGTCGGGACGCTGGTCGCCACGGTCGCGCGCCAATTCGGCGCGGCGGATGAAGCCTGTCAGCACATCATCCACCTTCACTTCAATGCCGTTCTGCTCAACCTTGGTGACGACGCAGGTGACAACATCACCCTTGCGCACGCGGTCCAGCACTTCGGCGGCGGGGTCGGCCTGCAGCTGCTTGATACCAAGCGAGATGCGTTCCTTTTCCACATCCACATCCAGAACCTTCGCCTTGACCATCTGGCCCTTGCTGTAGCCCTGCATGGCGGCTTCGCCGGCTTCGTCCCAGGAAATGTCGGACATATGCACCATGCCGTCGATTTCCGCGCCAACGCCGATGAACAGGCCGAATTCGGTGATGTTGCGAATTTCGCCTTCAATGGTGGAGCCCACAGGATGCGCTTCCACGAACAACTCCCACGGATTGCCCTGCGCCTGCTTGAGACCCAAGGAAATGCGGCGCTTCGGTTCATCCACATCCAGGATGATCACATCCACCTGTTCAGAGGTGGAAACGATCTTGCCAGGATGCGCGTTCTTCTTGGTCCAGGACATTTCGGACACATGGACCAGGCCTTCAACACCGGCTTCAAGCTCCACGAAGGCGCCGTAATCGGTGATGTTGGTGACACGGCCAGAGAACTTCGCGCCGACCGGATACTTCAGCGCCACGCCATCCCACGGATCGGACATCAGCTGCTTCATGCCAAGGCTGATGCGCTGCGTATCCTGATTGAAGCGGATCACCTGCACCTTCACGGGCATACCAATGGTGAGTGCTTCGGAAGGATGGTTGATGCGACGCCAAGCGATGTCGGTGACATGCAGCAGACCATCCACGCCGCCGAGGTCCACGAAGGCGCCGTAATCGGTGATGTTCTTCACGACACCATCCAGGATCATGCCTTCCTTGAGGCCCTGGATGAGTTCGCTGCGCTGTTCCGCACGGGTTTCTTCCAAAACGGCGCGGCGGGAGACAACGATATTGCCGCGCGCGCGATCCATTTTCAGGATCTGGAAAGGCTGGGCCTGACCCATTAGCGGCATGACATCGCGCACCGGGCGGATATCCACTTGCGAACCGGGCAGGAAGGCGACAGCGCCGCCGAGGTCAACGGTGAAGCCACCCTTTACGCGGCCGAAGATCACGCCATTCACGCGAATGCCGGCCTGGTGGGATTTTTCAAGGGTCGTCCAGGCTTCTTCGCGGCGCGCTTTTTCACGCGACAACACGATGGAGCCATCGCGGTCTTCATAGCGTTCGACGAAAAGCTCATAGACATCGCCGGACTTCACTTCGGGCTTCTGGCCCGGGGCGGCGAATTCCTTGAGCGGAACGCGGCCTTCGCTTTTCAGGCCGACATCAACGACAGCGAAATCGCCATCAACACGAATAACGCGGCCGGTCACGACCGAGCCGGCAAAACCCGTATCCGGGCCAAGCGTGGCATCGAGAAGTGCGGCAAAATCCTCCACGCCAGCATTGGCGAGGCTGGTGGCAGTAGCCATGAAATTTATGTGTCCTGTATGCGCCGCAAAGCGGCCATTTGGGTCTGCGCCCTTCCGCCCGCAGGGGAAGCACGGCTTGGCCCCGGCGCGCTACGCTGGAAGGCCCTGATGGGTTGGGTGGGATAACGGACCACCCTTTGCCGGCCCAAAGCTGGGCGGCGCCACGGTTTTCACCGTTGCGCAGTGCGGGTCTTTAGGGCCTGACAGCTTGGCGCGTCAAGCGGGATCAAGGCTTTGGCGGATCAAACCGAGGGCAACCTGAAAGGCCTGTTCGGCATTGAGCGCCGTTGTATCAATTTCCAGCGCATCCGGGGCGGGCTTCAAAGGTGCCACGGGGCGATTGGCGTCCTGCGCATCCCGGTCGCGGATTTCGGCCTCCACCTGGGCGGGGTCGGCGGCGACACCGCGCGCCGTGAGTTCCAGAAAGCGCCGGCGGGCGCGTTCAGCGACACTGGCGGTGATGAAAAGCTTCACCCGCGCATCGGGGAAGACCACCGTGCCGATATCCCGCCCATCCAGTACCGCACCTTGCGCGGCGCCAAAGCGGCGCTGGAAATCCAGCAGGGCCGCGCGCACGGCGGGGATGGCGGCCACTTTGCTGGCTGCCATATCCGCAAGCGAGCCACGCAAATCACCGCGGGCGAGGTCTTCCGGTGTCAGAGCGCGGGCCTCGGCTTCGGCCACGCGGGCATCCTGCGGGTCTATGCCGCGATCCAGCACGCGCCGGCCAACGGCGCGGTAGAGCAAGCCGGTATCCATGTAAGGCAGGCCAAGCTCGGCCGCGAGGCGCCGGGCGAGCGTGCCCTTGCCCGCCGCCGCTGGCCCATCCACGGCGATGACGGTGCCGGGGGGTAGCCTCATGCCGGGCGGATCGCGTCCTGCCCCGCCAACCGGTTCATTAGCGCGGCGAAGCCGGGGAAGGAGGTGTCGATGAAGCTGGCATCATCCACCGTGACGGGGGCGGCACTGGCAAGGCCCATGACCAGGGCGGACATGGCGATGCGGTGGTCCATATGGGTGGTGACAAAGCCGCCGCCTGCAGGCGGTGCACCGCTGCCATGCACCAGCAGATCATCGCCTTCGATGCTGACCTTGGCGCCATTGGCTTCGAGCAAAGCGGCGGTGGCGGCGAGCCGATCACTTTCTTTGACGCGCAGTTCCGCGAGGCCGCGCATGCGCGTGGTACCCTGTGCGAAGGCGGCCGCGACGGCCAGAATGGGGTATTCGTCAATCATGGAAGGCGCGCGCCCAGGCGGCACATCAACGGCCTTCAGCGCGGTGTATTCGCCGATGATATCCCCCACGGGCTCGCCGCCTTCGATCCGGGCATTTTCGATTTTGAGCGCGGCACCCATTTCTCGGAGCGTGGTGAAAAGCCCGGTGCGCAAGGGGTTGAGCCCGATTTGGGTGAGGCGGATGCGCGAGCCCGGCACCAAAAGCGCGGCTACCAGCGGGAAGGAGGCCGAGGATGGGTCGCCCGGCACGCTGATGGGGGCAGCCTTCAATTCCGGCTGGCCATCCAGCCGAATGACGCGACCTTCCGACGTGTCTTCCACCGCGACCATGGCGCCGAAATGGCGCAGCATGTTTTCGGTGTGATCGCGCGTTGGTTCCGGTTCCACCACGCGGGTGGTGCCGGGCGCGCAAAGCCCGGCCAGCAGGCAGGCGCTTTTCACCTGGGCGGAAGCCACGGGCAGGCGGTAATCCAAGGGCAGCGGGTCTTGTGCGCCGCGCACGGCGAGTGGCAGGCGCCCGCCTTCGCGGGTCCAGAATTGCGCCCCCGTCGCCGAAAGTGGGTCTGTCACGCGCTTCATGGGCCGGCGGCGGAGTGAGGCATCGCCGGTCATCACCGCGAAAAGCGGGTGGCCGGATAACAGGCCCAGCAGCAGCCGGGCCGCGGTGCCGGAATTGCCCATATCCAGCACATCGGCGGGTTCTGTCAGCCCGCCCACGCCTCGGCCGGCCACGCGCCATTGACCGGGGCCGAGCTTTTCCACCTCAGCCCCCAGGGCGCGCATGGCGGCGGCGGTGCGCAGC
>JBEDHL010000165.1:0-23467 GCA_041174145.1 Pseudomonadota bacterium
TGCTGCCTGGGATTGAACCGGATGGGAAACTCATCTGGTCCTACCGCGAAGCCATGACAGCGCCGGCGCTGCCGAAGCGGCTGATCGTCATCGGGTCTGGTGCGATTGGGTCTGAATTCGCTTCCTTCTATCGCAATATGGGGTCCGAGGTGACGCTGATTGAAGCGATGGACCGTATTCTGCCGGTCGAAGACGCTGAGGTTTCGGCCTTCGTCCACAAGGCTTTTGAAAAGCAGGGCATGAAGGTGCTGGTCGGCGCCAAGCTGCAAGGCGTGCGCAAGGAAGGCGATGCGATTGCCGCCATTGTGGAAGCCGGCGGCAAGGTGACCGAGATCAAGGCAGATCGGCTGATCAGCGCGGTTGGCATTGTCGGCAATGTCGAAGACCTTGGCCTGGAAGGCACCAAGATCCAGGTGGACCGCACGCATATCATCACGGATGCTTTTGGCCGTACCGGGGAGCCCGGCATCTACGCCATTGGTGACCTGACCGGCCCGCCTTGGTTGGCGCATAAGGCATCGCATGAGGGCATCATTTGCGTCGAAGCGATTGCCGGGCTGCATCCGCATGCCATGGATACGCTGAATATTCCGGGCTGCACCTATTGCCGGCCTCAGGTGGCCTCGGTCGGCCTCACGGAAGCTGCGGCCAAGGCCAAAGGGCATGAGGTAAGGGTCGGGCGCTTCCCCTTCATCGGCAATGGCAAGGCGATTGCCATGGGTGAGCCGGAAGGCTTTGTGAAAACGGTATTTGACGCCAAAACCGGCGCCTTGCTGGGCGCCCATATGGTGGGGCCGGAGGTCACGGAAATGATCCAGGGCTATGGCATCGCCCGCACGCTGGAGACAACCGAGGCCGAATTGATGCACACTGTCTTCCCGCACCCCACGGTTTCGGAAGCCATGCATGAAAGCGTGCTTGATGCTTACGGCCGGGTGATCCACATCTAGCCCTATCATGTCGCCGACTCGCATCGAAATTGACCATCGCGCCGCCAAGACGGGTGCCGAAAGGCACCCAGAAAAGGCGCATCGCCCGGATAACCCCATCCAGCGCAAGCCGGCCTGGATACGGGTAAAGGCGCCGACGCATCCGGTGTATCTGGAAACCCGCGCCCTGATGCGGGAGAAGAAGCTGGTCACGGTATGCGAAGAAGCGGCCTGCCCAAATATCGGCGAATGCTGGTCTCAGCGCCACGCCACCATGATGATCATGGGCGAGACCTGCACGCGCGCCTGTTCCTTCTGCAATGTCGCAACCGGCATTCCGAAACCGCTGGATACTGATGAACCGCGCCGTGTGGCGGAGGCGGTTGCCTCGCTCGGCCTGCGGCATGTGGTGGTGACGAGTGTGGATCGCGACGATCTGCCCGATGGCGGCGCGGCGCATTTCGCCGAAACCATTCGCGCCATTCGCACCGCCGCGCCTGGGACGACGATTGAAGTGCTGACGCCGGATTTCTTGCGCAAGGATGGCGCTTTGGAAGTGGTGGTCGCGGCGCGGCCCGATGTGTTCAACCATAATCTGGAAACCGTTCCGGCGCTGTACCCGACCATCCGCCCCGGCGCGCGGTATTATCATTCGCTCCGTCTGCTGGATCGCGTGAAGCAGCTTGATCCTTCCATCTTCACCAAATCCGGCGTCATGGTTGGCCTGGGTGAAAAGCGCATCGAAGTGCTACAAGTGATGGATGATCTGCGATCTGCCGAGGTGGATTTCCTGACCATCGGGCAATATCTGCAACCATCAGTGAAACACGCCGCGGTTGATCGCTTTGTGACGCCCGATGAGTTTGAAGACTACGCCAAGGCCGCGCGCGGCAAGGGATTTTTGTTGGTTTCTGCAACACCTTTGACCCGTTCTTCCTATCACGCCGATCGGGATTTCGCGGCGCTGAGTGCGGCGCGCAACGCGCAATTGGCCGCGCAAGGCTGACATGCCGACCCATGCGGAAAAGAAGGTCCTCCGTTATTCGCAGGAGCAGCTTTTTGACATGGTGGCCGATGTGGCGCGCTATCCGGAATTCCTGCCCTGGTGCGTCGGCGCGCGGGTGCTCAGCCGGGATGAACAAGTGCTGGTGGCGGATTTGACCATCGGCTTTCGCATGTTCCGTGAGACGTTTCGTTCTCGCGTGGGACTGAACAAGCCCGGCCATATCCATGTGGCTTATGAAAACGGCCCCTTCCGCTATTTGAACAATCACTGGCGCTTCACGCCTGTGGCCGGCGGGACAGAGGTGGATTTCTTCGTGGATTTCGAATTCCGCAGCCGCATTCTGCAGGTGGCGATTGGCGTGGTGTTCAATGAAGCGGTGCGGCTGATGGTGCGCGCCTTTGAACGGCGCGCACTGCATCTTTATGGACGGCCGGGCGCGACTGGCATTGGCAAGCCGGCCTCGGCCTGAAACCTCTACTGCAATTTAATGTTTCGGGCCTGAACCATGTTGCGCCATTTGGCGTTTTCTGCCGCGAAATAGCCCGGCCATTCCGCCGTACTGCCAACCGTTGGCACCACGGCAAGCGCGCTCAGGCGTTCACGCGTATCGGGTGCTTCCATCGCCGCCTTGGTCAGCGCGTGCATGCGCGCAGCGATATCGGCGGGCATGCCAGCGGGCGCCTGCAGCGCGATATGTTCCACTACTTCCACACCCGGGAAGCCTTGTTCGGCGAAGGTCGGGATTTCGGGTGTAAGGGGGCTTCGTTCTTTGGTGGCCACCGCTAAGGCGCGCAAGGCACCAGAACGGATATGCGGCAAAATGCCTGATGCTGCCTGGAACACCATCGGTGTTTCATTGGCAAGCACCGCCTGCACCGCCGGCGCACCGCCACGATAGCCGACATCCTGAATCGTAAGCTTCGCTTCCTGCAAGAAAAGCTCGGTCGCAAGATGCGTTGAAGACCCCGTACCGGAATTGGCATAGGTCAGGTTGCTGTTGGGGCGGCGCGCGATTGCCACATATTCCGCCAGCGTGCGCGCCGGGAAGCTTGGATTGACCACCATGATAATGGGCATTGAAGCGATCAGCCCGATGCCAATGAAATCCTTTTCATTGTCATAGGGCAGCGGCATCAGATGCGGCGCCATGGCATAAGTGCTGACAGTGCTGACCAGCATGGTGTAGCCGTCAGGCCGCGCGCGGGCGACGCTATTGAAGCCGATCGTGCCATTGGCGCCGGTGCGGTTGTCCACCACAAAGCTGCGCCCCGTATCGGTGGAAAGCTTCTGCGCCAGAATGCGCGCCACGGCATCCGTGGAACCGCCCGCCGCCCAGGGCACCACCAGCGTCACTGGGCGGCTTGGCCAGGCATCCTGGGCGTGCGCCGTGGCGGGCAGCAGGGCAGGGGCGGCAAGCAGGGCCAAGTGGCGACGAGAGATCATGGTTTCCTCCGGAAATTCTTAAAGGATCAATATGATTACGTGGGGTATCAAGGCAAGCAGGATTTCCCCTTTGATGTCCTGATTTTTCTTGCCATCCATGACCCGCTGGCCAAGACTATCGTCTCCCCAGGGCAGGAGACGGGATATGGGCGGGTTTCTGACCGATGATGATCTGAAGCAATTGCAGCCAGCGGATGAGGTGATGTTCCCATCACCCATACCAACGCAAGTTGTCTCATCCGATGAATTCTGGCCGATGCCACAGACCGAAAAACAAAAGGCGGTTGAAGCGCGTATCAAAGCAATGGCCGATGAAATCGGCGCCAAGCAGGGCCTGGGCCGTCGGCGCTTTTTGCAGACTGCATCCGGCATGGCGGCGGCCTTCCTTGCCATGAATGAAGTCCATGGCCCGCTTTATGCGGTCAGCCGTGCAGAGGCGCAGCAGCCTGATGCAGCAGCGGCGCGTGCCGCGGCGCTGAAGGGCCAGTTCATCATGGATGTGCATACGCATTTCCTGCGCCCCGATACGCGCATCATGACCTTTGTGAATGCGCGCCGCGCGGTGGGCCAGGCAGGCTGGAATCCAGATTTGGTCGGCAAGGAACAGACCATCCAGGATTTGATGGAAGCAAGCTGGTTCAAGGAAGTGTTTCTTGATTCGGATACCAAGGTGGCGCTGATCAGCGGTGCGCCTTCGGAAGAACCGATTGACTGGTTCCTGACCAATGACATGAAATTCGATGCGCGAAAGCGCGTGAATGACGCATCAGGCACCAAGCGCGTGCTGTCCCACGCTATTTTCACGCCCGGTCGGCCAGGCTGGATGGAGGAGGTGGAGCGTTCCATCGAACAGCTCAAGCCCGATAGCTTCAAAGGCTATACGATTGGCGACAATACCAACAAGCACTTGGCCATCCACCCGTGGCGGATGGATGATGAAAAGCTGCTCTATCCTTTCTACGAAAGGCTACTGAAAGCCGGCATCAATACTGTCTGCGTGCATAAGGGGCTTTTCCCGCAGCAGGTTACGCAGCAATTCCCGCATCTGCTGCCCTTTGCCGGCGTTGATGATGTCGGCAAGGCCGCCAAGGATTGGCCGCAGATAAATTTCGTCATCTATCATTCCGCCTATCGTTGGACGGGTGGCGGCGGCGCCGGGATGGGTGTTGAGCAATTCGCGCGCACGGGGCGCGTGGATTGGACCACGGATTTGGCGGAGATTCCGACGAAATACGGTGTGACGAATGTCTATGGTGATCTCGGCCAGATATTCGCGCAGACCACGGTGATTGAACCCGGGCTTTGTGCCGCGTTGATGGGCACGCTGATTCGTGGCCTTGGTGCGGATCATGTGGTCTGGGGTACGGATGCGATCTGGACCGGTTCCCCACAATGGCAGATTGAAGCGCTCAGGCGGCTTGAGATTCCGGAAGACATGCAGCGCCGCCACGGCTTCGCGCCGCTTGGCCCGGCGGATGGCCCGGTGAAGACCGCGATCTTTGGCGGCAATTCGGCGAAAATGTATCGCTATGATCAGCGCCGCGCGGGGCTTGAGAATGATGGCGTGGCGCGCGTTAAATCCCAATACGCAGCGGCTGGTGGCGACCGCAGCAATAAGGCCTATGGCTACGTATTGGCTGGGTAAAGCAGAACGGGCGCGGGGTTGACCCGCGCCCGCCCTTGTTATTCCGCCGCGCGCAACGCGGTTTGGCTGCGCAGTTTCACAATGCCAGGCAGTGCAGAGCCCTTCCACAGCGCTTCCAGCAACGCCTTGGCTTCTTGTGTACCGATCGAATCTGCTGTCAGTTCCATGAATTTATCGGACAAATCCGCATCTGAAAGTGGCGCATCCGGATCACCCTTGCGGGTATGCTGATGGCGGTTCAGCACGCGGCCATCGCGCAGTTTGATCTCAACCTTGGCGGAACGCTTGGATGGGAAGGCAGCCGCGCATTCCGGGTCAAGCGCGACTGTCACCTTCGGCATCAGCGCGCGGATCGTGGGATCGGTCAGGCGCTCTGGCTCGAACGCCGCCAATCGCACACCGCCATGCAGCAGCATGGTCGCGACCGTGAATTGCGTTGAGAAGCGGCAATCCTGTTCGGTGGAGGCTGTCGGGCGATCACAGACATCCTTGGTCGCCTTATAGCCACCGACATGCACGCCAATCACATCGCTGGCCGTGAAGCCGGCTTCGCGCTGCAAATCACGCACCGCATCAAGCGCTGCGAAGATATGCCCGCAGCAGCCGTGATTCTTGAAGGTCATATCCGTGATGGCATAGGGCTTGCCGATATTGGAAAGCGATTTTTCCCACTTGCCGGTATCTTCACTGGTGGCCGCGGCAAAGCCCGCCGGGCCATGCAGCACATCCAGCGCACCGGTCATGCCACGCGCCGCTGCCATGGCCGCCATGGCGCCGGCTTCTGCCGCATGGCCCGGATGCAAGGGCTTGGACATGCCTTCACCGCGGAAAGCTTGTTGCAGGCCGCTCGCCATGGTGGCGCAGGTGGCAATGGCGTGCGCCGTGCGTTCCACATCGCAATTCAGCGCGACGGCCACCGCCGCCGCTGCACCAAAGGTCCCGACCGTGCCGGTGGTGTGCCAGAAATCATAGTGAGAAGGCTGCACCGCAACGCCGATGCGACACGATACCTCATACCCCGCAATCATGGCGCGCAGCAGCAGATCCATATCCGCGCCGCGCGTTTGCGCCGCCGCCAGCGCTGCCGCAATGGTTGGGCAGCCTGGATGATAGACGGCGTAACGATAGATATCGTCAAATTCCACGGTATGAGACGCCGTGCCATTCAGCAGCGCGGCATGGCGCAGAGGCACTTGCCGCCCGCTTACGTAACACACCGCACCACCGCCACCGCGCGTTTCATCTTCCAGCGCGGCAGACATCAGCGTGGCCGGCGCGCGTGATGCGCCTGGCAGCAAGGCAGCGAACCAATCCACCAAAGCGCGGCGCGCGTGATGCGCGACTTCGGCATCCACCGGGCGGCTCCGCCACGAAGCGGCGTGATCCGCCAGAACCAACAAAGGATTTTCCATGATGGGTATTGCTACGCGTTGCCGCGCAGCACCTCCTTATTGATGACGACATCAGGATCAAGCTGACCCTTGAAATGGCTGATGATGCTCTCCGCGCAGGAAAGCCCCATGCGGCGCATGCCTTGTTCCGTCGCGGCGGCGGAATGGGGGGAAACAACAACATTCGGCAGATCAAGCAGTGGCAAGCGCGTGGTGACGGGTTCTTCCCAGAACACATCAAGTCCCGCGGTCGCCAAATGCCCGGTCTTCAGCGCCGCCGTCAGCGCCGCTTCATCCACCAGCGTGCCGCGCGCGGTATTAATATAGGTGCCGCCCGGCTTCATGGCCGCCAGGAAGGTGGCATTCACCATGCTGCGCGTTTCTTCATTGCTTGGGCAATGGGTGGTGACGATATCGGCTTCCGCCAAACCTTCATGCAGATTCTTGATCGGGCGGAAACCAGCGCCCTTGATGGTGTTTTGCGGGATATAGGGGTCGTGCACCAATACCTCCATCCCGAAAGCGTTACAAAGCCGTGCCACGCGCCCACCGATGCGCCCAAAGCCAATGATCAGTACCTTTCGCCCGGAAAGATCCCAGGTTTTCAGCGAAGGCTTGGAGCCCCAATCCAACGCGCGCAAATTCTTGTCGTAGTCCAGCGTACGCCGTGATGTTGAAAGCATCAGCATCATCGCGTGTTCGGCGACTGAAAGCGCATTTGCATCGGGCGTGACGGTCAGCGGAATGCCGCGTTCCGTCAGTGCCTTCACATCTACCGCATCATAGCCCACGCCGTGGCGCGCGCAGATGGAAAGCATTGGTGCATTGGCCAGGAAATCACGATTGATTGGCGTTGCGCGCACAATGATGGCTTCCGCAGTTTGCATCGGCTCCCGCAAGGTTTCTGCATTCACCTCGGTCAGCATCGTAACCTTGAAATCGGGTTCTGCATGCAGCCTGGCCATGGCGTCAGGATGCAGTGGGCGGAGGCAAACGATATGGGGCATGGTGTTTCCTATTCTACCTTGGCGCCGGAAATGCGGACCAATTCGGCCCATTTCGGAATCTCGGAAGCAACGAAAGCGCGAAATTCCTCAGGCGTCGAGCCAACGGGTTCGCTCCCCTGCTGGGCGAGCTTCGCTTTCATTTCATCGGTGCGCATCACGGCGCGGATTTCGGCGGCGATGCGATTGACAATGGGCGCTGGCGTATTCGCAGGCGCCATATAGCCATTCCACAGCGCCACTTCGAAGCCCGGCAGGGTTTCCGCAATGGTCGGTACATCCGGCAGCAGCGATGAACGCCGCGCGGTTGTCACGGCAATGGCGCGCAACTTGCCCGCTTGCACATGTGCAATCACCTCCACCAAAGGTGCTGCCATGGCCTGGATTTTGCCGCCCATCAAATCCGTCACTGCCGGCGTGCCGCCGCGATAGGAAACATGCGTCACGTCAATGCCGGTACGCGCGGCGATCAAAGCGGCGGAAAGATGCTGCGATGTGCCGGAACCCGCATTGCCGAAATTCAGCACGCCCGGCTTTGCCTTGGCTTCCGCCACCAGGCCCGCGAAATCCCGTGCCGGCACATCCGGGTGCACTACCAACAGATTGGGGATGAAGGTGGTTTGGCTGATCGGCGTGAAATCGCGCTGCGCATCAAAAGGCATGTTGCGATACAGCGCGCCATTCGTCGCATGGGTGGAACTCGTCGCCATCACCAGCGTATAGCCATCTGGTGCCGCGCGCGCGACCGCTTCGCTGCCGATATTCCCTGCGGCGCCGGGACGGTTTTCGATGACGACAGGCTGGCCAAGCCTTGGCGAAATCGCCTCAGCCACCAACCGCGCCGTGATATCCGTGCTGCCGCCTGGGGCGAAGGGAACAATCACGCGAATGGGCCGATCCGGGCTCCATTGCGCCTGGGCCAGCGCAGGGCTTGCTGCTACCGCCGCGAGCCCAGCCAGTATTTGCCGTCTTTGCATCGTTTCCTCCCTTTGTTTGGGCACCGCCGATCTTCGTTGGCTGACGTCGTTCAATTACAATTGATGATGCGCCGCCGGCCCCATCACCGCTTCACGCATGCGCGCCTGCAATAGCGCACCTTCGCGCGGCGGCAGCACCAAGGGCTTGCTGGTGGCATCAATCTTCGCGACCGCAAAGAAGGGCCCTTTACCTGCATGGATCGCCTTATGCAGCGCCGGCACTTCATCTGGCTTGGTCACGAACATGGTGTGGGCAATGCCGGCACCCTTCGCCATGGTCACCAGATCAACGCCGTGGCGTGTCGCGGTTTCCTGCATGCCGGTTTCGCCGTAATGCTCATTATCTTGCACCACGATCGAAAGATTGGCCGGCTTTTGCACCGCGATCGTTGCCAGCGCGCCAATGCCCATCAGCATTTCGCCATCGCCGGTAATCACCAGCACTTTGCGCTTGGGCTGCGCGAGCGCAAGGCCAAGGCCGATCATCGCCGCGCCGCCCATGCCGCCCCAAAGCGGCAGGTTCTCGGCACAATCACCAATGGCCGTAATGTCCCAGGCTGGCGCGCCAAGCCCGGCAATCACCAGCATATCCCCACGATCCGTAAGCAGCGCGCGGGTCAATTCACGGCGGTCAAGTTTTCCGGAAGCAGCAAGCATTTTCTCAGTCCTTCCCGAAAGTCTTGGCGCCAAGCACGCGCTGACCAATCAGGGTTGCGGTGGGGCGGAAAGTATTGAAGGCCAGGCGAATAGTGGCATTCACCGTGGGTGCAATATCCTCGGGCGTATCGGCGCGGTGTACCAGCGTACCCATGGCTTCCAGCACGGTTTGCGTGGCATTGCCCATCGGCACCTGCGCCGGGTTAAATTCGCCAAAATCGCCGCGCATCGTCACCAGCATGGGCAGCGGGCAGCGATGCATGATGGAAAGCGAAAGCATATTGATGCAATTGCCAACGCCGGAAGATTGCATCAGTAGCACACCCTTCGCGCCACCAAGCCAGGCGCCTTGCAGCAGCGCAATGCCTTCTTCTTCCGTAGTCAGCGTGACCACTGTCATTTCATTGTCGGCCAGGCAGCGGCGAATCAGCCGGGAATGCCCGGCATCCGGCACCAGCGCCACTTGCGTGATGTTATGGGTCTTGAGCAGAGAATAGATCTGATCCGGCCAATCGGCCGCGGCGTCAGGCGCCTTGTCAATTGAATGCTGGTCCATGGTTTCCCGTTCCTTGATGGCCCCAACATCCTGCGCCCGGGGCCTAATGGCAAGACAGGGCCGGTGGTTTTGTCTTATGGAGAATGCATGATCCGCATCACCCACGCCATCGCGATTGCCGAGCAAGAGCTAAAGGAAGCCTTCTTACGCGCCTCCGGCCCAGGCGGGCAGAATGTGAACAAGTTGGAAACGGCGGTGCAGCTACGTTTCGCCGCCATGGCCTCGCCCAATTTGCCTGATGCCGTGAAGCAAAGGCTGATAGCTCTGGCAGGGCGCCGGATGACCCAGGGGGGCGAATTGATTATCACGGCGGAACGCCACCGCATGCGCGAAGCGAACCGAGAAGAAGCGCGCCAGAAGCTGATTGCCTTGTTGCGCAAGGCCGCTTTGCCGCCGCCCCCGCCCCGCAAGGCCACCAAACCAACCCTGGGTTCAAAGGTGCGGCGGTTGGAATCGAAAACGCGGCGCGGTGCCGTCAAGCGCCTGCGTCACGGCGCGATTGATGATTGAAACGCAGTAAATTGACATGAAAAAAGGCGGTGTCCTTGCGGAACACCACCTTCGCTGAAAAGCAAAAAATCAGGCCTTCGCCTTACGCTTGCCCTTCTTCACGCCGGAAAGCGCGGCGGCCTTCAGCGCCGGGCTCGCCTTGAAGCGAACAGTCGCGCCAGCCTTGATCTGCACCTTCTCACCGGTCTTGGGGTTCAAGCCAGTGCGCTTCGGGGTTTCGCGCACAGCGAAAGCACCGAAATCAGGAATGGTGAAGCGGCCAGAGGTGACGATTTCTGCCTTGATCGCGTCAATAATATCAGCGGCGAGCTTGCCTGCAGCCACGGCGGACATGTCACCAGATTTGGCGATCACGTCAGTAAGAAACTTCTTTGACATCCTTCGATTCTCCCTTGCGGATGGCCCGCCATAGCCGAGGATTCAATGCTTGTCAGTAGCCAAGATGAATTTTTTTACGCAGGGGACATGTAATTTTCTGAGTGGTGCAGGCAAGAATCGGGGCGGCGCCAACAGAAAGGCGGCAATAGCCCGGTTTCGGTGGGTAACGACGCGAAGGGTCAATTAATGGAAGCGCCGGAAGCGCGGACAATCGGGGTCCATTTCGCGGTTTCGGCCCGCATGAAGCCGGCCAATTCTTCAGGTGTACTTGGTGCCGCTTCCAAACCATGGCGCGCCAAATGCGCGATTATTTCGGGATCACGCAGCGCTTCCACCAGCGCTTCGTTCACGCGCGTCACAATGGGTCTTGCAAGATTGCGCGGCCCCATCAGCGCGTACCAATTCGCCACCTCATAGCCCGGCAGTGGGCCCGCCTCAGCAATGGTCGGTGTATCGGGCAGCAACTGGCTGCGCTTTGGCAAGGGAACGGCCAGGGCGCGCAGCTTGCCGGCTTCAATCTGGGGCAAGACTGTTGCTGCTGTGGCTATCGAATAATCCACTTTGCCGGAGATGAGGTCGGTAATTAATTGCCCACCACCGCGATAGGGCACGTGGACGGTGCGAATAGCGGCCATGGAATCCAGCAGGGCGCCACCCAGATGTCCGGCGCTGCCAATGCCTGAAGATCCGTAAGTCAATTGATCCGGCTGCGCTTTTGCGGCAGCGATCAATTGCGGCAGGCTGCGCCAAGGGCGATCCACCGGCACCACCAGAATATTAGTGACCTCAACAGAACGCGAAATCGCCGTCAGATCCGTCATGACATCGAAGGGTAATTTGGCAAGGATTGGGTTCAGCACCAGCGAAGCGATGGTGCCCATCATCAAAGTGTAGCCATCGGATGGCGAATTGACTGTTGCTTCAGATGCCAGATTGCCGCCGGCACCAGGACGGTTTTCCACAATAATCGGCTGTCCCAGCAGGGCTTGCAACTTATTCGTCAGCGTGCGGGTGGTGATATCTGTGCCGCCGCCGGGCGCAAAGCCCACCAGAATGCGAATGGGGCGTTGCGGATTCCAAACCCCCTGCGCAGCCAGGGGCTTCATGGCCAGCAAAGCAGGGGCGGCCAAAAGGCTACGGCGATGAAACATGCGCTTCGTTCCTATCCCAGCGTTGCGCTTTGAAGCCCGCGCAAATCATGCTGATCTTCTGGCGCTTCATAGCGGGCTAAACCACGCCGCGCCAGTAAGGGGGAAACCATGTCGGGAAATTTCATCAAGCGTCGTCCCATGTTGTTCGCGGGCCTTACGGGGCTCGCCGCGCCGCGCCTGGCGCGCGCCAGCACCTATCCGGATCGTCCGATCAGGCTGGTGATTCCCTATGGTGGCGGCGGGCAGACGGATATTGTCTCACGCGTTACGGCCGAAGCCTTGCAGCAGCGGCTTGGGCAACCGGTGCTGTCCGATAACCGTCCGGGCGGCGCGGGCAATCTGGCGGCGGAAATGGTCTCCCGCGCGCCGGGTGATGGCTATACCGTGCTGGTCGCCACCATGGGCACGAATAGCGGCCTGAATGCGTTGTTGTATAAATCCGTGGGCTATAACGCCCAGCGGGATTTCACGCCGGTTGGCATGTTCTGCACCACCTCCAACCTGCTGATGGTGCATAATTCGATCCCGGGGCGCGATTTCAATGAGGTGGCAGCCTGGATCAAGGCCAATCCTGGCAAATTCACCTTCGCCTCGGCCGGCGTTGGCGCCATCACGCATCTGATCATGGAAGATATGGGCGCGCGGCTTGGGCTTGATATGGTGCATGTGCCCTATCGCCAGACCACCAATGCCATGACCGACCTGATCGCAGGGCGCGTGCATGCGCGCTGCCTGGGCCTGCCGGAAGGCGAGCCGTTGCGCCAGACACAAAGCGTCCGCCCGGTGGCGCTTACCACCGTGGAACCGCGGCCCGAATGGCCGGGTGTGCCCACCATGGGCCAAACCATCCCGGGCTTTGAAGGCTCCAGCTATTTTGGTCTGGCCGTGCCGGCCCAAACCCCGCCGGAGATCGTCACCCGGCTCAATGCGGCGCTGGGCGAAGCCTTGGCAGATGAGAAAGTGCGCGCCGCCTACAAGCGCGTGGGGGCAGACCCGGCTGAGCCCGCCGCGCCTGAGGTTTTCGCCGCCCGCGCCAAACGGGATGGGGAACGCTGGGCGCCGCTGATCCGCCGGCTCAATCTGGTGGCGGAATAGCTGATAAAGCACGAAAGGGGGGCTGCCCGCGCCGCGCCGGCGCGCTAGATTAGGCGCGTGAACATCCTGGCACCCCTCCAGCCACGGCTGGATATTGATATTGCCTTCGACCTGATCTGCCCCTGGTGCTACCTGGGGGTCAGAAGGCTGCGTCGGGCCTTGCGCGCCAGGCCGGATATCATCCCCCAGCTTTTATGGCGCCCCTTTTTGCTCAATCCCGATATCCCGCCGGGCGGCGTTTCCCGTGCAGAATTCGTGGCGCGCAAATTCGGCGGCGAGGATCGCGCGCGGCGCCTGCAAAATGCGCTGGCGGAACTTGGCCTGGCTGAGGGGATTGGCTTTCGCTTTGACCTGATGGGGCGCGTACCATCCAGCATCAATGCGCATCGCCTGGTGCGTTATGCGGTGCGTGAGGGCTTGGGCGAGATGATGGTGGAAGCGCTGTTCCACGCCTATTTCGCCGATGGGACGGATATTGGCGATTTGGACCGGCTTGCCACCTTGGCTGGTGGCGTTGGGCTGGACCCGAATGCGGCGCTCGCCTTCCTCCGTTCAGGTGAGGAGGCTGAGGCGGTGCATACCGAAAACCTTCGCGCCCATCGTCTCGGGATCAATGGCGTGCCCTGCTTCATTATCGCCGGGCAGCAGGCCATTGCCGGCGCGCAGGAGCCCGAAGTGCTGGAAAGGCTGCTCGATGTGGCGCTGCAGCAATATCACTTCTCGGGCGGCCAGCCTGGCGATTGAGGCGTGTTGAGCGCCAGACTTGCGCAGGCAGGGCAGGGCGGTTATGGGAACGCTTCGTCGGTAAGGGCGCATAGCTCAGTGGTATGAGCGCCTGCTTGACACGCAGGAGGTCCGTGGTTCGATCCCACGTGCGCCCACCACGCCCCAAATCGCTGTTTGATCGCGCTTTCCAGGCCGCCAAATGGCGCCGCGTGGCTTGAAAGCGCCCTAAAACCGCGTGCGAAAGCCCACAATGAGGGAATTTGCGCCCTCATAAACCCCGTTATAGGTGCCGAAAATCCCGCTGCGGTGCATGTAACGTATGGCGATTTCCTGGTCTGGCCGGTCCGGCAAGGCAAAGGTAATTTCTGGGGAAAAGAAGTTCAAAAAGCGTGATTGATTGGGCTCGGGCCGGGCATCCGTGCCGCGTTCCACACGCGGCAGGCGGGTGACGTAATCCGGCCCCATGGAAAGCCCGAAGGTGGTGTAGACGTAATGGGTCCAGGGGAATCCATCATAGCGCAAGTAACCCGCAGCCCAGAATTCCCCGCCTTCCGTTTCGCCAAAGCGGTAGGCGCCGCCCAGTTCCGCATCCAGCATGAAGAACTTCCAGAAGCGTGCCAGACGATAACTGACCGCGCCGCCGGCCAGCGTGTCATCACCCCAGGAACCGGTCCAGGGTGCCACCATGATATCACGCAGTTTGCCATCAGCCACGGAAGACCCAGCGAAGATCATGCCTGCCCAAGGCCGTGCATCGGCCAATTCGCGCGCGCGGTCAGCCACTGAAACGCTTTGCTGCGCGAAGGCTGAAGGCGTTGCGCCAAACAGAAGCATGGTCAGCAGACCAAATGCACAGAGACGGGGGCGATGGGGCATGAAACAATCCATAATATTCGTAAATTATTATGGAATGTAATGGGGGTTTTGGCAATTCCAGGCTTGGGTCTCAGCGCCCGCCGGGTTGGAACATCAAGGCAAAGCTTGGGACATAGGTAATCAGGAAAAGCACCACCAACATCCAAAGGATTTGCGGCCAAATGGCCCGACTGATCCGCGCAAGCGACAAGCCGCTGATCGCCATGCCGATGAACAGGCAATAGCCAATCGGCGGCGCCGCCATGCCGATGGAAACATTGGTGACAATCATGGCGCCGAAATGGATCGGGTCCACGCCGAAGCGATTGGCAATGGCAATCAGCATGGGGCCCAGAATGACCATGATGGCGATTTCATCCATCACGGCGGCCAACAGGAAAAAGGCGATATTCAGCGTGGCTAAAGCCGCCCATTTTTCGCCAATCGCCTGCGCCATCCAGGCGGCGAAGCGTGTGGCGATTTGTTCCTGCGCCACCAGAATGCCAAAGCCGGCAGAAACCGCGATAATGGCGCAGACTATGGCGCTGGTGCGCATGGCCTTCACGAAAATACCGGGCAGGGCGCGCAGCGTCAGCTTACGTTCGACAAAAAGCCCGATGATGATGGCGTAAAGGCAGGAAACCGCCGCCGCTTCGGTGGGCGTGAAAATGCCGCCGTAAATCCCGCCCAGCACCACCAAGGGCGAGGCCAAGGCCCAGCGTCCATCGGCAAAGGCCCGTGCCATTTCCGCGGGTGTGGCACGCGGCAGGCGCGGCACATTCGCCCGCTTGGCATGCACCCAACAAATCACCAGCAGGCCCGCGGCAATCAATAGCCCCGGCACAATGCCCGATAGAAACAGCCGCCCAATGGATTGTTCGGCGACAATCCCCCAAATCACGAAGGCGATGGAAGGCGGGATCAGCGGCCCCAAAACGCCGGCGGAAACCGCGATGGAAGCGGCGAAGCCCTTATCATACCCCGCCTGCATCATGGCCGGGATCATGATGGCGCCAATCGCCGCCGTGGTGGCTGGCGCGGAACCCGAAATCGCCGAAAACACCAAAGCGGCCAGCACCGTCACCATCGCCAGCCCACCGCGCAAATGCTGCACCAGGGTTGAAGCGAAATCCACCAGCCGCTTGGAAAGCCCGCCCGCCGACATCAACTCACCCGCCAGCATGAAAAGCGGAATGGCGAGCAGGCTGAATTGCTGCGAACCGCTGATGATGGATTGGGCCAGGAAGGCGGGTTCGATATCGGCAAGAATAAGCGCCGCCATGATCACCAAGGAAATGGCGATGGCGAAGGGCACGCCAAGCGTCACCAGCGCCCCAAAGCCGACGGTCAGGCACCAGGCGATGGCGGTCATGCGATTTCCGCCTCATCCGCTGGCAGGGCGCCGCCGGGGCGCAGCGCGCGTTCCAGGCCGAATACCGCCATCAGCGCGCCGGCAATGGGCGCCAGCGCGTTCAATATCTCCACAGGATAGCCGATGGCCGCAGAGACGGAACCGCTTGTCATGTCCAGAAAGCGCCAGCCGGACCAGGCAAGAAAAGCGCCAAGAAAGGCGGTCGCCAAATCCAATACCCGTTCCGCCGTGATGCGCCCGGCAAGCGGCAAGGCATCGGTCAGCAGACTAAGCCGCACATGAAAGCCTTCATGCACGCCAAGCGCCAATCCGGCCAGCACGCTCCAGGAAAACATCAGTACGGCAAATTCCTCGCTCCAGTAGGAAGCGGCGCCCAGCACGTAACGCGTGAAAACCTGATACAGAATGGCCAGCAGCATCAGCGCGGCGGCAAGCGCGATGGAATAACGCGTTGCCGCCGCAAGAAAGCGTGCCAGGGGGCCAAGCAGCTTCACTGCACCGCAGCCAGTGCATCCCGGATGATATCGGCACCGATCTGGCCACGGAAATTCTCATACATCGGCAGCACGCCGCGCCGGAAAGCCGCCTTGTCCGGCACATCATTGATCTGCATGCCGTTTTTCAACAGGCTGTCGCGGAAACCGGCGGTTGCTTGCGCATTCGCCACGCGCTGCGCCGGCGTTGCTTCCGCCGCTGCTTCCGTCACCGCGGTTTTCAATTCCGCCGGCAGGCGGTCAAAGCTGCGTTTTGAAATCAGGCAGCCGATCATGGAATAGATATGGCCGGTCAGCGAAAGATACTTGGTCACTTCGTAATATTTGCTCTGATCCACAATGCCGAGCGGGATTTCAAGCCCATCCACCGCGCCCTGCTGCACGGCGGTGAAGGTTTCGCCCCAAGCCATCGGCACGGCATTGCCGCCGAGGCTGCGGAACATTTCGATATAGATCGGGCTTTGCAGCACGCGGAACTTGATGCCGCGCAAATCTTCCGGCTTCACGATCGGGCGCACATTATTGATCATGTGGCGGAAGCCGCCTTCCATATAGCCGAGCGGGATCACGCCACGCGATTCAAGCCGCGTGCGTAGCGCCTGCCCCACCGCGCCATCCAATACGCGATGGCCCTGTTCCTCACTGGAAAATAGGAAGGGCATGTCATTCACCTGAAAGGCGGGTTCGATCTGCGCGATCACCGCATTGGTGATGATGCCCATATCCACCGTGCCAAGCCGCATGCCGTCAATCAGCGGGCGTTCATCGCCAATGGCGCGGTTCGGGAAAAGCTGCACCTCCATCCTGTCACCCACGCGCTTTTCCAACGCCTGCTTGAACAGGCGCGCGCCGGTGGCATAGGGGTCCAGCGCGCCATCGCCGCTGGTCCAGCCCAGGCGCAGCACAGTCTTGCCTTGCGCACGCAGAATGGCCGGTGCCATGCCAAGGGCAAAAACGCCAGCGCCGAGAGAACGGCGGGTCAATTGGGTCATGCGGTCTTCCTCCCCTTTTTGCCCGCTCATGCGCGGGGCTTGTCTTTTCAAGCATAGGCTGCCTTGCGCCTGACGCAAATCGCCTTCACGTCAGCGCCATCAGGCGCCCGAAGCCTTGGGGCTGATCCTGAAGGCCAAGGTGCCGCAGCACATGCCAGGCCATAACCTGATTGCTGGTGATCACGGGCATGCCGAGTTCCGCCTCTAGCGCCTCAATCACGCCGGCGGAACGGATCGCTGTGCAGGAAATGAAGCAGGCATCTGCGCTGGGTGCGGCCCTTGCCGCCCCGCGCGCCTGGGCGGCAATCGCCTCGGGCGGGATTTGCGCCATTTCCGCATTGGTGTTGATGCCCATCAGATCGCCGCCCATCACCGCGCAGCCATGGGCGGCCAGAAAGGCGATTTCCCGCTCATGCACGGCGGCGATATAGGGCGTGGTCAGCAGAATGCGCTTGGCCCCCAAGGCGCCAAGCGCGGCCAGAATGGCATCGGCCGTTGTCACCGCCGGCAGGCCAGAGGCTTTGGCAATCCGCGCAGGGATTTCCGCCGCGCGATCAGGGGCAAAGGTGGAAACCGCGGTGCAGTGAAAGCCCAATAGCGCTGGCCGCGCATCCGCCAGCAAGCCGGCCGCTTCTTCCAATCGATTGAGCATTTTCGCCAATTCGGCTTCAGAACTACCGCGCAATTCCAGCCGTGTGATCAGCGCCACCACACCTGGCGGCAACATGGCGTGCAATTCGGCTTCGCATATCGCATTGCCTGAAGGCACCATCAGCCCAATACGCGCCCGCGCGCCGTAATCAATCATCACAGCGATGCCCGCGCTTCCGCCAGCCAGCTTCGGTCTATGTAATCCTCGGCCCTGGTGCGGGCGCGCGCCGGCAAATCGCGAATAAGCGCGCTGGTTTCAATCAGCGCCTGCACCCCAGCGGCACTTGCCTCCCCATCACGCGGGAAAATCGCATCGCGCGTATATTCCGCCCAGGCAAGGTCAGCGTAGCGCGCCTCAATCCCTGTCTCACGCATGGCGACATCCCGCGCGAAGGCTTGGTCCGTATAGAATTTCTCATGCGCGCGCAGAAAGCCACGCAGGAAGCGGATCAGTAGATCATGATTGTCACGCGCCCAGCGCAAATCCACATCCAGGCTGGTGAATTGGAAATCCGGCACTTCCGCGCGCGGTTCACAGAGCGACACAAAGCCCATATCCAAGGCAATGTGATTGAGTGGTGCGCCCTGCAACCCCGCGTCAATCTCCCCTTTGCGCAGCATGTCCCAACGCGCCAGGATCGGACCGCAAGGCACCAATTCATAATCGCCCGGCCAATGCAGCCCGCGCGCTGCCAGAAGCCGCATGATCAGCGAAGAACTGCCCGCGCGGAGCGAAGACACGCCGATTTTCTTGCCGCGCAAATCTTCAAGCCGCGCCAAGCCCGGCCGCGCGATAAAGGAAAACGGCAGGCGATTGACATTGCCGCCAATGATCGCCTGATGCCCGCCCGCTTCCGCATCCAGAATGACATGTTCGGTAACGCCATAGGCAAGCTGCGCGCGGCCATCGCGGATGCGTTCATTCACCTCCTCAATGCCTTCGATATGATCAATATGCAGCGCAATGCCCTCGGCGGCGAAAAGCCCGGCATGCAGGCCGATCCAGGCCGGCAGATTGAAATAATTGCGCGAAACAACAACCAGCGTCAGCGGATCCATGGCCCAGCCCCCAGATAGAAAGCGCACCATGGGCAAAGCCGGGCCGGATCGGCAAGCCCTGTCTTGTTCCGCGCGGGCAGCGCAACCATCTGGCGCGCATGGTCATTCTGCGTCCTTCCTTCCCGCGCAAGATTTTCGGCTGGACCATGCTGGTGCTTGGCGTGCTGGGGCTGGTGCTGCCGTTTTTGCAGGGCTTCATGTTCCTCGCCTTCGGGGTTTTCGTGCTGCGCGACCAACATATCTGGGCCGCGCGTCGCTGGCGTTGGGTAGAAGGCCGTTGGCCCGATATGGTGACCAAGTTGGAAGCAATGGAAACCAGCATGGCGGCGCGGGCGCGCCATTTTGCCAAGCGGTTGCGGTTTCGGAACTAGCCGGCACCCTGGCCACCCGCGCAGAGGCGGCGTAAGGGCCATGCGATGTATCGTTTCTGGCTGATCTCCGGTGCCCTGGCGGGGCTGATTGCGGTTGGGCTTTCCGCCTGGGCCGCGCATGGGCTGCCCGCGCGGCTTGACCCCACGCGCCTGGCTTCGGTGCAAAACGCGCTGACGATGCAGGGCTGGCACGCCTTGGCCCTGCTGATCGCGGGGCTGATGGCCGAAAAGGGCCGACGCCTGGCCCATGGCGCGGCAGCGGCTTTTCTGGCCGGCATGATCCTGTTTTGCGGCGCGGTCTGGCTGGGCGCGCTTTCCGGCCAATCCTTGGGGCCAGTGGCACCTTCGGGCGGGATTCTGCTTATGCTTGGCTGGGCCTTGTTGGCGCTGGCGGCGCTCCGCCGATGATCCGCGCCGCCTATCTGGCCGCTGAGGGGTTTGAAGCTGAATTGGCCGAAGAACTCCGCCTGAGCAGCCGGCGCGTGACTGCCTGGCACGGCCGCCTGGCCCTTTCGCCCGACCCGCCCGCGCCGGCGGTTTGGGCCTTGGATATCTGGACCGATCCGCAGGAATTACCCGCCCCCTCGGTCAAGGCCGCCGCCGATGCGCTCCGCGCCATCCAGCGCAACTGGTCCCATTTGCCCTTGCTGCATCATCGCCGCAGCACGCTCATCGCCGAACGCCTGCCGCCCGTAAAGGCGCGCCCCCTGGTCTTCCCGGAACCCGCCCCGACCGCGCCCTTGGGTGCCTGGACCCTGCTGGCGCCGGACCGGGGTCTGGCCAGCCCCAGCAAGACCAGCCCCTTCGTCAATGGCGAACCCCGCTTTGTGGAGGACAAGGCCGGCCCGCCTTCCCGCGCCTACCTCAAATTATGGGAAGGCCTGACCCGGCTGGGCCGCCACCCCGGCCAGGGCGACACTTGCCTTGACCTTGGCGCTTCCCCCGGCGGCTGGACTTGGGTCATTGCCAAACTCGGCGCTGAGGTGACCGCGGTGGATAAGGCGCCGCTCGACCCGGCCATTGCTGCCCTGCCCGGCGTTAATTTCCGCCCCGAGAGCGCTTTTGCCCTGGACCCCCGGCAAGAATCGCCGGTCACCTGGCTGTTCAGCGATGTCATTTGCTACCCGACGCGGCTTTTGGGCCTGGTGCGGCGCTGGATCGAGGCAGAAAAGGCCCAGAATATTTTCTGCACCATCAAATTTCAGGGCGCGACGGATCACAACATCATCGCAGAATTTCAGCAAATTCAGGGCTCTATCCTGTTTCACGCCGCCCATAACAAGCATGAAGTGACCTTTGCGCGCCTTGGCGCCTGAAATTTTCGCGACCTCACGAAAACTCTGGCACGGCATCTGCAATACCCATCACGTACCAAAATGGTGCCGCCGACCAAAGCGTCGGCGCCAACCAAAACGGGGTTGCGACGATGTTGGTGGTTCCGGAAAAGTCTTTGACTGCTCCTCAGGAGATCCGTTCCCGCCGCATGCAGAGCACGCAAGACGCGGCTCGGCTCGACGTCGCAGGGGGGCGAAAAGAATTCGCACCCATGCTGCAAGAATTGCGGCACAGCCCGGCAAGAACTGCCGGTCCGGGGACACCCACGGGCAACACGCTCGCTGCCATGCTCCAGCGGATCGATACGGACCAAGATGGTCGCATCTCTCCGCTGGAGCTGCGGGCTTCGGCGAAGCGTGCTTATCACGTGCCGGAACGCGCCAAAGTCTGATTCTTTCGCATCCTGCCGGCGTGACCCTATAAGGGGGCATGTCGCAAACCCAGCCAGCCCAATTCGGCGCGACCGCCATACTTATGCGCGTGCTGCGGGCTTCCGCGTCTGACCGCATTGCGCTGACCGCAGCGGGCTGCGCCTTCTACGCCATGCTGGCGCTGTTCCCCGGCATTTTTCTGCTGATTTCACTCTATGGCATGGTCTTCGACGCGGCGGCGGTGGAACCACAGCTTGAAGTGCTGCGCGAATTAGTGCCGGAAGACACTTTTGAGATGATCGCAAGCCGCGTGCATGATTTGGTGGAAGCCCCGCGCCCCAGCCTGGAATGGAGTGCCATGCTGAGCGCGGGCCTTGCGATCTGGAGCGCTTCCGCCGGCACCCGCGCCACGATCGGCGCGCTGAATATGGCGCATCACGTGGAAGAAACACGGCCCTTCTTGCGCTACCATGCGCTTGCCATTGGGCTGACGCTGGCGGCGACACTTGCCGCCGTTATTGCCATTGCGGCTTTGGTGGCGCTGCCCGGTATTTTCGCGCTGATTGGCTTGCCGGCGCTGCGCGCCCTTTCGCTGCGCGGGCTTTCACTGCTGACGCTTTTATTACTCATCTGGCTTTCACTGCTGGCGGTGTATCGGGTGGGGCCCGCATCGCGGCGCTTGCCCATTAAACGCATCCTGCCGGGCGCGGTGCTGGCCACGCTGCTTTGGGCCTTGGGGTCGGCGGCCTTCAGCCTTTATGTCTCGGATTTTGCTACTTACGATGCAATGTATGGCCCGCTTGGCGCCACAGTGGGCTTGCTGATGTGGTTCTATGTCAGCGTTTACGTGGTGCTTTGGGGGGCCGAGTTGAATGTCGCGCTGGCAACACGTGCCGGGGCGTGGTGACAGCGCCGCGCTACCGCGCCAGTCTCATGCCGGAGGCCCAGCATGACCAAAACCAACATCAGCGCCATCACCATCCGCTGTGTAGATGCGCCGATTGATCCGCCGCTGCGCAATAGCCTGAATGTCATCCCCCGCGCGCCTTTGGTGATTGCGGAAGTCACCACCAGCGATGGCGCTACGGGCACGGCTTATGTCTTTCCCTATACGCGCGCCGCACTTGGCCCGACCGCAGCGCTCGCGCGTTCGATTGGGGAGGGGCTGATTGGCCGGGAATTGGCGCCGACATCGCTCTGGCGCGAATTGCATGATGGTTTTCGCATTCTTGGTAGCGAAGGCTTGGTGCAGATTGCGCTATCGCTCCTGGACATGGCGCTATGGGATGCGCTTTCCCGCCGCACTGGCCTGCCACTTTACGCCATGCTGGGGGCGGAAGCGCGGCCCATGCCGATTTACGCCTCACTCCGCGGTTGGGGGCCTGCGATGCTGGCCGAGGAAGCCGGCCAAGCGGTGGCGCGGCTTGGCGCGCGCGCAGTGAAGTTCAAGCTAGGCCAGGCAAAGCTTGAAGATGATCTGGCGACGGTGCGCGCCGTGCTTGGCGTGGTGGGCGATGATGTCGCGATTTTCGTGGATTACAACCAGGCACTGACACTGCCGGAAGCGGAACGGCGCGGGCGTGCATTGCAAGCGCTTGATGTGCGCTGGCTGGAAGAACCGCTGCCGGTGCAGGATGATGCGGGCATGGCGGCCCTCGCCACGCGGCTCGAAATCCCGATCCAGGGTGGGGAGAATTGGTGGGGCCCTGCTGGCATGCAGCGCGCCCTGGCGGCTGGCGCCTGCGATTTCTGCATGCCGGATGCAATGAAGATTGGCGGTGTCACGGGCTGGCTGCGGGCTGCTGCCATGGCGGCAGCACATCGGGTGCCCATGTCATCGCATATTTTTGTCGAAGTCAGCGCGCATTTGCTGCAAGCGACGCCCACCGCGCATTACCTGGAACATCTGGATATCGCGGCCCCCTTGCTGCGCCAGCCCTTGGCGGTGCGGGATGGCATGGCGCTGGTGCCCGAAGCGCCCGGGCTTGGGCTTGACTGGGATGAGGCTGCGCTGCGTCATTTCGCCGTGGATGTGTGAAACATAGTGAAAGGGCTTCCCATGCGTGCTGCCTTTATTGATGCCAATGCCTCACTCGCCGCCGTGATGCGGAAGCTCCATCGCGCCGATGATCTGCCGATGGACATTCACGAAACGCCTGATATTAAGCCGGATGACCTACCCGGCGTGCTGCAAGGCGTGCAGATCATGATCAATGATCACACGCATTGCCCGCTTGCGGTGATCAAGAATTGCCCGGATTTGAGACATATCGTCTTTCTGGGCACCGGCGCGCGTTCCTACATGAATCCTGAGGAACTGGATGCCGAATGTGGCGTGAAGGTGCATATCATCAAGGGCTATGGCGATACCGCGGTGGCGGAGATGGCCTTTGCGCTGATGTGGGGCGCGGCGCGCGGCTTGGGCAATATGCATCACGCCATCATCGGTGGCGGCTGGCCGCGCACGGATGGCATGCAGCTTACCGGCAAGACGATCGG
>JBEDHL010000166.1:0-4502 GCA_041174145.1 Pseudomonadota bacterium
CCCGGCCAGCACCACGGAATCGGCGCCCTGCGCCGCCAGATCATCAACGGCCAGGCGCAGCTTTTCCGCGACACCTTCGGGATTGGCCAGTGCTTCGGGCGGGGTCGCATCCAACCCAGCCAGGGCGGCCAAGCGGGCCGAAAGCCCATGCCGCGCGATCAATTCGCGGTAGGGTTCCACATTGCCGAAGGTGATCAGCCCGAAGCGCCCACCCATCATGCAGGCGGTGAGCGCGGCGGCTTCGGTCATGCCCAGCACCGGGCAGGGCATCATCTGGCGCGCGGCATCCAGCGCCGTGTCGAAACTCACGGCCAGCAGCACGGCATCCACGTGGCCCGCATGTTCTGCCAGCACTTCCAAAAGCGCGTGGCCGGCAATCACGTTTTCAACCCGTGTCGCGATCACCGCCGGGCCGAAACGCGGCGTAGCGCCGATGATTTCCGTGCCTGACGCGGCGGCGGCGCGGGCCACGGCGGCGCAGGTTTCGGTAATGGCTTCTGTTGTATTCGCATTGGCAACCAAAAGGCGCATCATCGTCTCCCCGTTCTGCTGTCAGCTTATCAGCAAGCCCCTCACCTGCCGAGTTGCCCCCTTGCCCTTCACCGCGCCGCGCCGCAGGCTTGCATGCCTTAGGACATTTCGCCGGAGAGCTGACCCGCCATGACCCACGCCGCCCTTGCCCTTCCCTTTGATGCTGATGAAATCCTTTCGCGCCTGATGCGCTGGGCGGCGTGCGAAAGCCCCACCTTCGATGCCGCCGCGGTCAATCGCATGATGGATTTGGCGTCTCGTGACTTGGCGCTGCTCGGTGCGCGCATTGATCGCATTCCGGGGCGCATGGGGCTTGGCGATTGCGTGCGCGCGCGCTTTCCGCACCCGGCTGGCGATGGTGCGCCGGGTATTTTGGTGATGGCGCATCTGGATACGGTGCACCCCATCGGCACGCTTGAAAAATTGCCGATCCGGCGGGAGGGCAATCGCTGCTATGGGCCGGGCATTCTGGATATGAAGGGCGGCACGGTGCTGGCGGTTGAGGCCATGCGCCAGATCATTGCAGCGAAGCTAGCCACCCCCCTGCCCGTCACGATTTTGCTGACGAGTGATGAGGAAATTGGCAGCCCTTCCACGCGCGATCTGATCGAAGCCGAAGCGGCGCGGCATAAATTCGTCCTGGTGCCGGAACCCGCGCGCGCTGATGGTGGGGTGGTGACGGGCCGCTATGCCATTGCGCGCTTCAATCTGAAAACCACGGGTAAGCCTTCCCATGCCGGCGCAAGGCTCGCAGAAGGGCGGAGTTCCATCAAGGAAATGTGCCGCCAGATCCTGGCCATTGAAGACATGACCACCGAAGATTGTACCTTCTCGGTAGGTGTTCTGCATGGCGGGCAATGGGTGAATTGCGTCACCACCACCACGGAAGCGGAGGCGCTTTCCATGGCCAAGCGCCAGGAAGATTTGGATGCCGGCGTCGCCAAAATGCTGGCGCTGCGCGCTTCCACCAATGACGTGCAATTGGAAGTGACGCGCGGCGTGACGCGCCCGGTTTGGGAGCCGGATGCGAAGGTGATGGCGCTGTATCGCCACGCGCGCGAAATTGCTCAGGCGATTGGCTTTGACATCAATCACCAGTCAAGCGGCGGTGGGTCTGATGGTAATTTCACCGGCGCGCTTGGCATCACCACGCTGGATGGCTTGGGCGTGCAAGGCGCGCTGGCGCATACGCTTGAAGAACATGTACTGATTGACAGCCTGGTGCCGCGCGCGAAGCTGATGGCGGGGCTGCTGACGACGCTGAATTAGTTTTTCATCAGCTCGACTAAATTATCATCCGAGGCAGGGCGCGCCCCCGCCTCACATTCATGGATCATCTGAACCAGCCGCGTGATGGTAGGGCAGGCCACGCCATGCCGCGCGGCAATGCCGAGCACGGGCGCGATTTGCGCATCCACCGGCGTGCGGCGGCGGCGCACCCAAAGATCACGCCAAATGCCGGAATGGGTTTTCGCATTGGGGCGATTGAATTCGACCATGGCCGCGATGGAAGCTGCCGCCGCCGCTTCGCTGGCATCAGGCGCGAAGGCGGCGGGATCGAAACCGTTGAAGCTGCCCACCGTGACACCCTCGGCACGGGCCACCGCCATGGCTTCCTGACCAAGACAACGCCACAGCGGCAGCAATTCCGGCCGCGCCAAAGCATCGGCAATGCCTTTCTCGCCAAGCGCCTGCGTATAAAGCATGGAGCTATAGGCGATCTTACCCCAAAGATAGCCCCAGATATTCTCCGTCATGATCGCATCGGCTTCGAAATTATCGCGCAGCATGCGGTGCAGGGCGGTCAGGCGCGGCGTGATCGCGCCGTTCAATTCCCCCAGCACTAGTGCGCCGCGCCCGCCATAGATAATCCGCCCCGGCGCCAACCAATCGGCGCTGAAATTCACAAAGCAACCAATGGTGCGCGCCTCACCCAGAATAGGCGCGATCAGCGCCTCACATAACCCGTTCTGGAGCGAGACCACATAACCATCCGGCGCCAGATGCGGTGCGATGGCGTGGCAGGCCGCTTCCGTATCCTGCGCCTTCACACAAAGCAGCACGCGGCGAAAAACGCCTTTCAAGGTGGCCGGCGTATAGGCGGGGGCGGAGATGCGGTGCGGGTCAACCGGGCCTTCAATTGTCAGCCCCACCGCCGGGTCGCGGATCGCGGCCACATGGTCTTCTACAATATCCACAAACACCACGGCATGGCGCGCGCGCACCAAAGCAGCGCCCAAAGTGCCGCCAATGGCGCCGGCGCCCCAGATCAGGATCGGGCCATGATCCACGGCTTCGCGGATGGCGTGTTTTTCGGCGTCACTGGTCATGGCATTCTCCTGCGCGGCAAGGGTGCCGCAAAGTGGCGCAGGGCGAAAGCCCGGGCGCCCTGGCTTGCCATGCTTGGGGCAAAGCAGCAGGCTGAAAGTCACCACCATCCGGAATCACTGGCTTGCCCCTGAATTGCCTGGCGTCCTCATGATGGCGCGCCTCAATCGCCTACCCGGCAATCTGCGCGGCGCGCTGCTAATGAGCCTTGCCGCCATGCTTTTCGCCGGTGAGGCCTTGGCAATCCGTTATATGAATGACCGCGGCATCCCAACGGCGATGCAGCTTTTCGCGCGATCCTTCGGGCAATTGCTTTGGGTCATGCCCTTGCTGCTGCAAGCGGGGCTTAGCGTTTTCCAAACCGATCGGCGCGGGCTGCATATTTTGCGCGGCGCGGCAAGCCTGCTGACCTGGGGGTTCTATTTCCTGTCCTTCGTGTTTCTCGATCTGGCAACTGCTACCGTTCTGTCCTTCACCAATGTCATGTTCACCACGCTGCTTGCCGGGCCTATCCTGAAAGAAAACATCAGCAAGGCGCGCTGGATCGGCACCTTGGCGGGGTTCTTGGGCGTGGTGCTGATGCTGCGCCCAGGGGCGGAGATTTCCTTCATCGGCGTGGTGCTGGCGCTGGCCTCCGCGGCCAGTTGGTGCGGGATAACGCTGACTAGTCGGATGCTGGCGCAGACTGAGCGGAATGAAACCGTGCTCGCCTGGGTGGGGCTGGTCACCAGCCTTGGCATGCTGCCCTTTGCGATTTCTGCCTTCACGCCGCCTGGGCTTTTCGATGCGTTTTTCCTGCTCGCCTTCGCCATCACAACGCCCGGGATCATTTGGCTGCTGACCTCTGCCTATCGCGCGGGGGAAGCCTCCGCCGTCGCGCCATTCCAATATCTGCGCCTGCTGCCGGTGGTAGGCTTTGGCTGGATTTTCTTCGATGAAGTGCCCGATCCCTGGACCTGGCTTGGCGGAGGGATCATCCTGGCCGGCGCGCTGGTCATCACCATCGCCGAGACGCGGCGCAAGAAGTAAGCGGAGGAAACCATGGCCGAACCCATCGCGGTGGATCGCATCGAAATTACGGTGCTGGTGGATAATGTCACGGATAGTCTTTCCACGACGCCAAGCGTCGTCACGCGTGAATGGGTGCGTCTGCAACGCCAAGGCATGAAGCGCACCATGGGCGGCGCGCTCTGCTGCGCCAATCACGGGTTGTCATTGGTGGTGCGCGCCGAAGTCGCGGGCAAATCCCGCACGGTCCTGTTTGATGGCGGCCCGGTGGATTACGCGGTGGAGCGCAATGGCACCCGGCTTGGCGTGGATTTCGCGGCCATCGAGGCCATGGTGCTTTCGCACGGCCATTGGGATCATGCGGGCGGCCTGCCAAAGGCGATTGAAATGACGCGCGCGGCCAATGGCGGGCGCGACGTGCCGCTTTATCTGCACCCCGGCATGTTCCGCGAACGCGCCAGCCGCCAGGCCGATGGCGGGCATTTCCCGATGGACCCGGTGCCGAAGCCGGAAGCCTGGGCGGCGATGGGGGCCAAGCCTGTTGTGGTGCGCGATGAACACATTATCGCCGATGGCTTCTACGTCAGCGGCGAAATCCCCCGCACCACATCTTATGAGACCGGCCTGCCCGGCCA